>JAYZDP010000024.1:0-7302 GCA_036337765.1 Acidobacteriota bacterium
GGTTCTGCTGGTAAGCGGCGCCACACTTGCCGTTGAACACCACCGCGATGTGGAGCTAGCGCTGCCTGCCACGCTCGAAAGGCTCGATGAGCGCACCTACGGCCAGAGCCGAGTCAGCTTTCTTCGCTGTCGGGAAGCTTGCGCAGGAGGAATGAGGTCTCCTCGAGGTACGTCCTGAGGTCGACGTTCTTCAGACGCACAGTTTCGCGATCTGGGAGCGGAACCGGCGCGAAGTTGAGGATCGCTCGAACGCCGGCCGCGACGAGAGCGTCGTAGCAGGTCGCCGCCGATGCCGCAGGAACGGTGAGGACCGCGATCGTGGCGCCGGGGTCAGCAATCTCACTGCCGATCAATGCGACATTCTTGATTGGGATGCCGCGCTGTTCGGTGCCAATCTTGGCTGGATCGCTGTCGAAACCGGTGACGACCTCGAAACTGTCGTCGTTGAAGTGGATGTAGCCCGCGAGGGCGTTGCCGAGCGCTCCCATCCCCACGATCACGATCGGGTGCTTCTGGTCCAGGCCAAGCAGGCTGTGCAGGCGCGCGACTAGGGGCTCGATCTGGTAGCCGACACCCCGGATTCCGAAGTCGCCGAATTGGGCCAAGTCCTTGCGGATCTGAGCCGAGGAAAGGTGGAAGCGGTCGGCGAGCTCCCGCGAAGAGACCGTCTCGTAGCCATGGCGGAGCAACTCTCGGAGACAGCGTAGGTACACCGAGAGGCGGTTCAGCGTTGCCGTCGAGGTGACCTGCGGCTCCGACATGGCTCCAGGGATGGTGCGAAAGGGGGGACTCGAACCCCCACGGCCTTGCGACCACTAGGACCTGAACCTAGCGCGTCTACCAATTCCGCCACTTTCGCAGCGGGGTGGATTGTAGAGAGATGGTTTGCGGAGTGTCAAACCACGCCGCGGGAACCGGCGCAGGGGTGGTTCGGGGACTTCCAAGTGCCGGCGAGGTCAAAGAAAACAGGCGATGCAGCGCACCTTGTCGCGGATACTATGAGCTTCATGTCGCTTCGGAAAGAACTTGCGTCGCCGGTGCTGGCCCTGGCGGTCGCCCTGGTGATGGGGAGCCTGCTCGCGTGCGTGGATACCGGCGAGGTCGCCGAGATCGACGAGGCGGCCATCCAGACGGCGCTGGATCTCTACGCGCCCCGACTCGCGAAAGCCTACTCGATTGGCGACCTTGAGGCGCTGCGGGCGTACTCGCGCGAGCACGGGATCGAGGACCCTTTGGTTAAAGAGATCCTGGAGCTGCATACCGAGGCCACTGTGCCGCCGCTGCGCGAGCGGATCGCGAGTGCACTGACAGGGCACGCGGCCGAGAAGGAGATCGCCGGGATGGAGAAGCGCATCGGCGATCTCCTGGTGGAGAGCCGCGTCATCCGGCCCACCGTGAAGAGCGTGCAGGTCGAGGATGTCCAGATCTGGAACTACGCCAACGCCTTCGTGACCACGCTCGAGGTGTGGGATCTGCGCGTCTATGCGGCCGGCACGGACCAGGTGCTCTCCGAGGCCCTCGACCAAACCAACCGAGTCAAGTACCAGATGAAGCGCGAGCGCCAAGACAAGTGGCTGGTGCTGTTCCGCGAGCTCGACACCACCTTCGAGTAGTCACGATGAGCTTCGCCTCTGTACCGGTCGTCGAGTCGGCGGCTCGCGAGCGCCCCGCGGTGGCGATCGTCGGCAGGCCCAACGTTGGCAAGTCGACGCTCTTCAACCGGCTGGTCGGCCAGCGGCGGGCGATCGTGCACGACCTTCCTGGGGTCACTCGCGATCGCATCGTCGCCAGTGCAGAGCTGGCCGAGGTGCGCACCGTAGATCTCATCGATACCGGTGGTCTGCTACCAGACAAGGACGACTCGATCGGACTCAACGAACAGGTGCTGTTGGCGATCGACGAGTCCGACGTGCTGGTTCTGGTCGTGGACGGGCGTGCCGGACCGGTGCCCGGCGATCACGAGGTGGTGGAGGTGATTCGCCGCTACGCCAAGCCGATCGTGTTGGCGGTCAACAAGGCCGATACGCGCGACGCGGATCTTCACGTTCACGAGTTCTATAGCCTGGGATTCGAACCGTTGCTGATCTCGGCCGAGCACGGCATCGGGATGGAGACCCTGTCGGAGGCCGTGGTCGAGGTGCTGCCAGAGGCGAGCGAGTCGCCGCTGGCGAAGGGGGTGCCGATCGCCATCGTCGGGCGCCCCAACGTCGGCAAGTCCTCCCTTCTGAATCGCCTGCTTGGCGACAACCGCGCGCTGGTCTCGCCGATGGCTGGAACCACGCGCGACCCGATCGATTCGGTCGTCTCATGGGAGGGGCGGTCTTTTGTTCTCGTCGACACCGCCGGCATTCGGCGGCGGAGCCGCGTTTCAGGGGCTGCGGAAGACTTGGCCGTCATGATGGCGCGGCGCCAGCTCGAGCGCGCCAAGGTCGGGCTGGTGGTGATCGACGCCGCCGATGGAATCACCAGCGGAGATCTTGCGATCGCGGCGACCTCGTGGGAGCTGGGTCGGGCGACGGTGATAGTGGCGAACAAGTGGGATCTGGTCGATGAGGCGGCGCGCGAGAAGGTCGAGGATGGCTTCGCTCGGCTGGGGGAATTGCTGGCGGATCCACCCCGGGTCAACGTGTCGGCCTTGACCGGCCGACGTGTGGACCGGCTCTTTCCTGCCATCGCCGAGATCCTCGAGGACTACTCGCTGCAAGTCGAAACCTCCAGGCTGAATGAGATCCTGCAGCGTGCGGTCGCGGCACACCACATGCCGACGGTGTCTGGCAAGCCGTGGAAGCTTCTCTATGCGTCGCAGGTTGGCGCACAGCCGCCCACTTTCATGTTCTTCGCCAACCGCGTACTGCCGCAGAAGAGCACTCTTCGCCGCTACCTGGAGAATTCGTTGCGCCGGGAGCTCGGCCTACCGGGGGTGCCGATTCGGCTGGTGATCCGCCGGCCAAAGAAGCTAGGACTCCGTGCGGCGAGCCTCGCGCGCGAGCAGCCAGCAGACCCCGCCGAAGAGAGCGAGTGAGACGAGCGCCGGAGTGGTCCAGGACGGGAGCTCGATCTCCCGCCACAAGACGACCGCCAGCAGGATGCCAAGGAGTGCCTCGCCAGCGATCAGGCCGGAGGAGAAGAGCACCCCGCGGTCGCCGCCCTCGTTGCCCTCGTTCGCCTTCGACAGGATGGCCCGCAGAATGCCACCGATCAGGATGGGGATGTCGAGTGAGAAGGGAAGGTAGATACCCACTGCCACGGGCATTACGTGGGCCCGGAAGCTCGATCCGCTCCGCTCCAGAGCGACATTGAGAAGGATCAAGGCTGCCCCTACCCCGATACCGATGAGGATCATGTTCCACGGCAGCGTGCCTTCGCCGAAGAAGCCGTCTGCGAGGCTGGCGAACAGACCAGCCTGCGGCGCGGCGAGGCTCCCAGGCTCGCCGGTGCCGATGCCATACGAGCTGTGCAGGAGGCTCAGGATGGGAGCGAAGAAGGCGGCCGGGACGAGGACCGCGATGATCTCCACCAGCTGCTGGCGCGCTGGCGTGGCGCCGACGAGAAGCCCGGTCTTGAGATCCTGGGCGATGTCGCCTGAGGTGCAGGTCGCACAGCAGACCACACCAGCGACTCCGAGTGTCGCCAGGATCGCCGAGTCGCCACGAATCCCCAGGGCGAGGAGTACCCCGGCTGCGATCAGGAGCGCACAGATCGTCATCCCCGATACCGGAGAGTTCGACGACCCGACCAGCCCGGCGATGTAGGTGGCCACCGCCACGAAGAGAAAGGCGGTGACGACCATGACTCCCGCCGTCAGCGCTGCGAGCGGAAAGTCGCCTATCAACGAGTCGTAGAAGAACACGGTTGCGATCACGGTCGCGAGAAAGATGACCAGCAGCGCCATCATGCTGAGGTTGCGCTCGGTACGGGCCACCGTGCTGTCTCGATTGCTGAATCCGCCGATTCCCGCGAGCCCCGCCGCAATCCCGCCGCGCACGCTCCAGATCGAGTGCACCCCGCCGATCAGCATGGTGCCAACGCCGATGTAGCGAACCTTCTCGCTCCACAGCGCGTTGGCAACAGCGATCGGGTCTCCGCTAGGGTCAGCCCCGCCGAGCAAGGGTATGGCGACCAGCCAACCGAGGGCGCCGCCGAAGGTGATCAACGCCGCAATGCGGAGATTGACGATGTATCCCACCGCGAGGAGGGCCACGCTCATGTCGCTGCCGAAGTAAAAGACCGATCGGCCGCGGACCGCGGCCACCTCGACGACCGCCCGGATTACCCCGAGGCCGGTCTCGAGGAGCTTGAAGGCAGCGCCGACTCCCAGACCCGCCGCGATCGCGCCAAGGCCTCGCCCCCCCTGCTGGCCGGCCTCTAGGACCTCGGAGCAGGCGACACCTTCGGGGTAGACCAGGTCAGGCCGGTCGACGATCAGCGCCTTTCGCATCGGCACCATGAAGACCACCCCCAAAAGCCCGCCGAGCACCACGATCATCGTAGTCGGCAGGATCTCGAAGCTCTGCCAGGCACCGACCATCACCAGCGCCGGGACCGTGAAGATGACGCCAGCGGCGAGGCTCTCGCCGGTAGAGGCCATGGTCTGCACCAGGTTGTTCTCGAGGATGGTTCCACCTCGGAAAAGGCCGCGCAGGATCGCCATGGAGATGACGGCCGCCGGGATCGAGGCGCTGACCGTCATGCCGACCTTCAGGCCGAGGTAGGTGTTCGCCGCAGCCATCACGACGCTGAGGACCGCGCCGATCACCAGGACGCGAAGAGTCAGTTCGGCCGGCTCGCCGGTCGATGCGCGCGTGGTTGCGTGGTTCTCGGGGCTCATTGCGATTTCGGGGCAGTCTATCGGCACCGGCGGCAGCGGGACGCTTGGCCCGCTAGCTCGCGTCACCTATACTAAGTAGCCATATTTGCTGTTGTTTTTGGTAAGGCGGAACGCCCGGTTTGGCGGTTTCTGTCGTGGAGGCTTGATCGATGACGAAGAGACGGTACGGGACGACCAAGGCGGATCTCGTTGACAGTGTTTACGAGCGACACGGAGGACTGACCAAGAACGAGGCGGCCGAGGTCGTCGACTCGATCTTCACGGCCATGAAGTCCACCTTGAGCGAAGGTCGCGCGGTACGAATCAAGAACTTCGGCGTCTTCGAGGTCACCTCGCGCCCCGGACGCCGCGGAGTCAACCCGACCAATGGCGAACAGATCTTCATCGGGCCTCACAACGGCCTGAGTTTTCGTCCGGCACGCAAGCTCAAGACCCTGGTCGAGCCGATCGAGGGCGCGAACCCGAAAGACTGACGGCGTGTCTCGACGTGGATGTGGAGCCGCTCCTCGGAACTAGATAGGATCCCGCCCGGGGGAACGGGACCGTTTCTAAGAAGCTCTACTACAAGATCGGCGAAGCCTGCCGCGCCGTCGATATCCAGCCGTACGTGCTTCGCTACTGGGAGACCGAGTTTCCCTCGCTGAAGCCGTCGAAATCCAAGTCCGGTCAGCGCGTCTATGGCGACCGCGAGATCGGCATCATCCGGCGCATCAAGGAGCTCCTCTACGAGGAAGGCTACACGATCGCCGGTGCGAAGAAGCGCCTCGAGGCCGAGATCGAGGATGGCAAGGAGCTCCCTACCGAAGAGGCAGGCATCGAGGAGGCCGTCGCTGAGGCCGGGCAAGAGGTCGAAGTCTCCACCGACGACGAGGCGGACGCCGGCGAAGTCTCCGATGAGGACGTGGGGGCGACGACCGCTGAAAGCTCTCAGGAGCACGACGAGGCGGCCGAGGAGGAGGCCGAGGCAATCTCCGAGGACACGCCCGAGGCGATCGCCGAGTCAGCCGGCGACGACCCCGCAGAGGAATCGGTTGACACCGAACTCAAGCAACGTATAGAAACTCTCGAACAAGGCGTAGGTGCGGCACTGGATGAGGTCCGCGAGGCCCTCGCAATCCTGCGGGACACCGACCCCAACGCCGACTAGAAGAGCAGATCCGTACCGGTCGGGACGTGGCGCAGTCTGGTAGCGTACCTGAATGGGGTTCAGGGGGTCGGGAGTTCGAATCTCCCCGTCCCGACCATCTCAAAGAGAACTAAATAAGGAAGTTAGATCGACACGGCAAGATCGTCGCCTGAACGGCTGCACGGCACTGCTGAAGTCGCCATAGCGGCGGACTCGGTCCTGACGTTCCTCCTCCGATCCTTCGAGCGGGATCTTGATCAGTGGCCGCACGATCTCCTGGGTGTCACCAGATTCCAGCACTGAGCGTTCTCTGGATTGTGTCAACGGTAGTGCACCATCACCCGCGCAACCCATTCATCAAGAACTTCTTCGACGACGCTCACCAGTACGCCAAGTGCTCCGGCAGGAAACAGCCGACGCGCCGGGAACCGACCAGCGAGCAGCCGCAGGATGGGCGTCGTAGAAGTCGACCGCCGCGGTCAACTTGCGCGTGAACAGGCTGCGTGCTCTGCCATGCACTGTGTATTCGTGTGTGGGGAAGATGCAACGCATCGTGTTCATCCTCAGATTCCCACTTCTGTTGCGGGTCTCAGGAGTCAGCGAAGCGGGCAACGCCTTCCGACGAAGTGAGACGCAGTCCGAGGATGGCCTGGTAGTCCGGCGAGTTGTACCAGGCCTTGGCAGCCTCCAGGGACTCGAACTTGATGATCACCGTGGCAGGGAATCGCGACTCGCCCTCGACGACCTCGGTCTTCGCGTCGTACACGATCGACTCTGCGCCGGCCGCCTGGAGCGACGTGCGCGCGCCGGCCTGGTACTCGCGCAGCTTGTCGAGGGTGTGCCATTTGGTGTGCAGGATGAAGTAGCCGGCCATCAGTTCGACTCCTTTCGCCGATCGATCATCTTCTGAAAGTACTTCGCACCGTTCATGGAGGGGACCCGGCCCTCGCCTGGGCCAATGTCACCCAGAATCGGGCACCCCGCCTCGCCGCCGAGGGTAACGGACCGAATGGGGTCCTATTCAGCACCTCATTTCGGTCAACTCATCTGGAAGAAACAGATCTTGTTGCCGGCTTGGTCGGGTACGTAGGCACCGTAGAAGACATCGGGGATGCGCTCGCCCGGCTCGCCATCGTCTGTTGCACCCAGCTCGATCGCCTCGTTGTAGCGATTCTGGATTACCTCGGGAGACCCGCCCTGTTGGCTCAGGAGGGGGAGTGAGCCGCTTGCCACCGACCTCGCCGAGCAGAGCGTCGTAGAAGGCAAACGCGTGATCCATGTCGTTGGTACCGATAGTCACGTATCGCGTCTCCTTCTCACCCCAGCCTCAAGCTGGCGACACGTGTTC
>JAYZDP010000025.1:0-6516 GCA_036337765.1 Acidobacteriota bacterium
TCATCAAGGTGCCGATACCGTCACGATGAACGGTCGGGTCGTTGCCCGGGGCGATGCCGCCGAGGCTCGGAACGATGATGTGGTGCACCACCGAGCTGCCAGGGCGGAACTCGATCGCCTTGACGTAGCGATCCTCAGACAGGAGCTCGTCGGTCATCTTCGTGCGGAGCGTGACGTAGTGGTCATTCACCTCATCTTCGACGAAGTACGCCTCGTCAGGGGTCAGGATGAGATCGGGCTCACCGATCAGCCACCCGTCGTCGCTCGCCCAGGTGACCGGCTCAGGGGCAGCGGCAATGTCGCCCGCAGGCGCTCCCGCCTTCGCCCACCCCACAAGAGTTGCGATCTGATCGTCAGAGAGCGTGCGCTCGTTCGCGAACAGGCCGGCCTGATGCTCGGATGCATGCCATGGCGGCATCGTGCGGGCCTCTGCCTGCTTGGCGATCGACTTCGCCCAGGGGCGGGCCTCGTCGTAGGTGGTCAGTGCCATGGGGGCGACCATGCCGCCTAGGTTGGCACCGTCCGGACGGTGGCAGAGCTGGCACTCCTGCTGGAGGATCGGCTGCACGTCACGATGAAAGGTGACGTCTTCGAGATTGGCCGCAGCAGCGAAGGCGACGGGGCTCGCGGCGAGAGCGAGACGGGAAAGACAGGTTACGAGACGGGTCATGGCGCAGTTCTCCTTGTGGAAGGGTCGTATTCTATACGCGTACGATTAATTGTCAATCCAGAGGTTCGAGTAGAAGCGATCGGTCATGATGTCGGCGAAGCCGCGCACATAGACGACCTGCGTGCCGTCGGGCGAGATCTGGGGATCGGACACGCTCTCCAGCTCAAAGCCATCCCTCAGGGTGAGGACACCGTGTGTCGCGGCTTCGGCGAGGCCGGAGGCGGCCCCGACGAGAAGCATCACAAGCCAGGCGGTTGATCGAATCATCCGGAACGCTCCCTCTCTTCTTCGATCCATCGATCGATGTGTCGTTCGAGCACCGACATCGGCAGCGACCCGTTCTCGAGGATCGCCTCGTGGAAGCGGCGAACGTCGAAGCGCTCGCCCAGGGATTGCGCGGCGCGCTCGCGTAGCTCGATGAACTTGAGCTTCCCCATCTGGTAGGCCAGGGCCTGCGCCGGCATGTCGGCTGCGTAGCGCAGCGACTCGGTCGCGATCTGGGTCTCCGACTCCAAGGTGTGCTCGCGCATGTACTCGCGGCCCTCTTCCAGCGTCCAGCCAAAGACATTCATCCCGGTGTCGACCACCAGGCGGGTGGCGAGGAAGATTTCGAGGATGTACATGCCATAGCGGCTGTAGGGATCCTCGTCGTAGATCCCGGCCTCGACGCCGAGCCAGGTGGCGTACGAGCCCCAGCCTTCGGTGAAGGCGCCGTGCCAGTCTCCGCGACGGAACTGGGGCAGGTCCGGGTCGGCAAGCTGGCGGCCGATGTGGAAGTGGTGACCGGGGATCAGCTCGTGCAGCGACACGGCGCGCAGGTTGAGCCAACTGCGCTCGTCGAGCCGCGAGCCGTTGAAGAAGTAGATCCCCTCCGGCTGATCGGAGCGTGGCGGGTCGTAGTAGCCGTAGGTCTGACTAGCCTCGAGGGTCGGATCGAGGCGCCGCGCCGCATAGGGAGCATCCGGACGGGAGGCGAACAGCCGATCGACGACGGCATCCATGTCGGCGGCAGCGACCATCAATCGCTCCCCGACCTCCTCGGGCGCGGTCGGGAAGAAGCGCTCGTTGGTGCGTAGGTCGGCACGGAAAGCGTCGCGGGAGACCTCCGGATCGACCTCCGAACGGATCGACGCCATGTCGGCTTCCATCTCGGCGACCAGCTCGTTCCCGATCTCGTGCACCTCGGCGGGGGTGACGTCCATGGTCGTCGAGCGCCGGGTGGCGAAACGGTAGTACTCCTCTCCGTCAGGCCACTGGGCCGCTCCGACCCCGTCGGGGGCGACCTCGGCGTAGGGGCCCTCCAGATAGACAGCCAAGCTCTCGACCGCGGCCGCGATCTCGCCCGACACCACAGCTCCCACAGACGCCTGGAACTCGGCCAACTGGCTCGCCGCGATGTCGCCGAAGCGCTCGGTGGCGACCCCGAACGGACCCTCGTCGAGCGGCGCGCTGAGCGCACGTACGAGCGCCACGCACGGTGCGAGGTTGTCCTTCCACACCGCAATGCCGCGCTCAGCTTGGCCCCGCGCACGGTCCTCGATCTGGGCCAGGTAGCCCGGAACCTGGGCGAGCAGCGGCAGGTAGTCGAGGCGCTCCGCGCGTGTCGCTACCGGTCGGGACGAGAACACCTGTCGCAGATCCGGCAGCGGCGAAAGGTACGGGGTGAGGAAGCCCTCGTGCCAGAACCAGCGTTCTCCCTCGAGCGCGGTCTCCAGTCGCCAGCGCAGCGCCTCGGCTCCCAGCGCCTGCTTGCGATCCACCGCCGACAGATCGATCGCCTCGAGCCGCTCGAGCCATTCCATTGAGCGCTCGAGATCGGCGAGAAAGCCGGCGTGGGTAAGGTCGTCGAGAGCCACGACCGCCAGCCCCTCGCGCACTCGTAGCAGGACGCTCTGCTCGAGCGAGCGCTGCCACACATCGTCGAACAGACGCTCGAGCTCACCCTCGATCTCGGCGCGGCCGGGGGGCTCGGCGGACGGCGCAGCGCAGGCGCCTGCCACGACGACCACCGCCGCTACCACCGCTCGACAACGCATCAGGCGGCCAACGCCTGAGACGTCCGGCGAGGATCGCCACAGGCACTCATGACCCCCGTCACCGGATCGATCCAGATGCCTTCGAATGAGCCGTGCAGCCAGTTCCACGGATTGACCACGTCCCAGGCGATGCCGTGCTTGGAGGCAGCGCTGCGCACGCCCTCCGCAACGTCGACCTCGATCGAGGTCAGGCCCGGCGTCGGCACGTTCCAGGCGGGCCCGCCGAAACGCGGCGTGTGCACAGACGTCTCTATGTCGACGCCGAAGTCGAGCATGTTGACGGTGTTCTGAAGGATGTTCTGCAGCAGCCCCACGCTCGGCGAGCCCGAGGCGAGCACCGGGGCGCCGCCACGCAGCACCATGTTGGGCGCGACGTAGGCCGAGATCCGTCCGCCGGGCTTCGGCATCACGCGCGAAAAGTGGGCGCCCGCGGCGCAGATCGACACGCCATCGGCGAACAGTCCGTTCGACCACGGCAGCGACATGCAGGAGTGCAGGATCGTGCAGACGTTGCCCTTCGCGTCCGCGACCGTCACGTGGTTGCTGCCTGGGTTGGGCACCGCGGCCGGCGAGGTGTCGATCTCGTAGTTGCCCATCTGCAGAAGCTCGAAGCGCATGCGGGCATAGTCCTTCGACAGCAGGGTCTCGAGGGGGAGCGGATAGCTCTCAGGATCGCGCTGGCGACCGCCCTCCGAGTAGACAGCATTGGCCACCGTCGCCATCTGGTAGAGGACCTCTGGATTCTCGGTCGGCGGCCCGAGCGTCGCGATGTCGAGGTTCTCGAGCATGTGCAGCATCTCGATAATGTGGGTGCCACCGTTGTCGGGCGGCGGCGAGCCCACCAGGTCCCAGCCCCGGTAACTGCCCAGAGCGGGCTCCTGCCAGCGCGCCCGGTAGCGCTCGAAGTCCTCGCGGGTCAGAACCCCTCCCGCCTCCCCGACGACGCGGACGATCTCGGCCGCGAAGTCACCGCGGTAGAAGTAGTCGTTGCCCTCCTCGGCGAGCCGCTCCAGCACGTCGGCCGCGCGGCGCTGAACGAGCAGCTCACCCGGCCTCTCCAGGGCCCCCTCCGGCAGGTAGATCTCGCGCCCGGCCTCGGTGAGGCCGATCTTGTGGACCTGGGCGAACATCTCGCCCCACAGGAACGGATGGGTTTCGAAGCCATCGCGGGCGTAGCGGATCGCGCCCTCCATCAACCGCCGACGGGGAACCGAGCCGAAGCGGTCGTGTGCCGCCTCGAAGCCTCCCCACCAGCCGGGCACGGCGACGCCCCGACCCCCGGCGATGTCGGCGGCGCCGAAGTTCGGGATCTCCGCCAGCGGCGCATTGACGTTGCCGTTGCAGTAGTAGGCCTTCTTCGTCGCGGCGTCCCAGTACAGAAGGCACAGACAGCCGGTGATCGTAGTCATGTGGGGCTCGACGACGGTCTGTGTGATCGACGCCGCCAGGGCGGCGTCGGCAGCGTTGCCGCCCTCGCGCAGGACCTGGACGGCTTCGTTCGAAGCCAGCGGATGGGTGCAGATCGCCATTCCATCGCGACTCTCGGCCCCCGACTTGCGCCCGAAGTGAGCGGACTCGATCAACCGCAGGCGCTCGGAGGCGGAGGCCACGGTGTCCGTTGCAGCAATGGCAGGAGCGGCCGCAGCCCCATCGCGAGCAGCCAGACCTAAAGCGAGCCCGGCGGCTCCGGTCGACAGAAACGATCTTCGCGTCGTCGTCATGACATCCCTCCCACGCGCGAGCTGCCTGTTACGGATTATCAGGTAGATTCTCACGAAATGGCGAGCGCGACCGCTTCCACCTTCTTCTCGAGCCGCTGGGGACTGATGGTGGCGATGCTCGGCATGGCGGTGGGAACCGGCAACATCTGGCGCTTCCCGCGCATCGTCGCCACCCAGGGCGGTGGATCGTTTCTGATCGCCTGGGTGGTGTTTCTGTTTCTGTGGTCGATCCCTCTCATCATCACCGAGTTCGCTCTCGGTAAGGCGCTTCGCAAGGGGCCCGCCGCCGCCTTCCGCGAACTGCTGGGCGAGCGCTTCGCCTGGATGGGCATGTGGATCGCCTTCGTGGTGGCCGGCATCGGCTTCTACTACGCCAGCGTCATGGGTTGGACCCTGCGCTACCTGTTCGCGGCTCTCACCGGGCAACTCTCGGGACGCTCGGAGGAGATCTGGAACGAGCTCGCCTTCAGCCCGCTGGCGGTCGGGCTGCAAGCGGTCGCGGTCCTCATGGCGGCCTGGGTAGTGGTCTACGGAGTGTCGGGCATCGAACGTCTCACCAAGGTCCTGATGCCGATCCTTGTCGCCCTGGTAGTGGTGCTGGCGGTGCGCGCGGTGACCCTGCCGGGCGCCGAGCGCGGCCTGGCGTTCCTCTTCACTCCACAGTGGGGCGAGCTCGCCAACGCCCGCGTCTGGCTCGAAGCGCTGTCGCAGAACGCCTTCGACACGGGAGCCGGCTGGGGCCTGGTCCTGACCTACGCCATCTACTCACGCGCCCATGAAGACACGAACCTCAACGGCGTACTGCTGGCGGTGGGCAACAACGCCATCTCGTTGCTGGCCGGCATCCTGGTCCTGTGCACGGTCTTCGCTCGCCGGCCCGACGCGGCGTCAGAAGTCGTCGGCGCCGGCAACGAGGGGCTGACCTTCGTCTGGGTGCCGCGCCTCTTCGAGGAGATCCCGGGCGGAGCGTTCTTCATGGTGCTCTTCTTCCTCGCGCTGGTCTTCGCCGCCTGGACGAGCTTCGTAGCCGTCTTCGAGGTCGGCACCCGTGCGGTGGAAGAGGTGTCGGGGGTCTCACGCAAGCGGGCGATGCCCTACCTCGTCGCGTTCGTCTTTCTCGCCGGCCTGCCGTCGGCGCTTTGGGAGCCGGTGTTTCGCAACCAAGACTTCGTCTGGTCGGTGGCACTGTTGGTGGCCGGGCTCTTCTTCGCGGTAGCCGTGTTGCGTTTCGGTGTCCGACGCTTCCGGGAAGAGATGATCGACACACCCGACCAGAACTTCCACGTCGGCCGCCCATGGGAGTGGGCCATCGTCCTGGTGGTGATCCAGGCGGTGGCGCTGATCGCCTGGTGGTTCTGGCAGCAGCGCGGGGTCGGCCTATGGACGCGTGAGGGCATTGGCAACATGCTCCTGCAGTGGGGCGGATCGATGACCGCTCTGGCGCTCGTGAGTCGTGCGCTGCTGCGCCGAGCCCGAATGTAATCCGCCTGCACCGCCACAACTCAGAGGGTTTCGAGCACTATGCGTGAGCTGGGACTCGGATTGCTGTGCCTTGCGATCGTCGCGACTCCGGCCGCCGCCGAGGTGACCTGGACGCTGGATACAGAGGTCAACCTCCGCCATTCGGACTATCCCGAGACCAATATCCGCAACGACGACGACAACTACAGCGAGGCCCGCATCTTCACCGAGATCACCGGCCAGTTCGGCGACAAGTTCCAGCTCACCTTCACGCCGATGGTGCAGTGGGACTCGGAGAACCAGGGACCGATGGCGTTGGTCTTCTCTGACAGGTTCCCCAGAATGGACGCGTCGTTCAGGTGAAGGCCTCGACCTCAGTATCCTGAGCGTGCACGGCTCCACCGAGCAGCAAAAGAGCAGCGAGTCCGACTCGTCCCCATGAACTAGCCAACGCAGGCTGCTTCATCGCGAAAAGCCCCTTCGTGGGGTGTTGTTGAAGACTGAGACTAGGGACAGGTCGGGAAGGCCGCGTCGTCGGTCGACGATGCGCCGGAATTGCCGTACGAGACGACCTCGCCCGTATGCGTGTCTTCGATCACGATGTCGAGATCGAGATCGGTCTCTGGCC
>JAYZDP010000026.1:0-4623 GCA_036337765.1 Acidobacteriota bacterium
CGAACGAGACCGGCAGCACCTCGGTCAGCAGCGGCAGATCCTTGCTGACCAGCTGCTCCTGGAGCGCGATGTTCGCCGTCACCACGAGCACCCGCCCGCCCGTGCGCACCGCATGGAGCACCGACGGCACCAGATAGGCGAGGCTCTTGCCCGTCCCGGTCGGCCCCTCGACGAGCAGGTGAGCGCCGTCGTCGAGGGCGAGGTCCACGGCGCGGGCCATGGCGATCTGACCGGACCGCGGCGCGTACCCGTCGAACCGTGCCGCCAGCAGCCCGTCGGCGCCGAACACGTCGAGGACATCCGGCGTCATCGCGACACCTTCGAGCCGGTCCGCCGGCCCATGTGCTCGCGGGCGTGGTCGGTGAGGCTCTCACCGTCATGCGCCAGGGCCTCGGGCTTGAGCCCGAGCTCGGCGGCGACCTCGGCACGGGCCTCGGCGATGAGCCGCTCGGCGATGGCGTCCGCGAGCAGGTCGAGCGCCGCGTCGTAGGCGCGGTCGGCCTCGGGATCGGGCTCGAAGAGGATGACGGGTCGCAGGGTCACGGTCACGGTGGGCCTCGGTCGGTGCAGCCCTCCAGCGGGCTCGACCGGTCACAAAGCAGCCGTCGTGCCACCCGCCGCGATGCCCGTCAGACCTTGCTTTTCGCCCGCCACATCCTCCGGCAACCGGTCAGATCGGCGGTCTGCCGCGTCGAACGTCCGGTTCGGGGCGGCGGCCCGCGCCTCGGGCCGCGTGCCTGCGGTCTGGGTCGCTCTGGCGCGGTTCGGGTCGATCACCCGTCGGCGCGGGTCGGCAGACGTGCCCTGGATGGCGCGCGGACGCCGCCGCTGACCCGCCGGAAGCCACGTTGGATGCACCCCATTCGCACCCCAACGAAAGTGCTTGACAGCCGATCCCCCTGGCACTGTTGTTGCAGTCGAGGCCTTCCCGCGGACCCCGGACCGCACGAATCTCGACAGGGAGCCCGAATGCCGACCGCCATCACCTACTGCCGCGTCTCCTCGGAAGAGCAGGCCCAGAAGGACATCTCCATCCCCGCCCAGCGCAAGGCCATCCACCGATGGGCCGAGGCGCAGCCCGGCGTCCAAGTCGTCGAGGACTTCGTCGACCAGGGCATCTCCGCCTACGCGCCCGCCGACAAGCGCCCCGGCTTCTGCGACATGGTGAGCTTCTGCCGCAAGAACGACGTCGACCTCATCCTGGTCCACAAGCTCGACCGCTTCAGCCGGAACCGCGAGGAGTCCATCCTCTTCAAGAGCCTGCTCCGGAAGCACGGCGTCACCGTGAAGTCGATCACCGAGAACTACGACCCCGACACCCCGCAGGGCTTCCTGTACGAGGGCATGATCGAGGTGATCAACCAGTTCTACTCGATGAACCTGGCGACCGAGACCCTCAAGGGCATGCGCGAGAACGCCGAGCGCGGCTTCCACAACGGCGGGCGCGTGCCCTTCGGCTACCGCCTCGAGAAGGTCATGGTCGGCGCCCGTGAGCACTCCAAGCTGGTGCCCGGCCCCGACGAGGAGGTCGCCACCGTCCGGGAGATCTTCCGCCTGGCCACCGATCTGGCCATGGGCGTGAAGTCCATCGCCAACGAGCTGAACAAGCGCGGCGTGCCCGCCCCGAGGAGCCGCCACTGGAACAGCTCGACGGTCAACCACATGCTCAGCAACCGGGTCTACGTGGGCGACCAGGTCTGGTTCCAGAGCCGGAAGGCCGGCCGCGACAGCCGGGAGCGCACCGGTGAGGACGACTGGATCGTCACCCAGGACGCCCATCCCGCTCTCATCGACCGCGAGGTCTTCGAGGAGCGCCAGCGCATCGCACAGAGCCGCCAGTTCATGCAGCCCTCCCGCCGCAAGCACGTCTCCTACCTGCTGAGCCGGGTGATGGTCTGCGGCTGCTGCGGCGCCAACTTCCACGGCCGGCGCCACAAGTACACCAGCAAGAAGACGGGCAAAACGACCGAGCGGTACCGCTACTACTGCGGCGCCTACTTGAGCAAGGGCCCGTCCGTCTGCAAGCCGCTCGGCGTCGACCGCGACTGGGCCGATGCCCTGGTGATGAGCACCATCCGGGCCCGCCTGAGCAGCCAGGGCGGCCTCGACGAGCTCCAGGAGCGGGTGCGGGAGCGCATCGAGGCCCGTCGGCAGGTCTACGGCGAGAGCAGCCAGCGCGTGGACCAGAAGCTCGCCGAGATCGACCGCCGCATCCAGAACTACTACCGGGCCATCGGCGAGGGCCTCGACCCGCTCGTCTGCCAGCAGCACATCGCCGACCTCACCGAGAAGAAGGAGCAGCTCGAGGAGGAGGCCGCCGTCCTCGCCAAGCAGAACTACTACGACCGCGCCCGCGAAAAGAACCTCGCCCAGCTCCGTCGCTTCGCCTCCCTGCTGGAGCGCGGCGGCGAAGACATCCCCTTCGCGGTGAAGCGCCAGGTCGTGCTGCACTTCATCAAGAAGGTGGAGGTGGTCGACCGCGAGAAGCTGGAGATCACCCTGCGCATCCCGCTGGACAACGAGGGCATCAAGCTGCTCACGGATGAGCTTGAAGCTACGTTTCAGGCCGATGTGGAGGTGGCGGAGCCGTCGTTCCGGTCAGGAGCGACACGGGGAGCTTCATAAGGCCCAGGCTAGTCAGCCTGGGCCTGTCTCTTAACAAGACCCTCGTCGGCGTCGCCGGCGGGGGTCTTGTCGTATCTGCCGTCGTGGTGCGGGTTTGCGGGCGGTACCCCCTCGCGGGGTACGCTCTCTGGTCGGGCGGCGCCAGAGTACCTCGCCTCGTCGCCGGACCCAGACCGGTGCTCTCTGACTGCTCTTGGGGCTCAGAGACGCCTCCAGACGCCGAAAAGCCGGTTCACACCAGAGAGCGGATGGTTCACGGCTCCAGAGTGGGACAACGACTGGGCTTTTTCGTCTCCGCGGTTCACCGCACGAGGCGGCGGATCGCGACAACATCTCGCGAAGACTGCGGCGCTTGTTCCCGCCGGAACACGCTCCCTATTCGGCAGATGCCTTCTTCGCGCGGTGCTCTGCTCGCTGAAGGGCGGTGGCTGTGGCCGCGCTCGCTTCCGCGACGGCGACAAGCTCGGGGGGATCCAGGAGCTCTCGGTCGGGAACAGCTCGCTCTCGTCGAATCGCACGGATCTCTACGCCTTCGGCATCATCTTCTACGAATCGCCCGCCGGAAAGGTCCCCTTCGGCGGCGAATCCTACGGGGCCATCGCCATCGAGATCGGGACGACCACCCCGATCCCCACCGTCGCCTCGCACACAACGTCGGGCGTCAAGCGCGTCTCGTGGTCGTCGTCAGCTAACGCCAGCGCCCATGAGCCGCGGGCAGTCGCCGGAGAGTGATGGCAGGCTTCGCACGAGCCACTGACCGGCGGGCCCGGGTGGGGAGCCCCGCCGAGTGATCACGTAGAGGGGCACGAGCAGTGGCTCGGCCCCCCACTCGTCGAGAGTGAGCCTGACGAGGCGGCGGCGCTCGAGATCCTCCTGGACCATGTCGATCGGCAAGTTCCCCCAACCGAGTCCGGCGCGGACGAGCTCGAGCTTGGTCGACGCGTCGGCGACGAGCCACGTTGCATCGGAGACGACACCGTGGTTGTCGGCTGCCGTCGCCACGCGTTGGCTGATCACGATCTGCACATGACTCCGCGCGTCAGCGTGCGAGATCGACCGGCCAATGGTTGCAAGTGGATGCTCGGGTGCCGCCACGGGCACCATCGCGACGTGGGCTAGGAAGCGCCGTTCGAGCCCAGCCGCGTCAGATCCCACAGGCCCTGAGATGCCGATCTGGCAACTTCGATCGAGTACCACCGCGGCGACGTCGTCCAGGACCTCGGTCTGGACTCGCAGCGAGACGGTTGGGTACTGGTCCCGTAGTGCTTTCGCCGAGGCGATCAGCAGCCCCGATGGGCAGATCGTGTCCACGGCGAGGCGCAGCTGAAGCTCCAGACCCTGGCCGACGTTCGCGGCACGCGCGCCAAGGACGGATACATCGTCGAGGACCTTCCGCGCGTCGGAGAGCAAGGTTCTGCCCACCTCGGTCAGCGCCGGCCGGTGGCCAGAGCGATCGAAGAGTTGCAGACCCAGAAGGCTCTCCAAGTTGGCGACGCCCGAGCTCACCGCAGACTGGGCGCGATGCAGTTGACGGCCCGCCGCTGAGAAGCTCCCCTGCTCGGCCACAGAGATGAACAGCCGGAGCTGATCGAGGGTCACGCTGTCGAGGCTGGCGCGCATCTATCTCCTTTTACGGAAGTGTCTATCCAAAGTTTATCGGTTTTCAAGATAACAGAGGGCGTCTATTCTTCACAAGTCTGATGCCGCTGCGGCGCTCGCCGCGTCGGCGTCATCGCCTCGCCCACGAGGATCAATCACGCCCGACCAACTGCAAACGAAGGAGACAGAGATGACCAAAGACAACACCCTACTCGTGACCGGGGCCTCCGGACAGCTCGGACGTCGCGTTGTCGAGCTGCTCCTGGAGGCTGGCACCCACAAGGTTATCGCGGCGACCCGCAGCCCTGACAAGCTCGCCGACCTCGCTGAGCGCGGTGTCGAAGTCCGCAAGGCCGACTTCGACCAGGCCCCCGGGGATCTCGCCGAAGCGTTCGCTGG
>JAYZDP010000027.1:0-7958 GCA_036337765.1 Acidobacteriota bacterium
GTCCCGGGTGGGGACTCGCCGACGACGGGTCGATCCAGTGGCACCGCGTCCATCCCGAGACCGGGGTCGCGATCGAAGGGCTGCAGGTGCCGCGCTGGCAGGATCTGTTGTCGACCGCTCTGCGGGCTGCGAGAGCCTTCCCACAGATGCCGTTCATCGGCTGGGATGTGCTCGTCACCGAAGAGGGGCCTGCGCTTCTCGAGGCCAACACGCTGCCGGCGCTGCCAGTGTGGCAGGTGCACGAGCCGTTGCTCGACGACCCGCGCAGCCGCGCTTTCTTCGAGCACTACAGGCTGGCCTGATCGTCGTCGATGTCTCCACGCACTCCAAGAGCGGCGACGAAAGAGCCGGTGAAATAGCGAAAGCGCGCCGTCTCCCATCTCTGCATCGCGCGCAGGCGACTGTGAACCCAGGCAAGCAGGCGGGGCGATCCGGTGCGGCGGGCGAGCCACACTGACCCCGTGGCGAGCAGCCGCGGGTTGTGAACGATGGCCGTGCGGCCGCACACGTCGAAGCCGGCGGCCTTCATTTCTGCCGCCAGCTCGCCGATCCGGTAGGAGCGGCCCAGGTAGAAAGGTACCCGTCCGAGTAGTTTGGCAACCCGCAGCAGCGGGTTGCCAATGTTCTGACGGTTGTCGAGGGTGACGACGGTCCGTCCGCGCGGGCCCAGCGTTCGGAGGATCTGGGTAAGGCTGCGTCCGAGGTCGGCCGGCTCGTGGAAGTGATCGAGGGTCGACGGAGACAGAACCAAGTCGAAGCAGCGGTCCGCGAACGGCAGGTGGCGAACGTCGGCGACCAAACGGTGCCCGGGTGGCGATCCCGCCAGCGGCGATGCTCTGACGGCGCCAGCCGCTACGACCGTGTTCAGCGAGATGTCGATGCCGACGATGCTCGCGAAGCTGGTCGCCAGGTGCGGCATCAGTGAGTCGGGCCCGTAAGCTTCCTCGAAGAGATCGGTCTTCAGCAGGCGACCTTTGGCGCTACCCCGCCAGCCCTCTACCAGACGCAGGTACGCATCCCGCTTGATCTCGCCGAGAACGGCATCGAGATAGTGGCCGCTGCGCCCGATACGACCTTCCAGCTCCTCCCACTCGCCGTGCATCAGCCGGGCTCCGCGGCGACGAGTCGCAGCTTGCAGTTCAAACACGAGTTGGTACGGCCGCAGTCGGAGAGCCAGCACAGATGCTCGGCCTGCCGCGCCACGGACAGGCGCTCGAGGTGGCCGCGGCCCACGATCAGGACCAGGTCGCCAGCCTCCGCGTTCGCGCGCAGAAAGGAGTGTGCGTCGCGGACGGTGTCGAAGGCGTGGATCGAGTCGTCGCCCGTCTCCGCGGCCAGGCCATAGTGTCCCCACCGGCTCACCATCACGACGAGATCCGCAGCCCTTCTGGCGCGCTCCGCCGTTCGTCGGTACACCTTGCGGGCCTTGCTGCGCGTGTCTGAGAGATGTCCGATCACCGCGATTTTGCGTTTGGCGCGTGCCTGTTCGAGAAACACGAACGCCTGCTCGACCGACTCCGGCGAGGACTTGAAGTCGTTGCGGATGTGCGTGACCTTGCCGAGGGTCACGGGCTCCATTCGACCGCTGTGCTCCTGCCCCGCGGCGGCCGCCGCGGCGGCACCGTCGAGCGAAGCCCCACACGCTTGTGCCGTGGCGAGGGCGGCCAGGACGGAAACGTGCCAAGGGACGCCGCACAGCTGGGTCGCGATCCGCTGCCGCTGGGTTGCCTCGACCAGGGTGAAGCTCAGACGGTCGGGCCAGCTTGCACGGATCTCCTCGGCCCGCACGTCCGCTGAGGTCGTGGTCCCGAAACGTAATACTCGGCCGCGGCAGAGGTCCGCCATCGCATCCACCCGCGGGTCGTCGGCATTGAGCACTGCCAGTCCGTGTGGTGGGAGGTGTTGGATCAGCTTGCCCTTCTCGCGCGCGGTCTCGTCGAGGTTTCGAAAAATCGCACGCTGTTTCGCGGCTGTAGAGAGCTCGGTCTGAAGGTCGCCCTGGTCGGCGACGGCGCCGACGAGCTCCTCGGTGGCTTCACATGGTACCGAGGCGAGGGAGATCGGATGGCGCGGGTGCTCAGGCAGGGGCGGTCTCCGGTCTGGCAGCGGTTCGCGACCTGGCTGCTGCACGAAGAACGGGCAGAGACCCCGGAGTTGCTGCAGCCGGAGTTGCGTCGGGTGGTGGCCAAGGTCAACCCGGTCATCGCCGGGTGGTCTGAGATCGAGGCGGAGGTGGCGCACCGCCACCCACTGGACCGCATGATCTGGCTCGAGTCGCGAACGCGATTCGTCGACTTCTGCAACTCGGTCACGGACCGACTGAGCATGGCGGAGTCGGTGGAGGCGCGCCCCGTCTTTCTCGACTCGGGACTTTGGGACTACGTCGCTCGCCTGCGGATCGGGCGGCGCTTCGGCCCGGTGGCTCTGGGTGCGATCGAGAAGCGCCTCCTGCGTGACGCGACACGCTCGCTGGTGCCGGAGCCGATCCGCCAGCGACGGAAGTGGGGTCTCGCGGTGCCAGGGGTCGGCAACTGGTGCGTGGGATCGACGCTGCCGGAATGGGCCGACGAGGTCGTGCGCCCGAAGGAGTTCGAAGACGTCGGCATCTTCGATGCCGGGCGAGTTGCCGGCCTGCGTGCCAAGGCGGCCCGCAGCGATCCGACGACGGCGACTCTCCTCTACCGCGTGCTCTACACCCAGCTGTGGGCGCGCACGCTTCTCAGGGGTGAGCCGGGTGCGTTGGATTGAACCAAAGTCGTTCCCGCCTTCGTCCTTGTCAACGAGTGCGACGGGCGCTTCAGCCCTTGACGGCGGCTCGATGCCGATGGGAGTATGTGCGCTCCGAAGGTTCCATTCTGACTGAGCGAGGGATTAATGGCGTGATGTCGCCCAAGCGAATTTCTGTCTTGATCGTAGCCGTCCTAGCACTGGTGGCGATGCCCCTGAGTGCCCAGGACTTCGAGCCCAATCGTACGCCCGACGGCAAGCCCGATCTGAGCGGCGTCTGGCAGGCTCTCAACGAGGCGAACTACGACCTCGAACTGCACATGGCCAAGCCCGCCATGCATCTGCGTGAAGGACCCTACGGCCCGCTGCCGACGGTCCAGGTTCTCGCCCTCGGCGCGGTCGGCGCCGTTCCCGGCGGTCTCGGTGTCATCAAGGGCGGGGGCAAGATTCCCTACACGTCCGATGCGCTGGAGAAAAAGAACTGGAACCAGGAGAACTGGGTCACCGAGGATCCGGAGATCAAGTGCTTCCTGCCGGGCGTGCCGCGTGCCACGTACATGCCGCATCCCTTCCAGATCTTCCAGACGCCAGACACGGTCTTCGTCGCGTACCAGTACGCGGGCGCCGTACGCCACGTCTACATGGAAGATCCCGGGCTCGCGCCGATCGACTCGTGGATGGGTCAGTCCTACGGCCAGTGGGACGGTGACACCCTGGTCATCGAGGTAACGGGTCTGCACCCTGACTCGTGGCTCGACCGTGCCGGCAACCACCATTCCGACCAGATGAAGGTGACCGAGCGCTACACGCTCGTGACCGACAACCACATTCACTACGAGGCGACGATCGAAGATCCGGCCACCTTCACCGAGGCGTGGACCATCGAGATGCCGCTGTACCGCCGGGTCGAGCCCAACGCGCAGCTGATGGACTTCCGCTGCGTCGAGTTCGTCGAAGAGGTGCTCTACGGCCAG
Source organism: Acidobacteriota bacterium (assembly GCA_036337765.1). GTDB lineage: Bacteria > Acidobacteriota > Thermoanaerobaculia > Multivoradales > Multivoraceae > JAYZDP01. The sequence continues at coordinate 3,702 of JAYZDP010000027.1, forward strand.
TATCGGCGTAATCCGCTCGACCGTCCGGACTACCCGATGGCAGAGGGTCGCTAGCGCTAAGATCGAGTATGCTTGCTGAAGCGAACGGCGCGGCGGGGAATATCCTCGAGGGCATTGGGCTTGGAAAAGCTGTCGCCCATGGCGCGGGGAGCAACGGCAACGAGTCTTTGAGACAGGAGACATAACCCATGCGTTCGAAGCAGATTCTGATCGTGGCCGCCGTCGGCCTTCTGTTCGCGATTTCGGTCCCGGTCGTCGCGCACCACGCGTTCGGCGCCGAGTTCGATCCCAACCGTCCTCTGATCCTGAAGGGTGCCGTGACCAAGGTGGAGTGGGTCAACCCCCACACCTGGATCCACCTCGAGGTCACCAACGAAGACGGCACCAAGGAGACCTGGATGGTCGAGGGCGGCACGCCCAACACCCTTCTTCGTCGCGGTGTCAATAAGCAGTCGCTGCTACCCGGCACCGAGATCGTGGTCGACGGCTACCAGTCGAAGGACCGCTCGAATCGGGCCAACGGTCGCGACGTGACCTTCCCCGATGGCCGCAAGCTGTTCATGGGCTCGTCCGGCACCGGCGCTCCTCGCGACGGCCGCGACGCGACCGAGCCGTAGAGAGTCTCTGACGACCGCACCTACGGCTGCCCTGCCCGCGACGGTGGGGTGGCCGCTCGTGTACCCGCCCCGTTTGGCTCTCATCTGATTCTGGAGGTTTGCATGCGAGTTGTGAGCGTGTTGATAGCTGCGATCCTGCTATTGGGCTGCAGTGGAGTTGCGGTTGCGGAGGAGCGGGAGCCGGTCGGAGACCTCGCCCAGGTGATGCGGGCGATCCTCTTCCCGAACTCGAACATCCTGTTCGACGTGCAGACGGGCGACCCTGAATCGGCAGGTGAGAAGCAGGAGGGCGACTCGGTGAGCTCCACCTTCTCGGGGATCTACAAGGGCTGGATGGTGGTCGAGCAGGCCGCGATCGCGTTGGCCGAGGTGGAGCCGATCATCATGCTCGCGGGTCGGTCCTGCGAGAACGGCAAGCCGGCGCCGGTCGATCAGGCGGACTTCCAGGAGTGGGCTGCGCAGCTCACAGCGACCGGCAAGGCGACGCTCGAGGCGGCCAGCAAGAAGGACCGAGACGCGGTGATCGAGCTGACCAACAACGTGGCCGGTGCCTGCGAAGACTGCCACACCAAGTACCGGCGCTACCAGGACCGGTGCAACACGTCGAACTAGAGTCGACGGCTCACGGCCCTCAGTTGATGTCACTCCGCCCACTGTTCGAATGGGCCGACGCGCTGCCTTCGAGTATCGCGTTGCGGGAGTCGTTCAACGCCTACCCGCTTCTGCTGACGTCGCACGTCGTCAGCATGTGCCTGTTCGCCGGGCTGATCATGCTGTGGGACTTTCGCCTGGTTGGCGTGGCACTGAAGCCGTCGCGCATCTCGGACCTTCCGACCCAGGTCTTCCCGTGGGCACTGAGCGGTTTCGCGATCAGCTTCATCACCGGCGGGCTGCTCCTGTACTCGAAGCCGATGACCTACTTCGGCAACTTCTACTTCTGGTTCAAGATGCTCGCCATGGCCTTGGCCGCACTGAACCTGGTGTGGTTCCACTACGTGACCGAGAAGACGATCGCCAATTGGGACGAGGGCAAACCGACGCCGGGCTCCGCGAAGTTCGCGGGAATCGCGTCCTTGGCGTTGTGGGCGGCCGTTATCGTCACCGGCAGGCTGATGGCTTACAGCGGACTGGCGCCCAAGTGGTGGGACGCTCTCGGGATCGGAAGCTGAGAATGCTGCTTCGGGGGAAGAAAGATCGTGATCGATAGGCTAGAGCCGTTCTTCGTGTGGATGCAGGATTCGGCGGTCAGCGCCTACTTCCTCGAGAACACCTGGTCGAGTCCGATTGTCCAGTGTGCGCATCTCCTGGCAATCGCGGTCTTCGCTGGATCGGTACTGATCGTCGACATACGGCTCCTGGGGAAGGGCCTTACACGACTGTCGGTCGAGCAGGTTGCGCGTAGCGCGCAGCCGTGGCTGGTCTGGAGCTTTCTCGCCCTGGTCGTGACCGGAGTGCCACAGATGATCTCGCTGGCGCTCAAGCAGTACTACAGCCCGTTCTTCTGGTTGAAGATGGAGCTGCTGCTGTTCGGGCTGCTCTTCACCTTCACCATTCGGCGCAAGGTCACACTCGCTGACCCGGCTCGTGTGGGCTCTTGGGTTCCGAAGGCGGTTGCCCTCGTGTCGATGGCGGTCTGGGGAAGCGTTGCCGTCTGGGCGCGCCTGATCGGCCTGTTCTCTTGACTAGCGCGCCGGGTCCGCAGCTCTGAGCAGTGAATAGAACTGGAGGAAGACGTTGTCGCGCGCGGCGTGCTCGGCGTGGCAGGCATGACAGGTGCGGGCGGGGAACGGCCTGGCGCTCGGTAGCAGTCCCTGCGGTCCGCTGAAGTTGTAGTACTTCCAGGTCTCCGCCTCGCGGCTGCTGTCCTTCACCGCCAGCTCGAACGCTCGAAACCCGTCGGCGAACTGTCCCGCGCGTGCCGGCATCACATTCTCGCCCACCTCGTGGAGCAGGAGCGCCAGCATGGTGCCGTCGCGGAACTCGCCCGTCTCGGCGAAGTGGTGGTACGCCGAGGGCTCGATCAGGACGTTGTGGAACACCTCTTGCCCGCCAGGCCCTTCGTCGTAGCCGAGGCCGAGAGCGGTGCCGGCGAGGGTCCATTCTGCGTAGACTTCTGGGCGCACAAGCCGTCCCTCCGAGTCGTATTTCGGCACGACGGGCTCGTCGGCTGCCACGGTCAGACCGGCCAGCGCGAGCCCCAAGACGGCGATTACGGTTCGCATGGCAGCGACTCTAGCGGAAAGAATAGACGATCGGAGCGCCTTCTGCGCGGGCCTGGAGCAGACCGATGCGCCGCAGCACCGGCATCACTCCTTCGGCGAACCAGTACGCTTCCTCGAGGTGCGGATATCCGGACAGGATGAACTCGCCGAAGCCGAGCTCGTGGTACTCCTGAATGCGCTCCGCGACCTCTTCGTAGCTACCCACGAGCGCTGTGCCGACACCGCCGCGGACTAGCCCGATGCCGGCCCAGACGTTGGGGTGGATCTCCAGGTTGCCGGCGTCGCCGCCGTGAAGTGAAGCCATGCGGCGCTGCCCTTCCGACATGGTGGCCCCGAAGTCGGCCTGAGCGGCGGCGATGGCCTCTTCGCTCATGTGGGCCAGCATGTCGTTGGCGACCCGCCAGGCCTCTTCCGACGTGCGTCGGGCGATGACATGGAAGCGGATACCGTAGCCGAGCTCCCGGCCCTGGGCCGCGGCGAGATCTGTCATTCGCTCCAGCCTCTCGGCGACCATTGCCGGGGGTTCACCCCAGGCGAGGTAGACGTCGACATGGCTCGCCGCCACTGCTTCCGCCGCCGGCGAAGCCCCTCCGAAGTAGACCGGTGGTGCGGGGTCGGGTACCTCGCGGGTGGTCGCTTGCGCGACTTTGTAGTATTTGCCCTCGAAGTCGTAGGGCTCCCCGGTCCAGGCGTGGCGCATGATGTCGAGAAACTCACCGGTCCGCTCGTAGCGGGAGTCCTTGTCGAGCCAGTCGCCGAAGCGGTTGAGCTCGCGCGGCTCGGCGCCGGTGACGATGTTGATGAGGAGCCGTCCCTTCGACATGCGCTGATAGGTCGACGCCATCTGCGCGGCGAGCGTCGGCGATAGGAAGCCCGGCCGGAAGGCGACCAGAAACTTCAACCGCTCGGTGAGCGGTATCAACGAGGCGGTGGCCAGCCACGCGTCTTCGCACATGGTGCCGCAGGGCGTCAGCATCGCCTCGTAACCGAGCCGATCGCAGGCGGTCGCTGTCTGCGCCAGATAGTCGTGCGACGGCGCTCGCCAGTGCGCGTCGGGCCCCTCCGGCATGACGTCTCGCGAGTCGCCGCCGGTGGGGAGAAACCAGTGAAGCTTGATCATGAGCCCTCGGACAGGGGTCCGATTGTAGCCTCCGCGTCCCTAGAGGTGTCCCATCAGTACGCGGAACTGTTCGAGCTTCACGGGTCGCATGTACGCGTTTAGTCGTCGCTCACAACTGATCGACGACGATGGTTTCTGACCGTAGTCGTGGCCCGGAAAGACCTCGGTGTCGTGAGGTAGGGACTCGATGCGCCGCAGCGAGCGATACATCGCTTCCAGATCGCCATGCTCGTGCTCGACGTTGCCGATGTTGCCAACGAACAGGGTGTCGCCCGTCAAGAGGATCCCTGGAAGGTGA
>JAYZDP010000028.1:0-8196 GCA_036337765.1 Acidobacteriota bacterium
CTGGCACGCGGATACGCCGATGGTGGAACGATCGGCTAAGGGCCTCACCGCATGAAGGACCGGGCCGGTCCCTAGCGGCAGCGCTGGCCGTCGGCGAGCGTAGCCCGCTGCCGTGGGCCTGGACGCAGGCACTCCGGCGTGCGGGGCTGTCGCACCTGCTCGCGATCTCGGGTCTGCACGTCGGGATCGTGGCCTGGCTCGGGCTCACGGTCGCGAGCTCGCTCGCTGGGGCGTTTAACCCGGCGGTCTCGATCCCGCCGCGCGCCTACCCGCAGCCGCGCTGGCGCCGCATCGGCACACCGGGGCTGTTGTTAGACTGACCCGTCCCGTGACCCTACCCTGCCTGGCCGTGGTCGGCGCGACCTGTACCGGCAAGAGTTCCCTCGCCATGGCGCTCGCGCAGGCCCTCGACGGCGAGCTGATCAACGCCGATGCGCTGCAGGCCTACCGCCGATTCGAGATCGGCACGGCGAAGCCCGGCCGCGAGGATCGGGAGCTCGTAGCGCATCATCTGATCGACATCCTCGACCCGGAGGAGGCCTACTCGGCAGGCGCCTTCGCTCGCCGCGCCACCCAGGCGGTGGGAGACGTGACGTCGAGGCGTCGAACGCCGATCGTGGTCGGAGGCTCGGGGTTGTATCTCCGTGCTCTGTTTGCCGGGTTGAGCTCCATCCCCCCGGTGCCGGACGCGGTGCGGGAGTCGGTGAGGCGTCGCCTCGAAGCCGAGGGCCCAGAGAGACTTCACCGCGATCTTCGTGAGCGCGATCCGCGCACCGCCGAAACGCTTCACCACAACGATCGACAGCGGATCGCGCGGGCGTACGAGGTGCTGGAGGCGACCGGGCGAACCCTCACGAGTTGGCGCGAGGACTCCCCGTCGACACCGTCGCTCGACGGACGCTGGATCGGATTGACGCTCCCGAGAAACGTCCTATACGATCGAATCGATTTGAGAGCCCGGCGAATGCTGGAGCTCGGGTGGCTCGAAGAGGTGAAAGGCTTGCTCGATAGCGGCGTTTCCCCTTCAGCTCCAGCCTTTCAAGCGATCGGATACAGGCAGCTAGTGGCCCACGTGCAAGGGCGGCAGAGCCTCGACGCGGCGATGGACGACACGATCCGGGAAACCCGAAGATACGCGAAGCGACAGGAGACCTGGTTCCGCAAGGAGAAGGTGGACGCTTGGTTCCCATCTTCTGTTCCCCATGGTTTAGCGACGGATGTTTTGACTTTCCTCCGAACGGAGATTGAGGGGTAGCCGTGTCGAAGCACAACATCAATATTCAGGACGGCTTCCTTTTTCAGAATCTCAAGGAGGCGACGGACCTCCAGATTGGGCTGACCACCGGAATCTGCGTCCAAGGGAAACTGAAGCGATTCGACCGCTTCGCGATCGTGATCGAGACCGCGGACAAGGAGGTCCTGATCTACAAGCACGCAATCACCCAGATCAGCACGTAATGGGCGCGACGCTGAAGGGCATCCACTACATCGTGGTGCCCTTGGCCCGGACCGCGTCGGCCTTGGCTACTTGCGCGCTGGCGGTCAGCGCACTGGGTTGTGCCTCCGGCGGCGCGGACGTGGTGGCGCCGGCGCTGCCGCGCGGGATCTCGTCGTATCTCGTCGATCCTTCGCTCGAGCCCGGCTTGGACGCCGCGGCTGCTCGGCGATTACGGCTTGGCTTCGAGTCGCTCATTGCGCGCGCTGACATCGCCGCCGCCGCGGGGGAGGCGCAGCGACTGCTCGAGGTGAACCCTAGTCTCGAGCCAGCCCGACTACTCGCCGCGCAGGCCGAGTTCGCCAGCGGAGATGTTGAGGCCGCCTACCAGACGCTGGCGTCCTCGATCGGCGATGCAGGAGCCAGCGCGGCCTTGCGGCTGTTGCTTGGGCGGACGGCGGAGCTCGGCGGTCACTACGTTGTTGCCCACGAGGCGTATCGCAGCCTGGACGACGGCCCGGGTCCGGGATCGACGGGTGCTGTGGCCACCTACGAGCTGGCACTCGAGCAGGTCGAACACGATCTCGCCGCGGATCTCGACGCCGGGCGCGTCGATCGCGCCGCCGCGGGACTTGCCCGCCTTAGGGGCTGGGAGCCGATGGGCTCACTGCGGACCCTCGACGCCGAGCGCCGCCTGGCCCGGGCCCGCGGCGAACTCGACGCCGAGCTCGATGCGCTCCGCGGCCTCGTAGGCGGCGGCCGCAATCAGCGCGTCTTCGTCGAACGGCGCGCCGAGCTCGAGATGGAGCTCGGCGATCCCGAGCTGGGACTCGAGACCTTCGAACGTCTGCTCGATTCCCATCCCGGCGACCTGGAGCTTGCCGAACGGGTCGTGAGCGCGCGCGTACGGTGGCGGCTGAGACTGCTGCCGGAGGACGTGCAGGCAGTCTCAGCCGCCGCCGAACTGACCCGGGCCGACTTCGCGGCGTTACTCTTTTGGCTTGTTCCTGGAGTGCGTCAGGGCGGCGGCGGCGACGCTCGGATCGCCACCGATGTCCTGGATCACGCGCGTCGGGGCGAGATCGTTCGGGTGCTGAATCGCGGTCTGATGCAGATCGACGACCGGCGTCACGAATTCGGGCCCGATCGCATCATGCAGCGCGCCGAGGCGATCCGGGCCCTGCTCTCGACTCTGCGTCTGAACGGCGACGAGTGCGCACGAGAGTCTGCCGCCGCGGACTGCGATTCGGCCGTAGCGTGTGAGATCCTCGCCGACCTCGGGCAATGCCACGGTGACTCCAGCCTCACCGGTTCCGGCGCGGTGACTCTACTCGGTCGTACTTTGAACCGCCTGGGGCGTGACTGAGGAGCCATGTCGGACTTCGTACATCTGCACCTGCACACCCAGTACAGCCTGCTGGACGGGGCGAACCGGATCGGCGATCTGATGGAGGCGGCGGTGTCCGAGGGGATGGCTGCGATCGCTCTCACCGATCACGGCAATCTGCACGGCGCGATCGAGTTTCACGACCGCGCATGCAAGGCCGGCATCAAGCCGATCATCGGCATCGAGGCCTACGTTGCCCAGGGCGGTATGCGGGTGCGCGATCCCAAGCGAGCGCACAGCAACCACCTGGTGCTGCTGGCGAAGAATCAAGCCGGCTACCAGAATCTGCTGAAGCTCTCGACCCAGTCGTGTCTCGAGGGCTTCTACGACAAAACGCGGATCGACAAGGAACTGCTGCGGCAACATTCCGAAGGTCTGATTTGCCTCTCGGCCTGTCTCAACGGTGAGGTGAACGAGAAGCTCCTGGGCGGTCGCTCCGACGAGGCGAACCGGCTCTGCCACGAGTACCTCGACATTTTCGGCGAGGGGAACTATTTCCTGGAGCTGCAGGATCACGGCATCCAGGAGCAGCGCGACGCCAACGAGGGGCTGCGCAGCCTCGCTCAGCGTAACGACATTCCGCTTGTGATCACGAACGACTGTCACTACCTGCATCAGGACGACTCGTTCGCCCACGACGTGCTGCTGTGCATCGGCACGCAGAAGATGCTCGACGATCCCGATCGGCTGAAGTACTCGGGTGACCAGTTCTATATGAAGACCGCGGACGAGATCTTCCGCACGTTCCCGAAGGACGCCCACGCGATCGAAAATACGCTGCGCATCGCCGAGGCGTGCAACGTCGAGATCCCGAAGGGCAGCTTTCATCTGCCGGACTTTCCAGTGCCGCCGGGGTATACCCTCGTGAGCTATCTGGAGGAGTTGGCGAAGGCCGGGCTCGAGCAGCGCCTGGTCCACCTGCGGGCCCGCAAGCCGTCGGCGCTCGAGCGCAACCCGGAGGACACCTATCGCCGCAGGCTCGCCGAGGAGCTCGCGGTGATCGAGCGCATGGGCTTCCCGGGCTACTTTCTGATCGTCTGGGACTTCGTGCGCTACGCGCGCGATCAGGGCATCCCCGTGGGTCCGGGACGCGGCTCAGCGGCCGGATCTGTAGTGTCGTATGCACTGCGAATCACCGACATCGATCCCCTGCAGTACGACCTGATCTTCGAGCGCTTCCTCAATCCGGACCGGATCAGCATGCCGGACATCGACATCGACTTCTGCATGCGACGCAGAGGCGAGGTCATCCACTATGTGAATGAGAAGTATGGCCGCGACCGTGTCGCGCAGGTCATCACCTTCGGAACTCTCGGGGCGAAAGCGGTGCTACGTGACGTCGGCAGGGTGATGGGGACGCCGTACACCAAGATCGATCGGATCGCCAAGCTCGTTCCCGACATGACGAAATCGCTTTCCGAGGCCGCCCGAGAGATCCACGAGCTGAAGGCCGAGGTGGCGCGAGATCCCGAGGTCGGCAAGATCGTAGAGGTCGGTAGTCGGCTGGAAGGCTTGACTCGCCATAAGTCGATCCATGCCGCCGCGGTCGTGATCACGCCGCAGCCGATCGAGGAGCTGGTGCCGCTGTACAAGACGTCGAAAGACGAGGTGGTGACGCAGTGGGACAAGGACGTCGTCGAGAGTCTGGGACTCTTGAAGATGGACTTTCTCGGTCTGCGCACCCTGACCGTTATCGACGACACCCAAAAGATGCTCGCGCATCAGGGAACGGACCTGAATCTCGACGATGTGGCGCTCGATGACGAGGAGGTCTATCGGCTGTTTTGCGACGGGCGTACCAACGGCATCTTCCAGTTCGAGTCGCGCGGCATGAAGGATCTGCTACGTCGCGCCCAGCCGTCCAAGTTCGAGGACCTGGCAGCGTTCAATGCGTTGTACAGGCCGGGTGCGTTGTCAGTGGGTATGGTCGACGAGTTCATCGCGCGTAAGACCGGTCAGAAGCGGGTCAGCTACATCGTTCCTGAGACCGAGCCGATCCTCGCCGAGACCTATGGCGTCATCGCCTACCAGGAACAGGTGATGCGCATCGCGGTGGTGATGGCCGGTTTCACCGCCGGTGAGGCCGACGTGCTGCGCAAGGCGATGGGCAAGAAGAGCGCCGAGGTGATGGCCGAGCAGAAGGCCAAGTTCGTCGACGGAGCCGAGGGCAAGGGGTTCACGCGCGCTAAGGCGGAGCAGGTGTGGGAGTACATCGAGCCCTTCGCGGGCTACGGATTCAACAAGAGTCACAGCGTTGCCTACGCCATGCTGGCCTACAAGACGGCCTACCTGAAAACCCACTATCCGGTCGCGTTCATGGCCGCGATGCTGACCTCCGAGATGTCGACCGCGGACAACGTTTCGAAGTACGTCGTCGAGTGCGTCGATATGGGGATCGAGATCCTGGCGCCCGACATCAATCACAGCCGGTGGCCTTTCACGGTCGAGGATCACTCGATCCGATTCGGCCTCGGTGCCATCAAGGGTGTCGGCGAGGGCGCGATCGAGGCCATTCTTGGGGCTCGCAACGAGGCGGGCTCGTTTCGCGGTCTTTTCCATCTGGCGTCCGAGGTCGACACTCGTACGGTCAATCACAGGGTCTTCGAGTCACTGATCAAGGGTGGCTGCTTCGACACCCTCGGCAGTACGCGCCGGGGCACCATGGAGGCCCTCGATGCCGTGCTCGAACGGGCGCAGCGTCGCCGCCGTGAGCGCGAACAGGGGCAGACGACGCTGTTCGGAGAGGCGGCCATGGATGGCGAGCCGCCGGCCTCGTCTCAGGAGTGGCCGTCGCGCCAGCGCTTGCTCTACGAGCGCGAGTCGTTGGGCCTTTACCTCACGGGCAATCCCCTCGAAGAGTTCGCGACGGTGCTCGCCGGAAAGACATCGCACACCACCGGCACGCTGCCAGAGGGTGCGGCGATCAACGTGACGCTCGGCGGGCTGGTCACGCGGGCACGTCAGACCAAGATCAAGACCGGGCCCAACGCCGGCCGCTTGATGGGGCGCTTCGTTCTCGCCGATCTGGAGGGGACCCGGCCGGTCACTCTGTGCGCCGAGGCCTTCGAGAAGTTTCGTCCACCCGTGGAGGACGATCGACTGGTCGTGGTTACCGGCCAGCTACGCGAGCGCGGCGGCGACTACGAGCTGCGGGCGGAGAACATCGAGGCGCTCGACAACCTCGAGCGAGTTGAGCAGGAGGTCGTGCTGGATCTCGGGGCGGGGGTATCGATGAGCCAGTTGCTCGAGCTGCGAAACGTTCTCTCGGAACACCCGGGGACTGCCAAGGTGATGTTTCGTTTCACTTTTCCGGACCGCAAGGTCCAGGTGTCGGCGGGCGATCAGTACCGTGTGGGTGCCGAGGAGGAGCTGGTTACGGCGCTGGAGAATCTGGCCGGCAGTGGCAGCGTGATCGTACGCTCCCTGAGCGATGACGAGCTGGTCCGCGAGGCCAGCTGAAGGGCTCGACCGTGCATCTTCTCGAGAAGGATCGCAGCGTGGTGGTGGCGGTCGACCTTCAGGGCAGGATGCTCAGCCTCGTGGAGCGGTCCGACGAGATCATCGCGGCCACTTCGGGTTTGTTGCAGCTCTCCGACGTTTTCGGGGTACCGGTGGTCGTGACCGAGCAGTATCCACGGGGACTCGGACCCACCGCGGACTCGGTGCTAGCGACCTATGAAGCTCTGAAGGTCCCGAAGCAACGGGTCGCCAAAACCAGCTTTGGCTGCTGCGGTGACGCCGGTTTCCAGGCGGCGATCGATGCCGTGTTGCCCGAGGTGGCGAGTGGCGACCGGCAGTACGTGATCGCCGGTATCGAGGCTCACATCTGTGTCGTGCAGACCGTGATCGAGCTGCTACATGGCGCAGACGAGGTGTTTGTGTGTTGGGACTGCGTGTCGAGCCGAGGCGCGGCTTACCGGCGCTGGGGTCTGCGCCGCATGGAGCAGGCCGGCGCGATCATCACCAATCTGGAGTCGGTCGGCTTCGAGTGGGCCCGGGACAAGGAGCACCCGTCGTTTCGCGAGATGAGTCGGCTCTTTCGTGACGGACAGGCGGGGGTCGACGATCCTGTCTGAGGAGGAAGGAGAACGGTTGCGTGCAGCGTCGCGCCGGATCGACGGGGCGAACGCGAAAGACCCCCGCAATGAGCTCGATGGGGGCGAAGAGAAGCCCAAGGAGTGGCTCTATGGACGGCGGATGATCGCCTGGCTCGATCGGCTCGAGCCCGCTGCCTCCACCGAGCTGCGCCTGGCGGTGAGAGCTCAACACCTCGAGCGCTGGCGCCTGCCTCGCTCCGAGTATCCCGAGGGCAGAGCCGGCTACCTCGCTTGGCGTCGAGCATGCGCGGCGATGCACGCGAAGCGCGCCGGGGAGATCCTGGCGGACGAGGGCTACCCAGCGTCGACCATCGATCGAGTCGGCGATCTCATCCAAAAAAGAGGGCGGCTGAGGCTCGATCCGGAGTCGCAGGCGCTTGAGGACGTGGCGTGCCTGGTCTTCGTCGAGCATTACCTCAAAGGTTTCGCCGGCGAGCACCCTCGAGAGCGGATGGTGTCGGTGTTGGCCAAGACCTGGCGCAAGATGTCTGCGCGGGGGCGCGCGGCCGCCGCAGACATCGAGTTGCCCACCGAGCTTGCGGCCCTCGTTGCCTCTGTTGCTGCCGAGGAGGGGGAGTAGAGTGGCGGCATGGCTAGAGTGCTGTTAGCGATTGGACTTTTGGTCTCGGGCTCGGCTCTCGCCCAGGACGCCGCTGTCGAGGAGGAGGTGCGGCGGCTCTTCGACCGCTACAAGGTGGCGTTGCTCCAGGGCGATGGCGAGCTGGCCTCGGATCTTGTTGACGCCGACACGATGAAGTTTTTCGACGACATCAAGCATCTCGCGCTGGCAGGCGACGAGGAGAGCGTGAAGAAGCGCCCGTTCGTCGATCGCCTGCTGATCGTGACCATGCGCCACGAGCTCGACTCGGCGGATCTCCAACAGATGGGCCTGCAGGGTCTACTGCAGCATGCCGTGGAGGCGGGCTGGATCGGCAAGCAGTCGATCGCGCAACTCGACATCGGCGAGATCGAAGTCTCAGGCGACGAGGCGACCGGTGTGGCGATCACGACCGGCTTGCAGGCGCCGGAGACCGAAGAGTCGCCGCTCTATCGCTTCGTGCGCGAAGAGGGCGTCTGGAAGTTCCGCTTCCACTCCCTGGTGCAGGGCATCAACAACCTCATCGGTCCGTTCACCGCACAAATGGGCACCGACGAGGACGATCTGATCTTCCTCCTCGTCGAGCAGCTATCCGGCCGGAAAGTTCTCCCTGACGTCTGGAGTCGGGAGCGTGCGGTGTAGCACGCCCCCGGCGCTGATTCCTATCGGCTCAGCGAGA
>JAYZDP010000029.1:0-10441 GCA_036337765.1 Acidobacteriota bacterium
AGACCCCAAAAAGTTCCTCCGATGTCCACTTCTACCCCCCTCTAAGGATTAGATCCGTCCTACGAGGACCCGGTTCCCGCAGTTTGTGTTTCTTGCCTGAGCGAACTTACCAAACGGACGTTAACAAGCCCCTTGAAGGTATGGCCGATTCAGAGGCCGACCGCACTTGGAAAATGAGGGCGAAATCCTAGCACGCAGAAGAGAATTGCGGTCAAGAAACCAGTGGGCCGATTCGTGTCCTGCGAAGGCCTTGTGTTTCAAGCCCTTCCCGCACCTCTTAGGCTGTCCATTCGGTAGCGTTTCGCGCAGCACAGCGCGACGGCGATGGCGTCGGTTGTGTCCGCCGGTTTGGGGTTCGTTCGGTCGAGACCGAGCAGCAGCGTGACCATGCGCGCGACCTCCTCCTTGCCGGCTCGTCCGGTGCCAGCGATGGCCGTCTTGACCTCGGCCGGAGCGTACTCGCTGATGTCGAGCTCATGCGTCGCCAGGCTTGCGAGGATCGCTCCCCGAGCTTGCGCGAGAACGATCAGTGAGCGCGGGTTGCGGCCGTAGAACGCGCTCTCGACGGCGGCCAGATCCGGCGCGAATCGGTCGACGATTTCGCTGACGCCGCGGCCGAGCGCTGCGAGCCTCTGCGGCATCGGATCGCGCGTGGAGATCGAGATGCGTCCGTCGGCGACCAGGGTGTGGTTGCCGCCGCTCGAGCGCAGAATGCCCCAGCCGGTGAAGCGGCTGCCCGGGTCGATGCCGAGGATGATCATGGTCTCCGGCTGCCCTGAACGGAGCCGATTAGGAGCCGGCCAGGAGCGCCTCGTCGGCGTCGAAGTTGGCCCATACGTGCTGCACGTCTTCCTGATCTTCGAGCGCGTCCAGCAGCTTGATGACGCCGGAGAGGCCCTCCTCGTCGAGCTCGATGTAGCTCTGCGGGATCATCGACAGCTCCTTGACCTCGAGCTCGACTCCGCGCTGCTCGAGCTCTTGGCGGACCCGAATGTAGTCCTCCATCGCGGTGAAGAGCTCGAAGCGATAGCCGTCGGCGGCGAAGTCGTCCACCCCGAGCTCCAGGGCGAGCTCCATCAGTGCGTCCTCCGTCATCTCGCCGCCGAGCAGGAAGTACCCTCTGCGGTCGAACATCCAATTGACGCAGCCCGCCTCGCCCAGCGAGCCGCCGAAGCGAGTGAAGAGGTGGCGGACCTCGCCGGTCGTGCGATTGCGATTGTCGGTCGCCGCCTCGACCAGCACCGCCACCCCGCCGGGTGCGTAGCCCTCGTAGTTGACTTCTTCGAGGATCGCACCGCCGAGCTCGCCGCTGCCCTTCTTGACCGCGCGGTCGATGTTGTCGGACGGAACGTTCGAGCCCTTGGCGTCCTGGATCGCGGCGCGCAGGCGGGGGTTGCCATCGCGGTCGCCACCGCCGAGCCGCGACGCGATGGTGATCTCGCGCAGCAGCTTGGTGAAGATCTTGCCCCGCTTGGCGTCGGTGCGGGCCTTCTTGTGCTTGATGGTGCTCCACTTGCTGTGGCCAGACACGAGGAAATTCTATCTGAGCAGGGCGAGCTTGCGAGCACGCCGGGCGGCGCGGACGCCGCTCGTAGCGATAAGCTTCGCCCTCGCGATGACCTGGTTTCGCCGCAAGAAGGGCCCCGCCAAAGGCACCGGTGTGCGACAACGCAGCCAGGTGCCGGAGGGGCTGTGGCTGAAGTGCGAATCGTGCAAGGAGATCGTCTACTCGAAAGACCTGGAGGCGGCCAAGGGCGTCTGCCCGAAGTGCGAATATCACTTCCGGATGGACGCTCCGAGTCGCATCCGTATGTTGCTCGACGCGGAGCCCCCGAGCGAGCTCTACGGCGGGGTTCGCGCCGCCGATCCCCTCGAGTGGACTGACACCTTGAGCTACCGGGAGCGCTACCAGAGCCACCGCGAGCGCTTCGGAATGAACGAGGCGGTGATAGTGGTCGAGGGACGGCTGGAGGGATCGCCGATCGTGCTGGCGGTGATGGATTTTCGTTTCATGGGTGGCTCGATGAGCTCCGGCGTCGGCGAGAAGATCACTCGGGCTGTCGAGCGCGCCATCGATCGGCGGTGGCCGCTCGTCATCGTCTCGGCATCGGGCGGGGCACGCATGCAGGAGGGAGCACTTTCGCTGATGCAGATGGCGAAGGTCTCGGCTGCGCTGTCGCGCCTGCGTGACGCGAGGCTGCCCTATCTCTCGGTTCTCACCGACCCCACCACTGCAGGAGTGATGGCCTCGTTCGCGATGCTGGGCGACGTCAATATCGCCGAGCCGGATGCGTTGATCGGCTTCACTGGCCAACGGGTGATCGAGCAGACCATCGGCGAGACGCTTCCCGAGGGCTTTCAGCGCAGCGAGTTTGTGAGGGACAAGGGCTTTCTCGACGTGGTCGTCTCCCGCCACGAGCTGCGCGCCACTTTGGGTCGCTGCCTGCGTCATCTCGGCGCGTGACGATGAACGATCGCGGTTCTGCGCGGCGACGCCCCGAGGAGATCCTCGCCGAGCTCGAGGTGTTCGGGGTCAAGCTCGGCCTGGAAACGACGACCGATCTACTGGCTGCGCTCGGCCAGCCCCAGGGTGCATACCCGGTGATCTTGGTCGGCGGCACCAACGGCAAGGGCTCGACCGCAACTGTGCTGTCGGAGATCCTGCGCGCCGCGGGGCGGCGCGTGGGGCTTTACACGTCACCTCACCTCGAGGTGGTTGAAGAACGCATCCGGGTCGACGGCAGCTGCCTCACCGAGGACACGCTATCGAGCTACCTCGAGTGGGTGATCGAGCGGGCTGACGTTGTGCTCGGTCATCCGCCGACCTACTTCGAGTCGCTGACGGTCGCTGCCTACGCCTACTTCCGTGACCGGGCTGTGGATGTGGCCGTCATGGAGGTCGGGCTCGGCGGCCGACTCGACGCGACCAACGCTGCCGATCCCATCCTGTCGATCGTCACCTCGATCTCCCGTGACCACACGCAAGTGCTCGGCGAGGGGCTGGATCAGATCGCGCGCGAGAAGGCGGGAATCTTCCGCACCGGCAGACCTGCTCTCTGCTGGTTGGAGCCGGCGCTGGCCGCAGCCGCCCTCATTGACGAAGCCGAGCGCCGGGGGTCGAGGCTGGTCGATGCGGGCCACGGAGTGAGCTGGAGTGACGAGGCTCGCGGGCTATCTGAGCGCCGATCGGCGCGGCTCGAGACGGCGCGCTCGGAGTATAGGATCGAAACATCGTTGGTCGGGGCGTACCAGATGCGTAACCTGTCGATTGCCGTGCGGGCCGCAGAGATCCTGTCCGACGCTGGCTTCGAGATTGGGGTGGAGGCGATCGAGGCTGGCATTCGCGCCTCGTGGTGGCCGGGGCGCTGCGAGGTGGTCGAACTCCCCGGCGGGGGTCGTTTCTTGCTCGATGCCGCCCACAACGAAGATGGGATTCGCTGGCTCGGGCGCCAGCTCGATGCCTCGTGCGGGAAGGAGCGCTGGCAGGTGATTTTCGGCACGCTCGACGACAAGCCTGCCGAGTCGATGCTCGGCGAGATCCTTCCGCACGCGGAGCGCCTGATCCTGACCGCGCCCGACAGCCCCAGAGCCACGTCTCCCGAGACGCTACTGCCGCTTCATGGCGCCGATCGTTTCCTATTTGCCTCGACCTGTGCCGAGGCGCTCGATCTGGCTCTCGGGGTGCCGGCTCCGCGCGTGGTCGCTTGCGGATCGATTTATCTCGTTGGTGAGGTGCGTGCCGAGCTGCGCCGCCGCTTCGGAGTTCCCGCGCCCACGACGATTGGCTCGCCGGGGCACTGAGCCGACGACCGCTTCAGCGACCGCCTGCTTCAGAGTGAACCTCGCAGGGTCCGCTCCGAAGGCGAGCTTCACTACTTCTCTTCCCCTTCGCCGCCGTCCTCGGCCGCGTCCGAAGCGGCGGGTTCGTCGTCGGCCTCGACGCTCGCCTCGGGCGTTGCCGCGTCTGCGTCGCCCTCTTCGGCGGTGGCTTGTGTGGCCTCTTCTACGGGCTCGGGGCTCGCGGCCTCTTCGGCTACCGGCGGCGTTGCGGTCTCTTCAGGCTTTTCGACGACGGGTGGCGTGGGCACTGGTTTGGCCGCCGCCTTCTTCTTCACGGCCTTCTTGCGCTTCGAACCGCTCGCCTTGCTGCGCTGAGCCAGCTCCTCTTGGTGCTGGACTTTCAGCGCCTTCCGACGCCGATGGCGCCGACGTCGTAGCTTTCGATCCTTCTCACGCATGGCGATTCGTACTCTGCTGGACGTAGCCGGTCGGTCCGTTGGCGAACGGCGCGTAGCCTAACCGTCACCCGCATGCGGCGCAGCGCGCGCCGCGCTTTGGGTCGGTGCTCAGGACAGCTCCGCCTGGAGCTCCCGATCAGTGTCTCCGACCTTGCGCGCCATCTCGACCTTGTAGTCGGCGAGCTTGGCGCGGATTGCCTCGTCCGCGGTAGCCATGATCTGCAGGGCCAGAAGCGCCGCATTGTCGGCGCGGCCGACGCCCACCGTGGCGACCGGGATGCCCTTCGGCATCTGCACGATCGCCAGCAGGGAGTCGAAGCCGGATAGCGGACCGTTGGCGATCGGCACGCCGATGACGGGCAGCGTCGTGTGTGCGGCGACCACCCCCGGCAGATGCGCCGCGCCGCCCGCGGCGCCAATCAGGACCTCGATGCCACGGTCGCGCGCGCCGCTCGCCCACTCACAGGCCTGCGCCGGCGTCCGGTGTGCAGAAAGGATTCGTACCTCCGAGCCAACACCGAAGTCGTCGAGAATCTTGCGGGCAGCCTCGACCACGGGCCAGTCGGACTTGCTTCCCATAACGATTCCTACCCGGGGATCTGCGCTCGACATTGATGCCTCCTATCGAGGGGCGGCAGCACTCACCGCTCCCAGCATGAGTGGCCGGGATGCCGCTGCCAGGGCTCCCGGTCCTTCCGGGCCTGCGCGGCGAGCGCCCCCCGGAGGGAAGGCATTCTAGCGGGGGTCGTGGTATGAGCGCGGCACAGCTTCCACCGTCCTTCAGCCATGACTACCGCGGCCCCCGCTAGAGAGGGATGTTGCCGTGCTTCTTGGGGGGGACGCTGGCGCGTTTTGAGCCGAGCTGGCGGAGTGCTCGAATGATCTCGGGCCGGGTCTCGCGGGGCTTGATGATCGCGTCGACGTAGCCGCGCTCCGCTGCTATATAGGGGTTTGAGAATTTGTCGCGGTACTCCTCGACCAGGCCCTGCTTGACTGCGTCCGCGTCGTCGCCGGCGGCGCGGATCTCACGCCGGTAGAGAATGTTGACCGCGGCCTCGGGTCCGACAACCGCGATCTCGGCGTGCGGATAGGCGAGGTTGACGTCGGTACGAAGGTGCTTGGAGGCCATTACGCAGTACGCACCGCCGTACGCCTTGCGGGTGATGACGGTGATCTTGGGTACGGTCGCTTCTGCGAATGCGTACAGGAGCTTGGCGCCGTGCTTGATGATGCCGCCAAACTCCTGCTGCGTCCCGGGAAGGAAGCCGGGCACGTCCTCGAAAGTGACGAGCGGGATGTTGAACGCGTCGCAGAAGCGGACGAACCGAGCTCCCTTCAACGACGCGTCGATGTCGAGCACACCCGCTAGGTAGCGCGGCTGGTTGGCGACGATGCCGACCGCGCGGCCGCCGAAGCGGGCGAAACCCACCACGATGTTGCGGGCGTAGTCCCTTTGCACTTCGAGAAAACGACCGTCGTCCGCCACGTGACCGATGAGCTCGGTGATGTCGTAGGGCTTGTTGGGCTCCTCGGGTACCAACGAGTCCAGGGCCTCCTCGACACGGTCGGGATCGTCGTCAGTGTCGCGCACCGGCGGATCTTCGAGGTTGTTCGAGGGAAGGTACGAGAGCAGCTCTCGAACGCCAGCGATACAGGCGGCGTCATTCGGCATGGTGAAGTGGCTGACACCGCTCTTTGACGCGTGCGTCGCTGCACCGCCGAGCTCCTCCATCGTCACCTCTTCATGGGTCGCTGTCTTGACGACGTCGGGACCGGTGACGAACATGTACGAGGTGTCGGCCACCATGCAGATGAAGTCAGTGATCGCCGGGGAGTACACCGCTCCCCCCGCGCAGGGGCCGAGGATGGCACTGATCTGTGGCACGACGCCGGAGGCCAGTGTGTTGCGCAGGAAGATGTCTGCGTAGCCACCGAGCGAGACCACGCCTTCCTGGATGCGGGCGCCGCCGCCGTCGTTTAACCCGATGAGCGGCGCGCCGTTCTCGACCGCGAGGTCCATGACCTTGCAGATCTTGCGCGCGTTGGTCTCCGACAGTGTGCCGCCGAAGACAGTGAAGTCCTGGGCGAACAGATAGACCAGCCGCCCGTCGATCGCCCCATAACCGCAGACCACTCCGTCGCCGGGAATCTGGCGCTGCTCCATTCCGAAGTCGGTGCAACGATGCACGACGAGCGGGTCGATCTCGACGAAGGAGCCTGGGTCGAGCAGCAGATCGACGCGCTCGTGAGCCGTCAGCTTGCCGGCGTCATGCTGCTTCTGGATACGCTCTTCGCCGCCGCCGAGCCGCGACGCTTCGAGCCGGCGGTTGAGTTCTTCGAACTTGGCCTGATTCGAGCTCATGGATCCTTGCCGGCGGGAGAGCGGATCGTATGACGCGCAGGACTGGCTGTATAGCGACGCGGGGTGTCGTCGAGCAGGAGAGAACGAACTTACAATCGGTTCGTGAACTTGCTCGACACGGATCTCGGCTCGATCTGCCGATGCCTCGACCTGGTGTCCGCTGACCCGGAGGCCATCGTCGACTGCTACTTCGAGCGTTCCGAGGAGAGTGGCCTCGTCGCTGGCGCGATCGCGAACGTCGAGGTTCACCGCGAGGAGGGCTTCGCGGTGAGACTGGTAGCGGGCGATGGCGCTTTCATCGCCAGCCGCGACCGGATCGACGGTGACACCTTCCTCGAAGCGCTCAGGCGGACCGCGCGGCGCATGGCCACGGGGATGGTGCCAACTCCCCGTCTGCGTCCGTCTCCCTGGCCCCGAGCTGAGCCGGACGAGGCGATGCCGGTCTTCGGCGCTGCCGTCGCCCGAGAGCTGCGCCGCCGCCGGCTCGCGTTTCCGCACCGCCTGGTCGTGCGCCACCACCGACGATGGCTGCAGGTCGTTGGCCGGGAGCTCGTCGGCGACGTCGAGAGCGAGGCGTACTTCTCGGTGCGGACCGAGAGCGAGGCTGGTCGCTGGGGAGCTCTACTTCCGGATCTCGGCGCCGAGGCCGCGTCGCGGGTGGCGCGCGCGCTGGGCGCCGGATTCCGAGCGCGCGATGCGGATTCACCCGAGCCAGGGCGTTGTGACCTGGTTCTCGGGGCTCCGGCGGCCGCGGTGCTTCTGCACGAGGCGGCTCACGCGCTGGAGATCGACACCTTGGCCGTCACCGGCAATCCGGACTCGGCCGTCGGCTTTCGGTTTGGTTCTGAGTGCCTCGATCTGCTGGATGACCCTGCCGCCGCTCCGGAAACGGTGAAGCGGCGCACCGACGACGAGGGTGTGCCGGTGCTGCGGCGCTGGCTGCTCCGTGGCGGCCTGATCTGCCAGCCCCTCGCGGACCGTCGCTGGGCGGCGGAGAGTCCGTCGGTCAGCCCGGGTGCGGCGCGTCGGCAGTCCCGCCACTGGGCACCGGGTCCGCGCTCACACCACCTGGAGCTGGTAGCCGGGACGGTGAGCGGCCGGGAGCTCGTGGCTGGAGTCCGGCACGGCTTGTTCGCGGCCGAGGCCACCCGCGGCTGGCTCGACCCCTCGACAGGTGCCTTCGAGCTGAGCTTTGCGCACGGACGGAAGATCCTAGGCGGAGAGCTGACCGAGCGCGTGGGCCCGTTTGCGCTCAGGGGCAAGGTTGGCCTGGTGCTCGGCAGTGTCGCAGCGGTTGCGGATCGAACCGTCGTGTCCGGAGCCGGCTGGTGCGCCAAGGGTGGTCAGAAGCTCCCCGTCTGGGGCACCAGCGCCGCCATGCTTCTCGAAGGCGTCGACATCGTGGAGGGCCAACGGGATGCGTGAGGAGTGCCTGAGTGCCTTGGATGCTGCGGGCCGCCAGGGGTGGGGGCGGGCGGAGGTGTTCGCCAAGCGAGGGCGGTCGCGACGATTCCGGCTGGGCCAGGGAATGGAGAGCGTCCATTCCAGTGAGGAGGCGGGCTGGGCGGTGCGATTTGGCGACGACCGCTCGTCGGGGTTTTACACCGCGTCGGGTATGCCCGGTGGTGACCTGGCGCTGCCAGAGCCGGGTCCCGGGGGCCTCCGCCTGCCTGGCGCGGCTGCCACGAGCTGGCGCGAGTGCGAGTCCGTCACCCATCCGCTTCTGTCGGAGGCTGAGGGGCTCGAGATGCTGCGCGCCGCTCAGGGCCGGCTGCAGTCTGAGATCCCTGAGAGCTACTTCTGCGACGCGACGGTCGACGACGGTGCAAGCGAGAGCTGCATCGTTTCGTCTAACGGCGTCGACGTCGCCTTTCGTGGTCGCGCCGCAGTGCTGCGATGGGAGGTGCTCGGACCGGCCCCGGCGCTCGATCGTACGGTCGTGACTGCGGCGGCTGTTTCCGGCCGGGAGTTGCGCGGCGAGGCGGTCGTCGACCGGGCGGTCGACGTGCTTCGCATTCGGCGCGACGGTCGACCGGTGGAGTCGCTAGGTGCCAGGATCGTCGCGGTTCCAGAGGTGTCGGCGCGGCTCCTTTCGGCTTCGATGGGGGCGTTTGTCGGTTCGTCGCGAGAGGAGTCGGCGCAGTGGCTCGGCGCGACCGACGGTGAGGTCGGTGGGCGGCACCTGAGCCTGGTCGACGACGGCCGGCTCGAGGGAGGTCTGCTCAGCGCACCGGTGGACGGAGAGGGAGTGCCGACCGCGGCTCGCGAGTTGATCTTGAACGGGCGGTTGGGCGAACCGCTGGTGGCGTGGGACGTGGCGGTGGGTGCTTCGGGATGTCGGCGCCGGTCGGGCTGGCGAGACCGCCCGCGGGTCGCGGCGAGTCACTTTTTTCTCGTTCCGGATGCCACGATCTCGCCCATGAGCCTCGTAGAGGACCTTGCAAGCGGCTACTATTTCGTCGGTAGCGACGAAACGCTCGACGCGAAGTCGAACCGGCTGAGCCTGGGCGTTTACGGCTACGAGGTCGCTCATGGGAAGCCGATCGGCCCCATCTTCGGGCGACTTGCTTGGGATCCTCGGAAGCTACTGGGAAAGATCGTGGCGGCGGCCAGAGACCTGCGCTTCGTTGCGATGGGTGCGATGGTCGGGGCTCCGACGCTCGAAATCGACGGGATCGACCTGATTCCGGATCCGTAGGAGATGCCCGCATGCAGCTCGGAATCTTGGGTCTCCCAAAGGTCGGCAAGACCCTGCTCTTCAACCTTCTCACCGGCTCGGAGGAGGAGACGGGAAAGTTCTCCGTGTCTCAGGAGACGCACATCGGAGTGGCCAAGGTCCGCGACAGCCGGCTCGAGGCTCTGCGTGACATGTATAGCCCCAAACGCTACACGCAGGCGACGTTCGACTACGTCGACCTTCCGGGTATCGAGGAGGCGTCGACCGGCCGAGGGCCGGATCTCGGGGATCTTCGTAACGTCGACGCTCTGATGCACGTGGTGCGTTGCTTCGACGATCCGGAGATCCCCCACCCCACAGGCGGCGTTGATGCGGCCCGCGACATCGTCGACCTCAACCTCGAGCTGGTCCTCGCGGATCACGATCTGGTCTCGCGGCGGCTGGCCCGGCTCACCCAGGCGACGAAGCGCGGCTTGAGCGACGAGGAGAAGCGCGAGCAGGCGCTCTTGACCGACCGGGTGTTGCCGGCGCTGGAGGCGGAGCAGCCGCTGCGGCTGCTCGAGCTAGGGGAGGACGATCAAAGGCGACTGAGAGGCTTCCAGCTGCTCTCGGCCAAGCCGCAGCTGGTGGCGCTGAACGTCGAGGAATCGGAGGTCGCCAACGAGCCGGCTGCAGAGCTCGTCGAGGTGGCTGGGCGCGACACGGGCGTCATCGTGGTCAGCGCGCCGATCGAGGAGGAGGTCTCCAAGCTGGACGACGACGATCAGCGAGAGCTCCTCGGCGAGCTCGGCCTCGAAGAGGCCTCGACTGTTCGCCTCCTCCGTGCCAGCTACTTCCTGCTCGGCCTCGTGTCCTACTTCACGGTTGGCGAAGACGAGGTCAAGGCCTGGACCATCCAGCGTGGCACCGGCGCCCGCGACGCAGCCCGCAAGATCCACTCCGACATCGCCCGCGGCTTCATTCGCGCCGAAGTCATCCCCTGGCAGTCTCTTGTCGAAGAGAGATCGTGGTCGGCATGTCGGGAGAAGGCACTGCTGCGTCTGGAGGGAAAGGAATACGAGGTCGCGGACGGGGACGTCATCAACTTTCGGTTCAACGTTTAGTGATTTGTGTGTTTGGGAGAGGGAGAGGGAGAGGGAGAGGGAGAGGGAGAGGGAGAGGGGC
>JAYZDP010000030.1:0-18608 GCA_036337765.1 Acidobacteriota bacterium
CGGCCTGCTCGCGCTGCCGGTGCCCGCTGGGAGCGGCGGTGCCGACGCCGATTGGTGGACCTGGTTTCGTGTGCTGCGCGAGGTCGCGCGGGGATGCGGATCGACGGGCAACGCCCTCAACATGCACACAGTCGTGCTGCGCTTCGTACGGGCATTGTCGACGCGCGAGCTGCAGGAAGAGATCTTTGACGCGGTGGCCACCGAGGGTGCCCTGGTCGCGACGCTGACCAACGAGCCGCAGATGAGCCTGCGCAGCCAGTTCGACATTGCAACTCGCGTCATCGAGAGCGGCGACAAGCTGGTCGTCACGGGGAAGAAGCACTTCTGCTCGCTCGCTACGGCGGCCCGTTGGTACCACGTGATGGCCTCGGATCCGTCGCGCACCGATGTCGAGCGCTTCCGCACCCTTCTCGTTCCCAGCGACCTTCCGGGAATCACTGTCCACGACGACTGGGACGTGATGGCGATGCGCGCCACGGCCTCAAACTCGATCACCTTCGAGGAGGTCGAAGTACCGGCCCACTACGAGACGGCGCCGCCCGGCGGGCTGCAGCGCTCGAGGATGCAGGAGTACTTCACTCCGGGCTACGCCGCCATCTACCTGGGAGTCGCCGACGCCGCCTATCGCTTCACCGCGGACTACGTGCTCAACACGCGCTTCACCGGCGACGAGCTTCCGATCGCCCACCGGCCGGCAGCGCAGCGTGCGATCGCCGAGATGGCGACCGGCATCGAGGCCTCCGAGGCTCTGCTCGAGCGGGCCGCTCGAGCGGCCGAGGTGAAGTCGGCGAAGGAGTGCGCCCAGGCGTTCCAGATGGCGAAGTACGTAGCCTGCAGCACGGCCCGCGAGGTGGCGACCCTGGCGCTGGACGTCTGCGGTGCCAGGGCGCTTCAGAAGCGCTACCCGCTCGAGCGCTACATCCGCGACGCCCAGGCCGGCCATCTCATGCAGCCGACCGCCGACATCTGCCGATCGCAGATCGGACGTCGGGCGCTCGGCCTCGACCCCTTCGAGCCGGGGCGAACCGTCTCGCGCTCCAGCGATTGATGCTACTCGCCGCCGGCGAAGCTCAAGAGCTCTAGCCGGTCGTGGCTCTTGATCACGAGCCCACGTTCGACAACAGCCGGGTGGGCGAATACCGGCGAGGCGGCGATCTCGTACTCGGCGACCTGCCGGTACGCCGACCCTGCGCGGTCGAGCACTCTCAGCACGCCCTCGTCGCCGATCGCCAGTAGGTAGCCTGGTACGACCAGCAGAGCCGTGTGCTCGCCCGCGCGTCCCGGTCCGAGCCAGACGTCGGCGCCGGTCGCCGCATCGAGGCAGAAGAGCTGACCCTTCCTTTTCGACGAGAACCCGCACACCCTCCCGTCCACGACCACGGTGCTCGCCAGGCCTAGGGAGACGTCGTCACGTGTCCAGGCCGGCGCGGTGTTCCAGCCGGCGCCGCGCCGTTCGACTCGGTGAGCGAAGAGTGGCCGGCTCTCCCCGCCGTAGACGAGCAGTCCGCCCGCAACCACCGGTGTCGGCGTGTTCTGTCGCGTGAAGGTCTGCTCGAAGTCGATCTGCCACAGCACCTTGCCATCGCGAGACAGCCCCACGGGGCCCTCGCCGGTCATCACCCCCAAGATCGCGGCCTCGCCCACGCCGATGACGATCGGAGACGAGTACGAGGTGCCGAATTCCTCGACCCGCCACCGCTCGCGGCCGTCGGCGAGATCGTAGGCCCGGACTCCACCCTTACCGGCCTTGCCGAAATGGACGATCACCCGACCGTCGACCACGATGGGCGAGACAGCGTTGCCCCAGTAGAGAGTCGGCTTGACCCCCTCAACGCGGGGGTCCTTGCGCCAAACGACTCGCCCGGTAGCGAGATCTCGCACCGTGAGCAGAGAGGTCACCCCGTAGGTAACGACGCGGCCGTCGGCCACCGCCGGAGTCGACTTCGGCCCGGCACCGAAGCGGCCCCCGCCCATCCCGGGGCGAAACCGGACCGGCTCGCGCTCGCTCCACAGCACCTTGCCGCTGCCGACGTCCAAGGCACGAGTCCGCTCGCTACCCTCTTCGCGGTCGAACAGGACGACACGGTCTCCCACGGCCAGCGGCGACGACTGTCCCTCACCCGCCTCGACACTCCAGACCACGATCGCGGCATCCGGCCAGCTCTCGACCGTCCCGAAGACGGCGGCCTGCCCGTCACGAGTCGGGCCGCGCCATTGACCCCAGTTCGCGTTGTCGGCGCTGTACACAGGGCAGACGGCGGCCCAGCTACAGGCGATCCCGACTCCGGCCCTGCGAAGAAACGACATGGACACTGACTCTACGACGAACATTCATTGACAACTTTTCTCTTCTTAACAATCGGTCAGGCGCTGACCAGCGCTCTCGCCGAGTGCCGGGTTCGAGCACCATGCCGCGGCGACGTTACCCGACCTCAGAGGCCGAGTGCCGCCTTCAGAATCGCGAAGACATCGGCCTGGTCAATGAGTCCACGCAGCGCCTCAGACCCCGGCCCCTGGCCGAACACTGGGATGGCCGTACCGGTGTGCTCTTCGGCAAACGCCGTGCTGGTGGCGTAGCTCACGCCCATCGTGCCGCCCTCGGGAGTCTCAAGCACCGCGAACTGTCCAGGCGAGTGCACCGCGCTCCCGGTGCGGCGCCCGAGCGCCGCGAACAGGCTCGGGTACGGGATGACCTGACCCGCCTGGCCGTGATCAGAGCCCACCACAATCAGCGTGTCGGGATGGTCCTCGGCAAAGTCGAGGGCGACCTGAACCGCCTCCTCGAGTTGACGGATCTCGCCGATCTGGCCACAGGGGTTGGCCGCATGAGCCTGTTTGTCGATCGACGCGCTCTCGACCATGAGAAAAAAGCTGTCGTCCTCCGCAGACAGGAGCTCGATGGCTTTCCTGGTCATCTCCTCGAGCGTCGGAGTCTCGCCGAAGGACGGCGACGGCTCACAGCCGAAGCGAGGCACGGGGGGCGGTGCCCCACCGCCGACGCTCTGAAGTCTCTCCGCGCTGGCACCGCCCTCGCCCTGCCAGATGACCGGCAATGTGCCATCGCCGAAGAGCCCGAGTACCCTGCCCCTGTTGACACCCGCGAGGGCCTCACCCGATCGAACGACACGAAACCCTGCCTTCTCGGCAATCTCCAGCACGGTCGCACCGCCGTGGGTTCTCTGGAGGAAGGTCTCGAGGCCACCGCCCAGAGCCACGTCGACGCGGGAGCGAGCGAGCTGCTCAGCGATCGAGCCAAGACCGCCGTTTGCCGTGTCGTCCTGGGGGCACCTCGCGCCCTGGCGCAGGCGGCCTCGAGTGCCGCTCATGTCCTCCGGCCCCTCGCAGAATCGCAACGAGACGTGAGCGTAGAAGCTGGCCGGTGTCGCGTCTGTGAGGCTTGAGGTAGCGACGATGCCGACCTTCTTGCCCGCAGCCTTGGCGAGCTCGGCGATAGTCACCACGTCCTCATCGCTGCCGGCCGTCGTTGCCACGCGACCCCGACTCGTTACTACACCCGCGGACATGGCCGTGCCCCCGCTGGCCGAGTCGCCGACGTATTCCGGAAGGGTCGGGTCCGACTCCTGAATGGTCAGCACGCGCGCTGTCGCGCGCTGCTCGAGACCTTCGAAGACGAGCGTTCCTGCCGCTCCGTGCAGGTAGTTGCGCCCCAGCGTCAGCTGATGGTCGTCAACTCCGTCGCCGATGAAGAGGATCGCGCTCCTCGCGGGAGGCGCCGCCTGAGCAGCGGACAACACGATGCACAGTCCGAGAACGAGTAGCACAGCAATTCGAAACACGAGATCCAAGTCTCTCATCTGCGATCGGTTTCGATCCGGATCGCTTGCTGAAGAAAGGGGCTAGTCAGAGATTTGACCTCTATGGTATAAAACGCGAGTCGCGTTTACACTAGACGCTCCTGGCACCCAGGCCCACGGGCCACTCGACTCACCGTAGACCCATCTCACCCGTCTCCGCCGCGCGAGGTAGGCGCACGAGCGCGCAGCCTCGTCGAAAGAGCAGGAACACCCTCATGATCCAAGACCTCACCACCATTCGCAATATCGGGATCTCCGCGCACATCGACAGCGGCAAGACCACGCTGACCGAGCGCATTCTCTTCTATACCGACCGGGTGCACGCGATTCACGACGTACGCGGCAAGGACGGCGTGGGCGCCAAGATGGACTCGATGGAGCTCGAGCGCGAGCGTGGCATCACGATCGCCTCGGCCACCACCCACTGTGAGTGGGACGGCCTCCACGTCAACATCATCGACACTCCCGGTCACGTCGACTTCACGATCGAGGTCGAGCGCAGCCTGCGCGTCCTCGACGGCGCCGTGTTGGTGCTGTGCTCCGTCGCCGGCGTCCAGAGCCAGTCATTCACCGTCGACCGACAGATGAACCGCTACAAGGTGCCTCGTATCGCCTTCGTCAACAAGTGCGATCGCGAGGGTGCCGACCCGCACCGCGTGCGCGACCAGCTGCGCGAGAAGCTCGGCCAGAACCCGGTGCTGCTGCAGCTCCCGATCGGGCTTGGCCACGACTTCGAGGGCGTCATCGACCTGATCTCGATGAAGGCCATCCACTTCGAAGGCGAGTTTGGCGAGACGCCCATCGAGGGCGAGATCCCCGCCGAGCACCTGGCGGGGGCCGACGCGGCACGCGAGGAGATGCTCGACGCAGTCTCAATGTTCTGTGTCGAGCTGATGGAAGCGATGCTCGAGGACTCGGTCACCGAGGACCTCGTTTGGGCGGCCATTCGCGAGGCCACTATCTCGCTGCAGCTCACACCGATGCTCATCGGCTCGGCCTACAAGAACAAGGGCGTGCAGCCGCTGCTCGACGCGGTCAACCGCTACCTGCCGAACCCGACCGAGATCAATAACGAGGCGATCCGCCTCGACAGTGAAGACGAGGAGAAGATCGTCCTTTCCAGCGATGCCGACGACGACGTCGCGGTGCTCGCCTTCAAGCTCGAGGACGGTCGCTACGGCCAGCTGACGTACATCCGCGTGTACCAGGGGCACCTGACGCGCGACACGATCATCACCAACACCCGCACCGGCAAGACCACCAAGGTCGGCCGGCTGGTGCGCATGCACGCCGACGAGATGGAAGACGTCACCGAGGCCGGCCCCGGTGACATCGTCGCCATCTTCGGCCTCGACTGCCACTCCGGCGACACCTTCACCGACGGCGACCTGCAGGTGGCGCTGACCTCGATCCACGTGCCCGCTCCGGTGATCTCGCTCGGAGTGCACCCGGTCGACAACAAGTCCCAGACCAACCTCACCAAGGCGCTGCAGCGCTTCACTAAGGAAGACCCGACCTTCCGCGCCGGGGCCGACCCCGAATCGGGAGAGACGGTCATCCACGGCATGGGTGAGCTACAGCTCGACGTCTACATCGAGCGCATGCGTCGCGAGTACAACGTCGAGGTCGAGGTCTCACCGCCCCGCGTCGCCTACCGAGAGACGATCTCGCGCAAGGTCGAGTTCGACTACATCCACAAGAAGCAGACCGGTGGCTCCGGTCAGTACGCCCGCGTCGTCGGCTACATCGAGCCCAACCCCGGCGTGGACTTCGAGTTCGTCGACAAGATCCGCGGCGGCGCCATCCCGACGCAGTTCGTGCCGGCGGTGCAGAAGGGCTTCAAGTCGATGCTCGCCGAGGGTCGCAAGATCGGCGCTCCGGTCGTCAACGTCCGAGTGCTAGTCGACGACGGCAACCACCACGCCGTCGACTCTTCGGAGATCGCCTTCGCCGAAGCCGCTCGCGGCGCCTGGCGCGAAGCCTACGACCGCGGCCGACCGCGGGTGCTCGAGCCCATCATGCGAGTTTCGGTTGAGAGCCCGTCGGAGTTCTCCGGCGCCGTTTTGACCACCCTCATGCACCGCCGCGCGACCATCGTGGGCTCGGAGGAGTACGGCACAATGGCCACCACCGACGCCGAGGTTCCGCTCGCCGAGATGTTCGGCTACGCGACGTCGCTACGTTCCTCCACTCAGGGCAAGGCCGAGTTCACCATGGAGTTCTCGCGCTACGCCCCTGCCCCCGAATCCATTCAAGAAGAGCTCGTCGCTCGAAAAGCAGCTGAGGCGAAGGCCTGAGCTTGGGAGATAGATCGGACATGTTGACCACAGAAAACTCTCGTAGCCCCCTCCGCATTCTGGAGGAAAGTGCCCACGGCGCTGTCCGCCCCGGCGACCTCGGCGTCGTCATGGCTCGCGCCGGTGTCGGCAAGACCGCCTTTCTGGTGCAGGTCGGAATCGATCATGCGCTGCGTGAAAAGCCGACCCTGCACGTCGCCTACGGTCAAGAGCTCGACCACGTGCAGTCGTGGTACGACGCCCTCTTCACCCATCTCGGCGAGACCACGCTCTCCGCATCCGACGCCAAGACCGCGAAGGATCGCTTGGCTCACAACCGGATCATCCACGCCGTGCCGCATTCGCGACTCGACCCGGAGAAGCTGGCCGACATCTTCAGGCTCTACGACAAAGGCCTCGGCTTCGTGCCGAAGGCGATCCTGATCGACGGCTACGACTGGAGCGCGCACGATCCCGCGTCCCTCGCCGGCGAGATTCGCCTGCTCAAGGAGCTCGCGGCCACCGTCGACGCCGAACTTTGGATGTCGGTTCAAACGCAGCGCGCAGTAACCTCGGACCACCCGAAGGGCATCACCGCACCTTGCGACGCCTGCGAGGACCAGATCGATCTCGCCATCTTCCTCGAGCCCGAAGGCACCGATGTCTCGATCCGCCTGCTGAAGGATCACGACAACCCGACCGTCTCCGACACCCACCTGGTGCTACATCCCGACACCATGCAACTGGCCAAGGACGACCAGCCAGACATGCGGGTAGGCCTCCCGGCCCGAGCCTTCACCCTCATCACCGGAAGCTCGAAGGGCGCTGAGCAGGCCTTCGGCGAGGCCGCCGAGCGCTTCGGCGTCGGCGAGACCAACTTCACATTCGGCGGCCGCGAGCCCAAACGCACCCGCGGTCTCGAGATCCTCGGCGAAGACGCGCTCGAGCGCGGCAGTGTCAGCCCTGCCTACATTCGCTCGCAGCTGCACCGCAGCTTCCCCACCACTCCGACCTTCCAGCGGATCTTCAAGATGATCTGGCATCAGATTGCGACTGCGGGCGAGGTATTCGCCATCGGTCACATCCTCGACGACGGCACCGTCAAGGGCGGCACCGGCTGGGGAGTGGAGCTGGCGCGTCACTTCCACAAGACCGTCTACGTCTTCGACCAGGAGCGCGAGAGCTGGTACCGCTGGACCGACGAGGCCTGGGAGCCCGTTGCCGAGCCGGTCATCCGCCGCACGCGCTTCGCCGGCACCGGCACCCGCTTCCCCACCGAAGCGGCCGTGAAGGCGATCGAAGAGCTCTTCGAGCGCTCGTTCGGCTAGTCGCGACACCAGCTTCTCTCTAGACTCGGAGCCGGGCCACCGCAGTCTCCCGACGTGGCTCTGTGCACCATGAGAGCCACGGCGTTCGTCTCACTGCTCCTGCTCGCCGCCGGCTCTGCGAGCGCTGGAGTGATCGAGACCATCGCAGGCACCGGCGAAAGCTCCCTCGGAGCGTCTCGCGGTCCCGCCCTCGAGCTCAACATCGGCCAGCCCTTCGGCGTTGAAATCGCCGAGCGAGGCGGCACCACGTCGCTCTACGTAACCGAGGTCGAGAACCACCGCGTCTTCCGGATTGACCTTTCCAGCGGGGAGGCACGGGTCATAGCTGGAACCGGCGAACAGGGCTTCGGCGGCGATGGCGGACTGGCGGCGGAGGCGCTCTTGAACGAGCCTTATGAGGTGCGCATCGCGGCCAACGGCGACATCTTCATCGTCGAGATGGTAGGCGCGCGCGTGCGCCGCATCGACGCGACGATGGGCACCATCTCGACCGTCGCCGGCACCGGTGAGCAGGGCTACGGCGGCGACGGCGGTCCCGCGACCACGGCGCAACTGAACCGCCCACACTCGATCGCGCTCGATGGCCGCGGTGGGCTGTACGTCGCCGACATCGGCAACCATCGCATCCGGCGCGTGGACCTGGCCAGCGGTCTCATCGAGACCATCGCCGGAACGGGAGAAAAGGCGCCACCGGTCGACACATCGGTCGCTACCGGTCGACCGATGCTCGGGCCCCGCGCGCTTCACATCGTCGGCGACAAGCTGTGGATCGCGCTGCGGGAAGGTCATAGCGTCTGGAGGATGGACCTCACGACTCGAGTGCTCACTCACGTCGCGGGAAGCGGCGATCAGGGGCACCGCGATGGCGCCGCGAAGCAGGCGACCTTCAACGGGCCGAAGGGCATCGTCTCGAGCGACGACGGCTCACGCGTCTGGGTGGTCGATACCGAGAACCAGTGCATTCGTGAGATCGACGTTGCGGCCGAGACGGTGAGCACGGTCGCGGGCTCCGGTCCCGAAAGCATCGGGTTCGGTGGCGATGGCGGCCCGGCAGCCGGGGCCAAGATGGGCCGGCCGCACGGCATCACGGTCCACAGCGACGGCGCCCTGTACATCGGCGACACGAACAATCATCGCGTCCGACGCGTGCTACCCGGCGGGTAGGTCCCAGGGGCCGTACAATCGGCGCCCATGAGTACGTGCAACGGCCCACTCGAAGGCCTCCGCGTCATCGACCTGTCCGCCGTCATCTCCGGACCGATGGCGACCCAGATGCTCGGCGACCAAGGGGCCGAGGTCATCAAGGTCGAGCCGCCCGGCATCGGTGACCTGACCCGGCCGATGGGGACCAGCCGGAACGGACTCTCGGCGATCTACGCTGCCGTGAACCGCAACAAGCGGGCCGTCATTCTCGACCTCGGTCAGGAGGCGGGGCTCGAGGCCTTCCGCAAGCTGGTCGCCACGGCCGACGTGCTGGTCCAGAACTTCCGGCCCGGGGCGGCCGAGAGGATGGGAATCGGCTACGAGGCGATGTCGGAGATCCGGCCAGATCTAGTCTATGCCTCGATCTGCGGCTTCGGATTCTCGGGCCCACACGCACAGCGTCGGGTCTACGATCCACTGATCCAGGCGGCGAGCGGTATGGCCTGGGCTCAGGGCCAGGGCGTTTCGAGCGACGGTAGGCCGGCGCTGGTGCGGACGATCGCGCTCGACAAGGTGACGGCACTAACGGCGGCACAGGCGATCACCGCGGCCCTCTTCGCGCGCGAGCGCGGGCTTGGTGGCCAGCACGTGCGTCTGTCGATGCTCGACGCCGCGATCGCCTTCCACTGGTCGGACATGATGTGGAACCACTCCTTTCTAGACGATTCGATCGAGGACTTCGGCGAGATCGCAGCCACTGCGGACCTGGCCGACATGTACCGCATCTATGACACGGCCGACGGCCAGCTGATGATGGTCGCCGGCAGTGACATCGAGTTTCGTGGGGTCTGTCGCGCCTTCGGCCAGGAGGAGTTGGCCGACGAGGCGCGGTACGCGACCATTGCCGACCGGATGGCTCATATCGCCGAGCTGATCGAGTGGCAGACCCGGGAGCTGGCGCGGCGTGCGGTCGACGAGGTCGTGGCGCTGCTCGACGACAACGGCGTGCCCTGCTCGAAGGTGAACTCGATCGCGGATCTCGCCACCGACGCACAGGTGCGCCACAACGGCTCGGTCCGCCGGGTCGAGCACCCAATCGGCGGAGCGATGCATCAGGCCGAGCCGCCCGTAGAGTTCTGCAGGACCCCGACGACCGTCCGCAGCTTGGCGCCGGCCCACGGCGAGCACAGTGAGGAAATCCTCGCCGAGCTCGGCTACACCCACCCCGAAGTCGAGCGGCTCCGAGAAGCTGGAGTCCTCGGGTAGGCGGCGGATGCAAGGCGACGGCGGCATCGGACGCTTCCTCGAGCGCCACCATCGCCACTTCAATGCGGCCACCGTGCACGAGTCCGCTCGTGCCCTACCAGGCTCATCTGGCTGAAGGCGGCGAGATGATGATCACCCTGGCCGGTGCCATGTCGACGGCCGAGCTCGGCATCTCGCTAGCCGAGATGATCCGCCGCCGCAAGGTGCACGCGACCTGCTGTACCGGCGCCAATCTCGAACAAGACGTCTTCAACCTGGTCGCCCACGACCACTAGTTACGGCTCGTACTCGGGCGCCTTCCCGAGCGAGAAGATCAGCTGGGGCAAGCTCGACGTCGACACACCGATGTTTCTCATCGAATCCGACACGACGATCGTCGCACCGCTCATCTTCACCGCCGTACTCAAGTCTTGAAGACCGCGGCGCACTGGATCGGGCTTCTCTACGCCCCGGGGTCGTATAACCTAAGCCGGTTCCGAGGAGGCTCTCATGACCTATCGCAAGACTGTCGTCGCCAGCGCCCTGCTGATCGTGGCTCTCATCGTGCCCGCCGCATTCGCGGCCGGCGCCTGGACAGTGCCGCGCACCGCCGACGGCCAGCCCGACATCTCCGGGGTCTGGGACTTCCGCACCCTGACGCCGCTGCAACGTCCAGGGGACGTCGAGTCGGCGGTCTTGAGCGAGGACGCCGCGGCCGACGCCGAGAAGGCGTCGATCGAGCGCGCGGCGCGTGAGGACGCGCCTTCCGACCTGGAGCGTGAGACCCTCCCAGTGGGCGGTAACGTCGGCGGCTACAACAGCTTCTGGATGGACCGCGGCGCAAGGGTCGTCGAAGACCGGCGCACGTCGCTGATCGTCGACCCGCCGGATGGGCGCATCCCGCCCCGGGTCGAGGGCGCGCAGGAGCAGATCCCAGGCGACGACAAGCCCTCCGACCGGCCGGTGCGTATTCGCGCCGCCGGCATCGGGCGCAACGGTCCCGAAGATCGCGGCGTTTCCGAGCGCTGCCTGCTCGGCTTCAACACCGGCCCACCGATCACGCCGGGTGGCTACAACCAAAACGTCCAGATCTTCCAGGTGCCGGGAACGGTCGCGCTTCTCACCGAAATGGTGCACGACTCGCGGATCATCCCGCTCGACGGTCGGCCCCACGTCGCCGACGACATCCGCCAGTGGAAGGGCGACTCACGCGGCTACTGGGACGGCGACACCCTGGTGGTCGAGACCACGAACTTCACCCACAAGATCGCCAGCTTCAGCCCACACCCGTTCGCCTCGTACGGCAGCGCCGAGAAGATGCACCTGACCGAGCGCTTCACGCGCGTTGACGACGACACGCTGCACTACGAGTTCACCGTCAACGATCCGCGCACCTTCACCCAGCCGTTCACGGCGATTCTGCAGATGCAGAAGGCGGATCACGCGCTCTA
Organism: Acidobacteriota bacterium; assembly: GCA_036337765.1. Lineage (GTDB taxonomy): Bacteria > Acidobacteriota > Thermoanaerobaculia > Multivoradales > Multivoraceae > JAYZDP01. The sequence goes on from JAYZDP010000030.1 coordinate 11,259, forward strand.
CGAGTACGCCTGCCACGAGGGTAACTACGGCCTTCACAACGTGCTCGCCGGAGCACGCCAGGAAGAGCAGGAAGCGGCCGCGTCACAGCAGGCCCAACACTGATCGCCGGCGCGCTCGACGACCTGAAGGTCCTCGAGCTGGCAAGTTCAGTGGCGGCCGCGTACTGCGGCCGCCAACTGGCGCTGTGGGGCGCGGAGGTCGTGACGCTGGAGCCTGCCGGCGGCTCGCCGCTACGCCAACTCGGCCCACACGCATCGGTCGGAGGCCGTACCGAGTCGATCTCGCTGCTCTGGCAGTACGTAGCCGCCAGCAAGCGGGCCCTCGATCTAGAAACCGCGGCGCCCGACCCCGACTCGATGATCGAGCTTCTCGAGGCCACCGACCTACTCATCGTCGACCGGGAGGACACGGCCCTGGTCTCGCGCGATCTTTCATTGCGGACCCTTCACGAACGGTTGCCGCACCTGGTGATCGTATCGGTCACTCCCTTCGGCCTCGAAGGCCCGTTCGCGCAGCTCGAGGCCTCCGAGCTGACCGTGCAGGCAATGAGCGGCTACGCCCACTTCAACGGCGACCCCGACAGAGCGCCGCTGAAAGCGCCGGGGCACATGCTGGCCTACACCTCGGGCGTCGCCGCCTGCGTCGGTGGTTTGGCGGCGCTGGTGGGCCAGATGAAGACCGGCCACGGGCGGATCGTCGACGTCTCCGAGGCCGACAGCTTGAGCACCATGCTGCCCCTGTTGCGCTGCGAGTACACTGGCGTTCACCCGCAACGATTGGGGGGGCCCAACACCGGTGTGCGCGCGTTTCCCTGCCGCGATGGCTTCGTCACCTTTGTTCCGCCGGAGCCGGAGCAAATGGCGGAGTACTCCGCTGTGCTCGGTGTCGCGGCCGACGAGTGGCCCGATACCGAGGGACTCGAGCCGGTCGAACGACGTTTCCATCTGGTGCCGTTCTTGATCGAGCGCACCGCGAAGAAGGAGGTCGACGAGATCTTCTACGGCCTGCTCGACCGTGGCATCGTATGCGGGAAGGTCGCGACCCCCGACGACCTCCTTCGTGATACCCACCTGAACGAGCGGGGTCTGTTCCGCCCGGTTCAGGACGAGCGCCTGGGACCGATCCGCATGCCAGGGGCCGCGATGCACATGTCGCGGACTCCGGCAGTGGCCTTCGGCCCGGCACCGCAGCAAACCGAGCGTCTCCACGGGCACGACCTCGGCTGGGCTCCACGAGCGCAACCGCCGGCCGGGGTCGCCCCCACCGACGGACCGCTGGCGGGGGTGAAGGTTCTCGACGCGACGCAAGCCTGGGTCGGTCCCTTCGCCGCCATGCTGCTCGCCGACCTCGGTGCCGACATGATCAAGATCGAGTCGCACCTGCGCCCCGACGTCTGGCGACGCTCGTCGGTCAACCCGGTGGCCGTCACCAACGTGCGCGCCGACCTGGTCAACTCGAGCCCCAACTACAACAGCACCAACCGCAACAAGCGCTCGCTGTGCCTGAATCTGAAGACCGACGCGGCGAAGGAGATCTTCCGCAAGCTCGTGGCCGAGTCCGACGTGGTCATGGAGAACTTCACACCACGGGTGATGGATCGTTTCGGTCTCGGCTACGGCGAGCTCTCGCGGATCAACCCGCGGGTAGTCATGGCGTCGATGTCGGGCTACGGCAAGACCGGGCCGCTCGCCGAGTACAAGGCCAATGGCACCTCGATCGAGGCCATGGCGGGCTGGGATCATCTGCACCGTTACGAGGGCGCGCCGCCGATGGTCATGGGCTTTTACCAGGCCGACGCCATCACCGGCTACCAGATGGCGGCCGGCACCCTGGTGGCGCTTCTGCACCAGCGGCGTAATGGCCACGGACAGGCGGTCGAGGGCAGCATGTACGAAGCGGCGGCGGGCTACATCGGCGACATCCTGCTCGAGGCCCAACTAGGGGAGGTTGAGACCCCGGTTGGCAACCGCGATGCCGACATGGCTCCTAACGGCATCTACCCAGCGCTCGGTGAGGACCGCTGGCTCGCGATCTCAGTGCCGAACGATGGCTCCTGGCAGGCGGTGGTGGCCGTGGTCGGCGATGAGCGCCTGGCACAGCCGAGATTCTCGACCCTCGCTGGCCGGCGGGCGGGCGAGGCCGAGATCGACGCGATCCTCGGCGAGTGGAGCCGCGGCCTAGAGGCCTACGACACGATGACGACGCTTCAGGCGGCAGCCGTGCCGGCAGGAGTCGTGCGCACAACCGAGGAGATCTTTGCCTGCGACCATCTCGACGCGCGGCAGTGGTTTCGCACCATCGACCACGCCGACATGGGCACCCACCGCTACAACGGCTCACCATTCCGCGTCATCGGCTTCGATCGCCCGCCGGACCTTCCCCCGCCAATGCTCGGTGAGCACGGTCACGACCTGCTGCGCGAGCGACTCGGCTACGCCAAGGTCGAGATCGAGGTCCTGTTCGAGACCGGCGTCACTGGAAGGGTCGTGGCGAGGGACGCCGAGACGCCTGAGCAGGCCCGTTCGTCTCGTGCCGCTATGCTCAGTGAAAACCAGGAGAAGCCATGAACCAACCCGCACCCCAGGACGTGCTCTACGCCGTCGACGGACCGATCGCCCGCATCACGCTGAATCGGCCGAAATACCGCAACGCCCAGAGCTGGCGCCTGCTCGATCAGCTCGACGAGGCACTCGATCGAGCGATGGAAGATCCCCAGATCCGCGTCGCCGTGGTCGACGGCGCGGGCGGCAACTTCTCCTCGGGCCACGACCTCGGTACGGCCGAGCAGGTGGCCGACCAGAAGCAGCGCGGCGTGCCCAACGAGGGGCTCGAGTTCTACGACGTGTTCCGCAAGTACAACCTCGACTACACCATCAAGTGGCGCAACCTGCCGAAGGCGACGATTGCCATGGTCGAGGGCTACTGCATCTTCGGCGGTTGGATGATCGCCGCAGCGATGGATCTGGTCTTCGCCTCGACCAACGCGCTCTTTCTGCCGTCGCAGCTCGAGTACTTCTCGGTGCCGTGGGACATCCACCCCAAGAAGGCCAAGGAGCTGCTGTTCGAGTTTCGCTTCGCCGATGCCCAGGAGGCCAAAGAGCTGGGCTTCGCCAACCGCGTCTACGAGCCCGAGGATCTCGAGCGCGAAACCCTCGCCTACGCTCGACGGGTCGCCGAGAACACCGCGGTCTCGGTTCGGCTCGCCAAGGTCGCCACCAACCGCGCCCAGGATCTGCAGGGGTACAGCGTCGGCATCGATGCCGCGTTCGCCGACTTCATGGTCACCATGAACACCCGCGGACCGCGTCCCCAAGGCCAGATGCGGCTGGGCGGAGTCGATCTGGCCCTGAAGGGCCTCAAGAAAGAACGCTACGGTCAGAAGTAGCGACGATTCGCGAAGAAACGGCGCCTCTAGCGCGGTAGTGCGAACGCGAGCATCTCCGAGCGGCGTGGGGGCTCCCGCGGTGCAGGCGGAGCCTTCGAGCCGGTACTCGCGGTTTGGCTGATCGGAGTTCCAGGTCCGGGCCTCTCCCCCCCGCCAGCGATCAGCAGGTACTGGCGGCCGTCGTGCATATAGGTCATGGGCGAGCTGTGGAGGTTGATACCGACCTCGACTTGAGCCAGGAGCTCACCTGTGGCCTTGTCGAAGGCGTCGATGTAGCTACCGTGCGAGGAGCGGTCGCCGAGCTCGTCGACGATCGGCTCGAGCGTGATCAAGAGCGTCTTGGTCACCAGCACTCCACCCTCGGTGACGATCCCGTCGCGCGGCGGCGTACCCAGGCGAGGCAGATTCAGGTGTCGGATCGCCGGATGGTCTCGCGGACCCTCGCCCAGCGGCGCCACCCAGGCGTGCTCGCCCCGGTTCATGTCGATCGCCGTGATCCGCCAGTAGGGCGGCTTGGTGATCGGCAGACCCCGCACCTTGGGTGTCGGCCGGCGGTTGATCGAATAGCGCCAATCGGAGCGAGCCGGATCGGGCGGCGACAGCGAGATCGCGCCCGGGCGCGAAATTGACGGCACGTAGAGCATCTGGGTCTCGGGGTCGAAGGAGGCACCGGTCCAGTTCGCGCCACCACCCGGCCCCGGCACCTGGATATAGGCGAGCTTGCCGTCCTCGCCGTGAATGACGGGTGGTGTGAAGATCGGCCCGATCACGTAGTCGCGAACGAGCTCCAGCGCCTCGGCTCGCAGCTCCGGCGTGAAGTCGATGAGATCGTCGTAGTCGAGGCCCAGGGTCTCGATCGGAGGCGGCCTCGTCGGAAAAGGCTGGGTCTTGGACAGCCGCTCGCCGGGGATCGACGAGTGGTAGTTGACTGGTGCCTCGACGATCGGCCACACCGGCTCGCCGGTGGCCCGGTCGAAGACATAGATCATGCTCTGCTTCGATGCCACAGCCACGGCCTTGATCTGCTTGCCGTCGACGGTGATGTCGATCAGGTTCGGTGCGGTGGCGAGGTCGTAGTCCCACACCCCGTGGTGAACGGCCTGAAAGTGCCAGACGACCTCGCCGTTTGAGGCGTTCAGGCAGACGAGTGACTCGGCATAGACGTTGTCGCCGAGCCGGTGGCCGCCGTAGTAGTCGTTGGTCGGAGTGCCGAAGGGCAGATAGACGTAGCCGAGCTCGTGATCGGCCGACATCATCGACCACACGTTGGTGTTGCCGACGGTCTTCCAGGAGTCGTTCTCCCAGGTCTCATTGTGGGCCTGCCCCTGTTGCGGAATGCTGTAGAAGATCCAGTTCAATCGGCCGGAAAGCACGTCGTATCCGCGAATGTGTCCCGGTGGGCTGTTGTTGCGCAGTGGAAAGTCGTTGATCGCCGAGCCGACGACGATGGTGTCCGCGACCACGATCACCGGCGCCGAGTGGCTGATGTTGCGGTTGATGCGACCCGGCGGCAGGCTCTCGTCGAGATCGACGACCCCCTGTACTCCGAACTCGAGATCGAGCTTTCCCGTCTTGGCGTCGATCGAGATCAGCCGTCGCGCCCGCGTGGCCAGGACGATGCGCTCCCTGGTGCCGTCGGTCCAGTACTCGAGTCCCCGTACCTGAACGAGCCCGACTTTCCGCACGTCGTCCCGCTCGTAGTCCTTGGGATCGAAGATCCAGATCGTCTCGCCGGTGCCAGGATCCAGCGCCGCGACCTGGGCGAGCCCGGTCGGCACGTAGAGCACGCTGTTGACCATCAGCGGTGTGGATCGGTACGGCCCCGGACGCATCCTGGTCACGTCCTCGAGCTTCATGTCCGCCGACTCCCAGCTCCAGGCGACCCTCAGCTCGGAGAAGTTGTCGCGATCGATCTGATCTAGGGGCGAGTACTTCGACGAGGTGTGATCGCCGGCGTAGTGCGGCCACTCCCCCTGTTCAGTGCCCTGCTGAGCATCTGCGCCGGCTGCGGCGACCGCCACAACCACAAATCCCCCGAGACCCACGACGAGCCAACGATCGACTGTCGACATGCCATCTCCCTTCTGAGATGGAGGATCTTACCGCCGAGCTCAACCTCAGGCCGCCTTCAGGCTCGGCTCCCTCCACCGGCGCGGCTTCGCTAGTGGCCTGGTCCGACTGCCCCGGGATTAGCATGGCGCATGCCGATCGCCACCATCGACGGTCTGCGGATCCACTTCGAGCAGTTCGACGCGGAACCCGAAGAGCGGCGCCGCGTCCTCTTCGTCCACGGCACCGGCTGCAATGCCAGCCTGTGGCTCCCGACGATGGAGCACCTGGCGGCTGCGGGACACTCCTCGGTCGCCATCGACCTTCCGGGTCACGGTGAGTCGGAGGGCCTCGGCTTTCGCGGCGTCGCCGACTACGCCAGCTTCGTTGGCCGGCTCGCCGACGCGCTCGGTTGGGCGTCCTACTCGGTCGCCGGCCATAGCCTCGGCGGAGGGGTCGCGCTGGCGGTCGCGCTCTACCACTCGAAGCCGCTCGATGGTCTGATCCTCGTCGACACCGGGGCACGGCTCCGGGTACACCCGGCGATCCTGCGCAACGCCTACGCTGCCGCGGCCGGCGAGGAGCGGGACGCCCCCTCGAACCCACAACTGGGCTACGCCGAGACCACGCAGCCGGCGGTGATCGACGAGATCGCGGCTCTGCGCGCGCACGAGAGCGCCGACGTCACCTATCGCGACTGGATCGCCGACGACAGCTGTGACTTCATGAGCCGGCTGCGCGATATCCGGGTGCCCGCGATCGCGATCTGCGGCGCCGAGGACGGCCTCACCCCGGTCAAGTACCACGAGCACTTCCGCGACCACCTGCCGAACTGCTCGCTCGAGGTCATCCCTGACGCCGGGCACTGGCCCTACTTCGAGCAGCCCACGGCCTTCCGCGCCGCGCTATTGGGCTTCCTCGACGGCTGAGCGCCACGGTCCTACCCGGGCTCCGACCCATCCGTTATGATCCGGCGCCCATGCACCAGAAAGGCAGGTCATGAACTACCAAGCACCGACTTCGGTTGAAGAGGCCGCGGGGCTTCTGGCAGCGGACGCTGATGCCAGAGTCTTCGCCGGCGCTACCGACTGGATTCCTCAGCTGCGAGCGGGTCGCGACGAACCGTCCACGCTCGTCGATCTCAAACGCATTCCGCGCCTCGTCGAGCACGGTAAGTCAGACGGATCTTGGACCATCGGCGCCGCAACACCGACCTCCGCGCTGACGGCCGATGCCGACCTCAGCGCCGACCTTCCGGGCCTGGTCGAGTCGGCAGGCCTGATCGGATCCGACCAGATTCAGAACCGTGCCAGCCTTGGCGGCAACCTCTGCAACGCCTCCCCCGCCGCCGACTCGGTACCTGCGTTGATCGTCAACGACGCACAGGCGGTGGTCGCCTCGGGCGACGGCACGCGCACCGTCGCCGTCGCCGACATCGTCACCGGCCCTGGCTCAACCTCGCTCGGAGCGGGGGAGTTCGTAGTCGAGTTCGAGGTGGCGAGCCCGCCGGCGAAGACGGCCGACGCCTACCTACGCTTCATTCCCCGCACCGAGATGGACATCGCCGTCGTCGGTGCTGCCGCGAGAGTGACGCTCGACGACGACGGCAACTGCACCTCGGCGGCGATCGCGCTCGCAGCGGTCGCACCGACGGTCGTTCGGGTCCCGGCAGCCGAGGAGGCCCTAGCCGGCTCGGCGATCGACGACGAAACGCTGGCGGCGGTCGCCGCCGCCGCGAGCGAAGCCTGCAATCCGATCGACGACAAGCGCGGTACGAAGGAGTTCCGCCGCCAGGTCGCCGGAGTCCTGGCGAAGCGAGCCGTCCTGATAGCGGTAGAGCGCGCGAAGAACCGAGGAGATGCATGATGAGTCGCACACACGTCACGTGCACGATCAACGGAGATCCCGCGGAGTT
>JAYZDP010000031.1:0-36955 GCA_036337765.1 Acidobacteriota bacterium
GCCCACTCCTCACACGGAAGGATCGTTGATGCCATCGACCCAGACGCGGACCTTGGTGTCGCCCTCTGTGACGCTCACCATGTCGCCGTCGCCGTACTCGGCGAGCGCACGCACCGCGGCAGCGAGGTCGAGTTCTTCTTCCGAGCCCGAGAACAGCGCGTCGAGCACCTCGAAGGGAAACTTGACATCGACCTGGGCACCGCCATCACGATGCTCGGTGGTCTTGGCGATCAGGTAGTCGTCCTCCTTCGCCACGCGTACGGTCTCGTCCTCAGACTCGGCCGTGACGAAGACCGTGTCGTCCGACTCGCGCTCCTCGGTCCAGAAATCACGTAGATCCTCGATGTCGATGCCGACGTCGTTGAGCTCCATCTTGACTTATTCGTCGACCTCTGCGGGGATCAGCCCGATGGCCTTCTCGATCAGCGTGAGCGGAAAGTTGACACTGACCTCGACCGGGTCGCTGCCGCCTTCGCTGACGCGAACGTGAAACCAACGCTTCTGAGCGAGCAGGGCCGGAGCGCAGAGCAGAAGCGCCAGGCAGGCGAGGAGTGCGACGTGGCCACGAAACTTGGAATTCGGCATTGGGTTCCCCTTCAAGGACTGTCTTCCCTTCAAAGAACGGTGCGGGGAGGCCGAAAGTTTCAAGTGCGGCGAAAAAGAGACTTTGTCGGGCGGCCCTGCCAGCCCGGAAAAATCGAGTCCGTATCTCCCACGCCCAGATGGGTGTGCGCCAGCTGAGCGAAGACCGAGCGAAAATCGGTCGTCACCGGTAGGTCGCGGCCCTGGTAGAGGGCGTCCTCGTCGAGACTCTCGAAGCTGCCGTGCACACGGCCCCCAGCGACCTCGTCGCCAAGCACGAACAGGCACGATCCATGGCCGTGATCGGTTCCGGCGGCGCCGTTTTCGCGCACGGTGCGCCCGAACTCGGTCATGGTCGTGACCACCACGTTCGAACGGTGTTGGCCGAGATCGGTCCAGAAGGCCGAGATCGATCGCGACAGATCCTCGACCCGGCGCGAGAACGTCCCGTTCGTCGTGCCCTGCTGCACGTGGGTGTCCCAACCGCCGGTCTCGGTGAAGGCCAGCTCGAGACCGACATCGGCCTTGACGAGCTGCGCGACCTGCCGCAACGACTCGCCCAGAGGGCTGCGGGGATACTGGGCGCCAAGAACCGGTTGATAGGTGTCCAGGTCTAGCTCGGCCAGCAGCTTCACGGCGTCGAAGGTATCGCCGCCCGTGTCACGCAGGAGATCCTGCGAGGCCTCTGCGTAGAGCGCCTCGAACCCCTGGCCGACCACGCTCGAGGCGCCCAGCGCCCCGGGCAGGCGCACCTGGAAGTCCTCCAGCCGCTCGAGGGCCACGGCAGGGTGGTCACCGTAGAAGGCGCGCGGCAGCGCGGGAGTCATCGCCACCGATCGGAACGGCGACGCCTCGTGGCCCAGAAGTCCACTGACGCGATTCAGCCAGCCGGTCGCCGTACCCTTGCGGCCCGGCGTGCCGCTCTCCATGTAGTCCTGCGCGTCGAAGTGCGAGCGCGTCGGATCGGGAGAGCCCACCTGATGCACGATCGCGAGCCTGCCGTCGCTCCACAGCGGACGTAGCGACCCGAACCCGGGATGCAACCCGAAGCCGTTACCGAGGTCGATCGCCCGCTCGTCACCGCCCGAGCGCGCTCCGGGCATGGACAGCCGCGGCCTGTACTTGCGCAGCAGCCGCTCCTCTTCCAGTGGCGGCACGGCCATGAGCCCATCCATCGCACCGCGCTGAAAGATCGACACCAGAACCTTGCGACGGCCACCGGCGGGCTCCGGCGCGGCGAAAGCGGCTCGGGTGAGAAAGGCCGGCCCCCCCGCCATCGAGCCAAGGGAGACGACACTCAGGCCGCCAGCTTTGAGAAACGAACGTCGGTTGATCATGGCCACCTCCCTAACGGCGCTGAAACTCTGGGGAGCCGAGGATCACTCCGACCACGTTGGCGAGGGGGCTGGGCGGAGTGCTTGAAGCCAGCTCCCGCAGGGCCTCACGACGGCGACGCCCGGCGAGCATCGGAAAGTCCTCGGGTGGGCGCAGTTGGCCGTAGCGGCCTCGTGCCCGGGGCGGTGCGCTGCCCTCCTCCGGCGCGGCCTCGGCGACACACTCGCCGATCTTCGGGTCGTGGATCACAGGGTAGAGCTGCTCGAGGGTCGAGGTGAGCTCCCGCTCTGGCAGGAGAAGCCCCGCATAGACCTCGAGCGCCTCGCTCAGAGACTCCGGCTCGCGGTCGTCGTTGAGTGCCGCAAGGTCCAGCTCAACCCCCATCACGCGCCCGGTCGCGAGACCGAGCCCAAAGTTCATACGGGTCAGCAGAGATCCAGTGTTGACCCACGACAGCGCACGGTCCGGGTAGCCGGTCGGCGCCTGATAGGTGTACAGCGGCTGGCCCATGCGCGACACCCAGTCGATCAGATCCGCCGGATCGACCACCGAGGCCCCCAGCGCGCGCACGGCGGAAACGGCAAGCTCGAACGGCGACTTGATCTTTTGCCCGCGGGCGTCTTGGGCCCAGAACTCAGGAGAGTAGGCAAGCGTACGGATCAACTCGGCGATCTGACCGCCCGACTCCAGATAGGTGGCCGCAAGACGATCGATGACCCCCTGCGGAGGCTCGTCGGACACGAAGCGCACCGCAAGCTTGCGCGCCACATGAGCAGCGGTCGACGGGTGGGACGCCAAGATGTCGAGCACCTCGAGCCCGTCGTCGATGCCGCGCCCCGCTTCGAGGTCGTGGCCGAGAACCGTCTTGGTCTCGGCGTCGTGAACGTCGGCACGGAAAATGAACGACTCACGAACGACGAAGCCGAGATCGGCGCCGACCGAGCGCACGCGCGCGATCTGGCGCTGCGCGTCGGCGGCCTGTGGCCCGAAAGGCACAACTCCCCAACCACTGAAGGCGCGTGCAACCTCGACCACGTCCTCCTGGCTGTAGCCGCCATCGACGCCGAGGGTGTGCAGTTCGAGCAACTCACGGGCATAGTTCTCGTTGAGCCCCTGGGGACGTGCACGCTGGGGCCGATCGGCCCGCATTCGGGCCCGACGTCGCCCACGAGGCGGACCGAAGGGAGCGCCTGCTTCCAGCGTCGTGCGGACTCCCTCGTTGGCGGTCGACTGGAAGTTGTCGAGGTAAGTCAGCATCGCCGGGTGGGCGGCGGTCTCTACCAGCATGTCGTGGAAACTCCCCAGCACTCCCGGAGCGATCGCGTCGCGCTCGTACGCCGCCACAAACGGTCGACTCTGATTGTCGGTGAGCGAGACGTTGAAGTGGTTGAACCAGAAGTCGGTCAGCACGGCTTCGAGCTGGTGCTCCGAAACGACGGCCTGAAAGACCTTGTGCGCCGTCATCTGGGCGATGAGCTCACGCTGGGGACGATAGCCCTTCTCCTGGAAGTACCCCATCAACGAGCGACGCACTTCGCGACGCTCCGCATCGTTGTCGCCGCCCTTGCCCGGCAGCCCCGAGTCGCGCGAGATGACGCCGGCCCGTTGGGCCTCGCGAAAGACCTGGGCGGGCGGAGGGAACGTCTCGAGCATCTCTTCGAGCTTCATCGACCGGCTGTCTAGGCCTGCCGCCAGCTTCTCGAACGAAGAGTCGTCGACCGCGCCGGACAGCTGCGCCGCAAGCCAGGCCTCGAGCCCCATCTCGACGACCTGGTCGATGTCTCCGGGCCGCGGACCGTAGGCGAATCGATCGAGGAGATGAGCCGCTGCCCGACGCTCGGTCAGGCCCGCCGCCTCATAGGGGAACGACTCAGCGAAGGCTGCCGCCACGGCCATACACGTGAACAGCATGGTGACGACTCCGGGAAGGAACTTCGTGTTGGTCATTCTCGTCTCCTCCTCAACTGAAACAGACGGCAGCGCCAAAACTTGCGTTCCACCTTAGTATTCGCACGATGACCCGCAGGTACTGTTGCATCGCGTTGGCGCTCGTGCTCGCTTCGGCACTTCAAGCCGAAGATCTCGATGGGCGCGTCGATCGCGAGCTCCCCGCCCTGGTCGAGATCTACGAGCGCCTTCACGCCCGCCCCGAGCTCTCCTATCAGGAGGCAGAAACCGCCGCCTTCATCGCGGACGAGCTCGAAACGCTCGGCTTCGAAGTAACCCGCAGAGTCGGCCGCTACCGCGAGCCCCAACTAGTCTCCCACGGCCTGGTGGGCGTGATGGCCAACGGCCCGGGACCGACAGTACTGGTCAGGACCGACCTCGACGGCCTGCCGGTCGAGGAGAAGACAGGCCTGCCCTACGCCAGCCGCCACACCGGCACCGGCCTGGACGGCGCCGCAGTCGCGACCATGCACGCCTGCGGCCACGACCTGCACATGACGTCGTTCATCGGCACGGCGCGTCTTCTGGCAGAGCAGAAGGCTCAGTGGCGGGGCACGCTAGTCATGATCGGCCAACCGGCCGAAGAGCGCGGCGCTGGGGCTTTGGCGCTACTCGACGACGGGCTCTTCGAGCGCTTCCCGAAGCCCGAGATGGCGCTGGCACTGCACGCGCACGCGGGGCTCGCATCTGGCACCGTCGGCCTGGCGTCGGGCTACTCCATGGCCAATGTGGACACGGTCGATATCCACGTGGCGGGCCGCGGCGGACACGGCGCCTATCCGCACACCACCAAAGACCCGGTCACCCTGGCGGCGCAGATCATCACCAACCTGCAGACCATCGTCAGCCGCCAGATCTCGCCCTTCGACCCGGCGGTGGTAACTGTGGGATCGATCCACGGCGGCACGCAGCACAACGTCATCCCCGATCGTGTCGACCTGCAGCTCACGGTGCGCTCGTACAAGCCCGAGGTGCGTGAGCAGCTACTGGCGGCGATCAAGCGCACCGCCATCGAAACGGCCCGCTCGGCGGGCTTCCCGGACGAGCTCTTGCCGCAAACGAGCATTCGCGATCGCTACACGCCGGCCAACTACAACGACCCCGACCTCCTAGATCGCCTGGCGGCCATCTGGAGCGAAGCGCTGGGAGACGACGCGATCGAGTGGGTGGAGCCGGTGATGGCCGGCGAAGATTTCGCACGCTACGGCATGAGCGCCGAGATCCCGACCGTTCTTTTCTGGCTCGGGGCGGTCGATCCCGCGAGGATCCGTGCGGCTCGACAACGTGGCGAGGTCCTGCCGTCGCGTCACTCGAGCGGCTTCGCACCGTTGCCGGGCCCGGCTATCCGGACCGGAGTCGAGGCTATGACGTCCGCCGTCCTCGACTTGCTGGCGCCCTAGGGGGTCAGGCAGCCGTCGACTCGCCTTCTTCGGCGCCCCTTCTCGGCGCTACGAAGACGAGCAGCAAGATCGGCACGATCGCGATCAGGCCGTCGAGCTGCAGGGTCCGGCCGTAGCCAGAGCTTCCAGCCATCGTCCCCTGCCAGGCACTCGAGTAGGTGTTCGCCAGGTTCGACAGCGCCATGTAGCCGGTAAACTGGGTGCCCGCGACCGCCCTGTTCGTGAGCCCCATGAAGACGGCGTTGATCGTGCCGTACTGCAGGCCGTTGGCGAAGGAGGCGAAGATCCCGGCCACCGTGTAGGCCATCAAGGACAGGCCCTCCACGCCGTCGCCGGTGAGCTGGGAGGCGATATAGAGGTTCGGAGGGATGGTTAGCGCGAACCACATCGCCGCGGCCTTGCGGTGGCCGATGCGATCCGAGATCAATCCCCCCAGCACGCAGCCGATCGCACTCGCGATATTGGAAACGAGCGAGAAGGTGGCGATCTGCCCCTGGTCCATCCCGAGATCGACGCGCATGGTTATGCCGACCGTCAGATCGCAAACTCGGCCACCCAGCCGTCGGGGGCGCGGCGCGCGGCGACGTTCCAGACCCCATCCCACTCCTTCAAGACATTGCGCCCCTCGTCGGTGATCAGAGCGTCGAAGCGCGCGCCGTTGACGTTGGTCTCGAAGGTGTAGGCGTTGCGCCTGTCGGCGAAGGTGTCGAGCACCACGGCGACAGAGTCGTCGCGATACAGCGGTGCGTCGCGTTCCATTTCCTTCGAGACGAACGCGGCCGGCGACCCGTCAAGACAGTAGACGCCGATGTAGATCGTGTTCTCGCTGTAGACCACGCGGAACACGGTCCTCTCGGTGGCCGCCGCGAGCTCGTCGGGCTCACGCTGGATGAACCCGGTGGCCGGTGCCGCCTCGGACCACGCCGATTCGGTCAAGTGGCCGTCGACCGTCATCTGCTCGCTCGTGCGATGCGCAGCAACGGACTTGGCCGTCGACTGCCCCGACACGGGCAGGGCGATCGCGCAGATTGCCGCGACCGCCGGAATCAGCTTCATCTGGTTGGGCGCCGAACGGCGGGAGGTTGGGCGCCCGCAATCAGAAGGGGCCCGGGAGCGAACCGTCGCCGCGGACCTCGATCGACTGCACCCGAGAAGTCACCACGCGAAGGCCCTCGGCACAGATCTCCATGCGCAGGCCGGCGCCGATCCAGCCCTGCTTCAAGAGGCTCCCACCGAAGCTCGAGCCCTCCAGCAAGGCCGGGGTCGGATGGGGAAAGTAGCTCCCGCCCTGCACCAAGATCCGCAGGCTGCGCGGATCGAGAACCGTGATCTCGTAGGCTGTGTTCTCGGTGTGAACCACCAGCGGCGAGATCGGATCGAGGTGCTCCACTGACAGTCCACCGCGCCCGGCGACCTCTTCCGCGAAGCCGTGCAGAGTGCACCGGCGCGGAACGGCGCTCTCGCCCGTCTCGGTCCCGCTGGCGGGCTTCAGGTACTGGATTCTGCTGTCTGTGGTCTCAGACATGAGCTACCCCGACCGGCCCAGCTACTCTACACGACCGTTCGTTGTCGGCCGCGAGTCCAGGCTCACCGTGACAAACTCCATTCACACTGGAGCGTCACGGAGAAGCCCATGAAGACTATTCTCCAGCTCGCGATCGTCGGCGCGCTCATCTAGCTCACCGTCACGCGTTTGGTCCCCTGGCTACAGTCACAGGGCGAAGGCCTTGGCAGCACTGGCTCGCGAGGTGGCACGACCAACAGTGCCTGCGTCGAAGCAACGAGGGGGGCCATCGACACCTTCACCTCCCAGTTCAGGAGCTTCAAGCCGCCGGTCGACGTTGGCGACTGGGATGACGTGGTCCTCAAGATCGACGACCGTGTAGCGATGGCCGAGAACAGGTGCGCCTGTGCACAGCCATCCTGCGACTCGAGTACATCAACCTCGCCGCCGCGCAGGCCCGCGAGGGTAACTAGCGGGGGCCGCTACTCGTCTCGGGTGGCGAGGAGGCGGCGGCGCCAGTCTGCGACGGCTCGGCCAATGAGCTCGGGGTGGTCTTCCTGGACGAAGTGAAGGCCGGGGCCGAGGAAGGTCGATTGGATGTTCTTCAGGTTCTGCGAGAAGAACGTCGCCACGGCCTCACCGTTGAGAGCGCCCGGCGTCGCCCATAGATGAAGCATCGGGGTCTCGGTCTCGAGCATCCAGCGACCGATCGCTCCGACCACACGCGTGGTATCGACCGGATCGCCACCGATCGGCAGCTCGCGCGGCCACAGCAGAGTCGGCTTGCGGGAGGCCGGCTCGACATACGGCGCACGGTAGGCCTCGCGCTCCGCTTCGGTCAGATCGCGCACGATCGCGCCGGGCAGGACCTGCTCGACGAAAACGTTCTGCTCGATGATCAGCTGTTGGCCCTGCACAGGATCGCGGAAGGCAGCGAAGAGCCCCCCAGGCCCGCCCATCTGGTCGATGCTCGGCATCGGAAACGCCGGCGGCACCAGCGCCTCCATGAAGGCCACTCCCGCGACCCGGTCCTCGTGTCGCGACGCCCAGTCGAAGCCCAGGACCGACCCCCAGTCGTGAATGACCAACGTCACATCGTCGCCGAGCTGCATCTTGTCGAGGAAGACGTCGAGGTACTTGCGATGATCGACGTAGCGATAGTCGATGTCGGGCTTCTCAGATTTGCCCATGCCGATCAGATCGACGGCGATGCAGCGCCCGGAGTCCGCCAGGTGCGGAATCACGTTGCGCCACAGGTACGACGACGTCGGATTTCCGTGCAGAAACACCACCGCCGGGCCCTCCCCGACCTCGATGTAGTGCATCTTCGAATCGAGCACCTCGACGAAGCGAGACTCGAACGGGAAGTCGGCCGAGATCTCTAGTGGTCCGGGCTTGGGAGGCAGCTGGGCCGACGTCGTCGGAGCCTGGGCGGCCAAGCACGACCAGAGGCAGATAGAGCCAAGGGCGGGTCGGATCGACATGAACGGAAGTCTAGCGCCGCCAGCCCTAGAACTGCAGTCGTAGCGAGAGGCTGACGTCGCGACCCGGCATCGGCACCTGGTCCTTGACGAACGAGGTGTGCACTCGCACCTCTGCGTCGGTCAGGTTGCGGCCGCGCAGCAGCACATCGTAGATCTGCTCGCCGGCGATGAACCGATGGCTGTAGCTCGCGTTGACGACCGTCGATCCGGCGGTCGTCGTTTCGCCGGTGGCCAGGCGATCCTGCTCGTCGCGGCGGCGCCACTCCAGCCGTGCGTGGGTGCGCTCGCCGTGAAAGTGCAGCCCGGCGCCGTAGCCGAGCGGTGGAATACGCGGCAGCGCCTGACCGCGCCCGGTCTGCTCGGCGCGCACGTAGTCGGCGAAGAGCTTGAGATCGAGGTGGTGGCGATCTGTGCCGAAAACCTCGATTGAGGTCTCGACTTCGCCGCCTCGAAACTCGGCATCCGTCTGACGGTAGTGAGCGACCGGGAACCCGTCGATCTCGGCGCCGGCGACGTCGGGAAAGATGAAGTCGTCGAAGTCCTGAGCGAAGAGTGCGAGCTCACCGGTGAGCCGCCCGCGGCTGCCTTCGACCGACACGTCGACGCCGACACTCGATTCGGGCCGCAGGGTCGGATCGCCGATCTCGAAGGCGTTGGTGGCGGCGTGCACACCGTGCGAGTACAGCTCCTGCCCGTTGGGAAACTTGTGGGCGCGCGCCAGCGACACGCTGACCGCCGACTCCCCCCCGGTGCGTACGACGGCGCCGGCCGACGCGCTGAAGTCGCCGAAGCTCCGATCGGAGATCGCCGCCGGCGCGGCTGCGACATCGCGGTTGTCGTAGCGGCCGCCTAGCTCGAGGCTGACCCGTCCGAAATCGATCTGTTCGAACGCGAAGACAGCCCAGTCGCGAGTGTCGGTGGGCGGAAGGAACGCTTCGAGCCCCTCGGCGGACAGTTCCTGGCTGCTGAACTGGGCTCCCACCGACCCCGAGAGGCGGCCGTGACGCTTCTGAATCAGCTCGGCGCGCGCCTCGAAGTAGTCGTTGAAGAAGACAGTCGCGACCTCTCCATGATCGAGCTCGGAGTGCTCGTAGTCTGTGAGACCCGCGCGCAGTCGCAGCCCGCGGAAGGTCCCGAACGGCTTGGTCACCTCACCCTGCACGTCGAAGCGTTGCTGGCGCATGTCGATACGCACCCCGGGCTCGACCGGCAGCCCATAGTCCGACTCGAAGCCGGCGACCGACATCCCGAGCGAGCCCCGGCCGAAGAACCGAGTGCCGCCGACGCTCGCACTGTTGGTGTGGTTGTCGCTGTTCGCCAACGACCCCCCTCCGGACTCTCCGCCAAGCTGGCGCGGCCCTGCGATCTCGTAGTCTCCGGCATCGGTCACGACGCCGTCGATGTGCCATGCCCATTCCCCGCCGCCTCCGTCGAGAGCCAGCGAGCCGCGTCGTTCGCCAGACACCGACCCCAGCCCGATTTCGACTCGCCCGCTCAGCGGCAGGTTGCGACGAAAGGCCGGAATCCGCCCGTCCTCCACGTTGACCACCCCGCCAATTGCACTCGAGCCGTAGAGCAGCGTCGCGGGGCCACGCAGCACCTCGACTCGGTGCACCGTCGCCGGATCGATCGTCACGCCATGGTCTGGGCTGGTCGACGACGCGTCTCCGGTGCCCATCCCGCCCGTCAGCATCCGCACCCGGTCACCCTCCAGGCCACGGATCACCGGACGGCTCGCACCCTGCGCGAACGAGGTAGCCGCGATCCCGGGCTCGTCGGCCAGCGTCTCACCGAGGGTCGCCTGGCGCGCGATGTCGAGGTCTTCGCCCGTGACCACGGTCGTCGGAGACGCGATCTCGAGCCGACTACGTAGCTCGGGGCTGGCGCTGACGACGAGCTCCTCCGAGTGGGTCACCACGTGCAACTGAATCTCGACCTCAGCGGTCTGGCCCGCGGCCACCTCGACCCGCGACACGCCGTGACCCTGCACTGGGCTCGACACCACGACCAGATAGCTGCCGGGAGCGACCTCCGTGAAGCTGAACGATCCGTCGGTGGCCACCTCGACCTTGAGCCGAAGGTCTGGAAGCGTGGCCTCCGCACCCTTCGGCGGGGCGCCGTCAGAGCCCATCGCGCGCCCGACGATTACGCCTAGCAGCTGCGCTGCTACAGGAGCGGCAGCCGCCCCCAGTGAGACCCATGTGGCAACGGCGACGAGACCTACCGCTCGTCGCGCCAAGGCAGCGTCTCTCACATGTGTAACCCATCTCATGTTGCCCAGCCTCCGCGCTCTCCCGAGCAGCGCAGTACCCATCCAGATCGTCTCCGGACCGCTCAATCGGCCGCGGGGCTCCCTGCAGGTGTCTACCTGCGGCGGGGCGGGCCGCGCGGTGCCGCCAGCGACAGAGGCGCTCTGAGGAGTGCCTCCTCGCAGGTCGACGGCAGGGCGTGGGCATCGGGGCCGAAGGTCTCCGTAGGCTCGCCAGCAAGCAGCGGCACCTATCGGCCTACGCGACCGAGACATTCGAGCACCGTCTCGGTGCGGAAGCTCTCCGCGTGCAGCGGCTGCTCGGGATGGCTATCGAAGCTGCGCGGGCTGCCATGAGCCGCGGCGCCCTGCGCGACTGCGCCGTGGTGCGCGTGAAGGTGCGCGACACCGCCCACCAGCACGACCGCAGTCAGCACAGCGGCCAGCCGATGGGTTACCTGTCCCGAGCGCGTCACGCCACCCATCATCCCAGAAACGGGTCGCGGCGGAGCCAGCACCCCGCCGGCAAGGGCCGCGCAGGCCGCTCCGCAACCCTGTGCTACCTTGCCGATTGCCGAAAACCACAACAGAAGCAGGCCCTTCCAATGCCCGAAAGAGACAGCTACTCGCAGGGGACACCGTCATGGGTTGACCTGGCGACCACCGACGATGACGGCGCCGTCGCCTTCTACTCGGCGCTGTTCGGCTGGGAGGACGTGCCGAATCCCGCGGGCCCCGGCATGACGTACCACATGATGAAGCTCAGGGGCCGCGATGCGGGCGCGATCTTCAAACAAGACCCCGACGACGCTGCCCAGGGCATTCCGCCGCACTGGAACACCTACATCACGGTCGCCGATGTCGACGCCGTCACCGCGCGGGTGCCGGCGGCGGGCGGGCAAGTGCTCGCTAAGCCGTTCGACGTCACGGACGCGGGCCGGATGGCAGTGGTCCAAGATCCGACCGGGGCCGTGGTCTCGTTCTGGCAGGCAGGCGCGAACTGCGGCGCCGAGATCGTCAACGAGCCGGGAGCACTGTGCTGGAGCGAGCTCCAGACGCGCGACCTCGATCGCGCCGGCTCCTTTCTCACCGAAGTCTTGGGCGTCGAGGTCCAGTGCCAGGAGGAGCCGATGGTCTACGCCATGATCAAGGTCTCAGGCGCCGACGTCGGCGGCATCATGCCGATCAGCGACGAGATGGGCGACATGCCGCCGAGCTGGAGCGTCTATTTCGCCACCGCCGACTGCGACGCCACGGTCGCCAAGGTCAAGAAGCTCGGCGGCGCCGTTCACCGGGCGCCCTGGGACCTGATGGTCGGCCGCATCGCGGTCGTCGCCGACCCGCAGGGAGCGGTGTTCCAGGTCATCCAGATGAACTAGTGAAGAAGGTCGTCGGCGCTCTCATCGCCATCGCCGCGCTCGGCGCCAGCGTGGCGGTTTTTCTGGTTGCACGTCTCGACGCGGACACCCTCGGACAGCTGGTGCTCGAGCACGAGCTCTGGCCGCTACTGCGTCGGCGAGTGGTGGTCCGCCGGCTGCTGGTCGAATCGCCAACTCTCACTCTCGTCTCGCAAGCCAATGGCGATGCGAGCTCGGGCCGGGATCGCCACTCCGCGCCACGGCCCGATCCGGGGAGTGCGTTGACGAGCGGCGCCGGAAGCCTCGACATCGACGGCGTACTCGGCACGACGGTCTTCTTCGAGGTGGGCGGCACCATGGCCGCGCCCCAGGTCGCCATCGACATGGGTCGCATCCAAGCCGCCGCGCAGGTCGCCGCCAGGGGCAGGGTGGATGACGCGGTCGAGAAAGAGAAGAAAAAGCTCAAGAAATGACTCTTCGGCAAGCTCGACGACCAGCTGAAGCGGCTCAGGGACTGACCGCCGTTGCGCGTGTAGACGCGTTGCGCTGATGCAGTTCGAAAAGCTACACTGCGGCGCTCCCACGGGTGGGGCCGTAGCTCAGTTGGGAGAGCGCTTGAATGGCATTCAAGAGGTCGAGGGTTCGATTCCCTTCGGCTCCACCAACTAAACAAACGACTTGCGGGCGCATCACCAGACGTGCCTTTCTAACATCAAGGCCCTCCAACTATGGGAATGAGAAGGGCGGAGGGGCCTGCTCCCGCCGGTGCACGACCAGGCGCGACGCGATGCGGCGATCGAGCGCTTCGGAAACCTTCTCGAGCTCGAGGCAGCCAACGGATGAAGGCTCTGGCAGCGGCGGGTGTCGTTCGCAACGTCCTTGTCTTCATCGACGACTTCTTCTCGACGCGGCAAGATCGCAATCGGGTCCTCGAGCGACTGGCCGTTGATCTCGACTCCCTCGGAGATGACGACCGGGTCGCGATTGTGGCTTTCGACGGTCACCGCATCACTCGCCTTGCCGGCGTCATAGAGCAAGCCGTGCTCGCTGCAGCGACTTCCATCGGCGGCTCGCGCCACCCTCCCGGCCGACGGGCCATGCTTCTCCTCTCGGGCGGCTGGCCTCACGCGCCCCACCTCTTCTACCGCAATGACACCGTGCGCTCAGCTGACGTCCTCTCCCGGAACCTTGGCGAGGAGGCCCTGGGCTATGCCGGCGACCGACTGTTCCAGCCCCTCATCGACGCCGCCAACCGCTTCGGCTTCACTCTCTATCCGGTCGACCTCCCTGCCATGAGCTACGCCTGCCCTGTAGGTCGTCAACATGAGCCAGGGGCTGACGGATGAGTGCGCCGTAATCGGTACTCTGGTCAGATTCCTGAGCGCCTTCTCCTCCAAGCTGTCTGAGTGAGCGGTTCGCGACGCAAGCAAACTAGAGAAGAGGAGAAAGCCATGACAGTCCCCAAAGTCCTTGACGCGGCGGCTCTCGAAACCGAGCTACAGAGTCTCGACGGATGGTCGGTGGTGGACGGCAAGCTCCACAAGCAGTACGTGTTCGAAGATTTCGTTCAGGCCTTCGGTTTCATGTCGTCCGCAGCGTTGCTGGCAGAACGCAGCGGCCACCACCCGGAGTGGTCCAACGTCTACAAATTCGTGCGCGTGGATCTGGTCACGCACGACGCCGGAGGGATCACCAGCTTCGATGTCGAGCTCGCACGAGAGTTCGATCAGGCCGCGAGGCTCTCGTCGCCGAAGTCGATCCCATGAGAGCAGAGGGGAAGGGAAATCATGCTTAGCGAACCGATGGCTGGTTGGATCGTCATCGGGCTCGGGATCTACGTCGGCTTCGGCGCTCTCTTCGGTCTCTTCTTTGTCTTGAAAGGAGTCCATCGCGCCCGCAGAGAGCAACGCCCATCGGAAGGCCGCGCGGGGCGCATCGTGATCTGCCCTCTGAGGATCCGGCACCGCTGGATGATCGGCGCGATCGGCCTGGCCGTCGGCGTCCTACTTGTGCTTGGACTTCTGGCTCGCCGTGCCGCGGACGGCACCTGAAGCCACCACTAGAAGCTCCAGAAGCGCGGAATGAAGATCACCGACAGGATCCAGAACAAGACGCTGAGCGGCACCCCCGTACGGAGAAAATCCGTGTACTTGTACCCGCCCGGGTTGTAGATCATCGTGTTGGTCTGGTAGCCCACCGGGGTCGAGAAACCGGTCGAGGCGGCGAAAGTGATCGCCATCAGGAACGGGCGCGGATCGACGCCCATTTGCTCGGCGGTCGAAATGGCGATGGGTGCCAGAAGCACCGCTGCGGCGTTGTTCGACATCGTGTCGGTCATGACCGATGTCATCAGGTAAACGACAGCGAGCACAGCGACTGGGCCGTAGTCGCCCACCGCCGCCACCGCTCGGCCGGCGACGGCACCGGCGGCGCCGCTGTTTTGCATGGCGATGCCGAGCGGCAGGATGCCGGCGAGCAGGAAGATGACCTGCCAGTTGATGGCCTGATAGGCCTCGTCGAGGCGGAGCACGCGGAACAGAACCAGCGCAAGGCAGCCGAGCAGCGCCGTGATCAGGATCGGCATCACGTTGAATGCGGCGAGCCCGACGACGGCCGCGAGGATCCCCAGCACGAGCGGCGCCTTGTGCCGCAGCGCCACGCCTGCCACCTCGTCCAGGACGATGAAGTCCGAGTCTTTGCGCAGAGTCTTAAGCTGCGCCTCGTGGGCCTGAATCAGGAGCGCGTCGCCGAGGCCGAGCTCGGCCGAGTTGAGCTTGTCGTGAATGGTCTCGCCGCGGCGTTGAATGGCCAGCACCAGCGCCTTGTACCGATTGCGGAAGTCGAGCTCCTTCAAGGTGCGGCCGACGAGCTCCGATCCCGGTGCGATGAGCGCCTGTACCAGGCGCAGGTCCTCGGTCTGGAGCGCCTCGTCGCGCAGCTCGAACTCCACGTTCAGCTCCAGCCGGGCCGAGTCGCGCAGGCGCATGAGCTCGCGAATCTGGCCCCGAACCAGGAGCACGTCGCCCGCCTTGAGCGCCTGGCGCAGCGGCGCCCACACCGCCTCCGCGGTCTGCTGCATGAGGCGCAGGACGGTGACGTCGTGGTCCTGTCCGAGCCGGCTCTCCAGCACCGACTTACCCACCAGCGGCGAGGCCTGGGTGACCCGCATCTCGGTCAGGTACTCACCGAGCTGATAGGTGACCGCGAGCTCCTTAGCCTCGCGCTCGGGCAACAGCCAGCGCCCGAAAGCGAGGAAGAACAGCACACCGGCGACGAACAGCACCAACCCCATGCGGCTGAACTCGAACATGCTGAAGGCGCCGTAGCCCTCCCGATCGGAGATCGAGCTGACAAGCAGGTTGGTCGACGTGCCGACCAGGGTGCACACTCCGCCGAACTGCGAGGCGTAGGACAGCGGGATGAGGAGGCGCGACGCGGCGATCTTTCGGCGGTTGGCGACGATCATCACCAGCGGAATGAAGACCGCCACGGCCGCGGTGTTGTTGACGAAGGCCGAGATGACGGTGATCGTGCCCATGATGACGACCAGCGCGGAGAAGTGGTTGCGCCCGTAGCGCACCATCAGGCGCCCGAGCGCCGCAGTGGCGCCGGTCTTTTGGAGTCCGGCACTCAGCACGAACATCGCCGCGACCGTCACCGTCGCCGGGTTGCTGAAGCCCGAGATACCCTCCTGGGGCGTCACCAGTCCGAGAGCCAGCAGCGCGCCCAGTACCAGAAGCGCGACGAAGTCGATCGGGTACTTCTCCGAAACGAAGAGCACGACCGCGCCTACCAGGATTGCGAGGACGAGTAGCGCTTCCAGGGGCATGCCTTAGTCCTACGAGTCGAATCGAGGGTCGCGACGACGGGCAGATTACACTGTGCCCATGCTGCCCCCGCAACACGGGTCGCGCGGCGATCGTCGCCGCGGTGCCGACGCCACGATCGGTCTCTGGGTGTCGGCGATCGTGACGCTCTGCGGCTGCGGCGGCGACCCCTCGGCGGTCTTCGACGAGGCTTCGTTTCTAGCCGAGCTCGACACCTGGCGACAAGAGCGCGACGCGGGCCTGCGGCGCGACGACGGCTGGCTCAGTCTCGCCGGGCTGTTCTGGCTCGAGGAGGGGCCGAATCGCTTCGGCGCGAACATCGACAACGACCTCGTCTTTCCACCCGGCTCGGCACCGCCGGTGCTCGGCCACTTCCTCGTCGCCGGCGATGGCGTCCGCGTCAGAACTGCTCCTGGCGTCGAGCTGCGCGTCTCGGGCGAGCCGGCCATGGAAGCCGCGGTGGCCTCGGACGCAGATGGCGACCCGACCATGATCGAGCACGGATCACTGCTCTTCTATGTCATCTCCCGCAATGAGCGGCTGGGCGTCCGGCTCAAGGACCGGTCGTCCCCTCTGCTCGCCGGCTTCGAGGGAATGCACCACTACGCCCCGGCTCCCGCCTGGCGCATCACAGGTGAGTTCCAACCTTACGACCCGCCCAAGATCATCCCTGTGCCCAACATCCTCGGCACGCCGGTCGACGAGACTTGCCCGGGCCGCGTCGTCTTCGAGGTCGTCGGCGAGACGTACACGCTCGAGCCGACCGGGGAACCAGGCGAGGAGCTCTTCATTGTCTTCGGAGACGAAACGAACGGCGAGCACACTTACGGCGGCGGACGCTTCCTGCGAGCGGCCTGGCCAGCGGACGGCGAGGTCGTCCTCGATTTCAATCGTGCTTACAACCCACCGTGCGTGTTCACTCCCTGGGCCACATGCCCACTGCCGCCGCCCCAAAACCGCCTCTCGCTCTCAATCACCGCCGGCGAGCTGGCGTATGGTTCCGACGACCACTCGTAGTCGGCGTGACGATCTGAAGGCCGGCCTAGTACAGTGGCTTCAGTTCCGAATCGGCAAAGCAAGGGGGTCTCGATGTCTAGAGGGCTCGACCGTTGGCTCGGTGTCGCATGGATCATCGTGGGATTGGCTCTTCCCGCGTTCGCGGAGCCCCCGGCATCCGGATCCCAGGAGGGTCTCGACGCTCTGGTCGGCACCTGGAATCTCTCCGGTGACTCGCCGTTCGGCACCTTGGAGCACCAACTGGTCGTGACCGCTGACGGCGAAGCGACCTATGGGTCGAACGGCGAGGTCAGCGACGTCAGAGGGCTCGAGATCGACGGCGAGAAGGTTCGCTTCGAGATGACCGTCTACGGCGGCCCGTCGAGCTATGAGATGAGCTTTGCCGGCACCGTCGACGACGAACGCCTGACCGGTGAGATCATCGGCAGCAGCGGCAGCTTCGCGACCCTGAGCGCAAAGCGAGAGTAGATCGTGCTGCGGGATCTGCGCTACGGCCTTCGCACGCTGATCCGCCAGCCGACGTTTTCGTTGGTTGCCATCGCCACCCTGTCGTTGGGGATCGGTGCCAGCACCGCCATCTTCAGTCTGGTCAAGGCCGTCGTCCTCAACCAGCTGCCGTACTCGGAGCCCGAGAGTCTGGTGGTTCTCTGGGAGCAGAATCCGCAGGGGGAGAGGGGTCAGGTCTCGACGCCGACCTTTCTCGACTGGCAGAGGCAGTCGAGCAAGATCGATACGTTCGCGGCCTATCGGCACGTGCGCTACACGTTCACCGGTAGCGACGAGCCACTCGACATTCCCAGCCTTCGGGTGACCCCGGAGTTGTTCTCTGTCCTGGGTACCGATGCCTCGCGGGGACGTAGCTTCGTGGCGGAGGAGGCCATTACGGGCCAGGATCGGGTCGCCGTACTCAGCCAGGGCTTCTGGCGCCGTCACTACGACGGCGACCCGGCGATCGTGGGCCGGCAGATCGAGCTCGATGCCCGCGCGTACACCGTCGTCGGCGTCATGCCCGAGCGCTTCGACTTCCCACCGGGCTCGAACATCGGCCTTTGGACGGCGCTGAGCTTCGACCCCAACGATGCCCATGGGCGCTCACGCCGGAGCCGCGGGCTGAACGTCGTCGGACGGGTCGCCGGCGGTGCCTCGCTCGAGCAGGCTCGAGCCGAGATGCGATCGATCACCCAAGCGCTCGCCACCGAGCATCCCGACACCATGAAGGACTGGGGTGTCGTCGTGCAGCCGGCGCACGACGAGCTGGTCGAGAACGTGCGCCCCGCATTGATGCTGCTGATGGGGGCCGTCGGGTTTCTCCTGCTGATCGCCTGCGTCAACGTTGCCAACCTGCTCTTGGCACGCCTCTCGTCGCGGCGCCGCGAGATGGCGCTGCGTGGGGCGCTCGGCGCGGGACGGCTGCCACTCGCTCGCCAGGTCCTGGCGGAGAGCTTCGTTCTCGCCTTGCCTGGCGCCGCCGGCGGACTGCTCTTGACTCTCGCGGCCATTCGCATCGCTCGCTCGCTCCCCATCGGCATCCTGCCACGACTCGAACAGGTGAGCGTCGACGGCGGTGTGCTCGTCTTCACCCTTGGGGTCTCGGTCGCCGTCTCGCTGGTATTCGGCTTCCTGCCCGCGCTGCAGGCATCGCAGCCGCAGCTGCGCAGCAGCCTCGCCGAGACCGCTGGCTCAGGAGGTCGCCCCGCGGCACAGCGTAGTTTGAGCGCTCTGATCGTCGTCGAGGTGGCACTCGCTCTCGTGCTGCTGTCCGCAGCCGGCATCGCGACCCGAAGCTTCAGCCGGCTGATGGCGGTCGATCCGGGGTTTGTTCCCAATCACCTGCTCGCCGCCCAGATCTATCTGCCGCAGCCGCGATACCCGGAGCGCAAGGATCGCATTCGCTTCTTCGATGACGCCCTGGCGAGAGTGCGAGCCCTGCCCGGCGTGGTGTCGGCCGGCGCCGTGAGCGCGCTGCCGATGCACCCGGTGGGAATCGAGTTCGCGCTGCCCTTCTCGATCGAAGGCAAGGAGATCACCACCGAGGAGCCTAGGGTCGATCTGCGCGCCGCCACGCCCGGCTACTTCGAGACCCTGCGCATCGCGCTGCGCTCCGGCAGGCTCTTGGATGAGCGTGATCGTGAGGACGCGCCGCACACGATGCTCATCAACGAGACCCTGGCGCGACGCTACTTTTCGGACGAAGATCCGTTGGGAGGATTGATCATCACTCCCCACGGCCGCGGAGAGATCGTGGGAGTGGTCGCGGACGTCCGCCATCACGGCCTCGACAACGAGCCACGGCCGGAGATCTACCTTCCCTTCGAGCAGCAGGTCTTTCCAGGCATGGCGATCGTGGCGCGCACCTCGCAGGATCCGGCCGCGCTCGCGACGACGCTGCGCAGCGAGATCTGGGGTGTCGACAGCGACCAGCCCATCCACGATCTGAGCACCATGGATCAGGCGATCTCGCGCTGGGTCTTTCTTCCCCGCCTGAGTAGTCGACTCCTCGGAGCTTTCGCCGCGGCCGCGCTGCTGCTGGCGATGGTCGGGATCTTCGGCGTCATCTCCTACTCGGTGACGCAGCGACGCCCGGAGCTTGGAATGCGCAAGGCGCTGGGTGCCGCGTCTTCTGATCTGGTGCTCATGGTCATGCGAAGGAGCATGACTCTCGTGGCGGTGGGCATGGGCCTCGGCCTGCTCGGATCGATCGCCGCCACGCGCCTGCTTTCGCGGCTCCTGTACGGCGTGGGTCCGTTCGAGCCAGCCGTCGTCGCCGGAGTCAGCGTGCTGCTTCTCGCAGTCGCGGCTCTGGCCAGCTTTCTCCCGGCCCGAAGGGCGGCCAAGGTCGACCCGATGCGGGCTCTTCGCGTCGAGTAGCCTCCCTGAGAACTCGCCTCGCCGTCACCGTCGGCGATGATCCCGCTCCAGGCCCGCCTCCTTCGGATGGGGATAGGGATGGTAGACAGACGGCCCTTCGACCTCGACGTCGCACATCCTCTCCAGGCTCTCGCGGTAGATGGCCGCCAGCGCGTCCTCCGCTTCGTAGCTCGGGCCGGGTCTATCGTCTGAAGCCTCTGTCGTTCGGACCTGGTCGGCGTGCTCCACGAACCAGTGGACGGTCGCGGGCAGAGCCTCGGAGACCGGCACTACGTCGCTGTAGCCGAGCTCGTGCTTGATCTTGCCGAGGTCCATGACCTGATGGTGGGAAGGACCCGAGAACGGCACCAGCGACGCCACCGGTGAGGCGACGACGTCCGGCAGGGGCACGATCTCCCACTCGTGACCCACGGTGTGCGCGATCGTCTCGACCCACTGCCGTACGCTGAGAAGATCGTCGTCGCCGCAGTTGTAGATCTGGCCCGCAGCGATCTGGGGCGCATCGACACAGAGCAGAACCGCACGTGCGACGTTCTCTACGTAGCCTCTCGTCAGCAGCGTCAACCCACCGTCGGGCAGAATGATCTGCTGGCGACCGTCGAGGATGCGACGCACGACCTGCCACACCGGCGAGGAGAACGGGTGGGGACCGTAGACCAGCGGATAACGCAGCAGAGTGGCTTGGTAGCAGCCGCGCTCGCCGTACTCCATCACCGCCCTCTCGGTCTGCGCGATCAAGTACCCGAATCGATTCTCATCCTCGCTCTCCACCCGAAGGGCGTCTTCGCGCACCGGCACGGGCAGGCCAGTCGGGAAGTTGGCCTCGGGCTCCAGCAGACCTCGGTACCCCGGCGTCCCCCCGACCGCGACCAGGCGTGGGGTTCTGTCTACCAATGCCTCGGCGACGTGGCGAAGTCGCCCGTAGGTCGCGACAGCAAGATCGAACGACCTCCCCTCGAGCGCCTCGACCAACGGCTCGAGAAAGTGGGGGTCGGTGTGGATGTGCTCCACCTCGGCGGAAATGGCATCGGACTCGTGGGTCCCCCGATGCAGAATCGACACCTCATAGCCACGTTCGAGCAGGCCACGCACGATGCTCGGCCCGCTGGGTCCCGTCCCGCCGATGACGAGTGCTCGCATCGCTCGCCGGAAGCATAGGCGATCCCTGAGCCGTGCCGCCGCGATCACCTCCAGTAGACTCGCGCGACCTCCTGGAGATCTGAGCCTTGACCGATCGCCTGCCTGACGACCCCACTAGTGACCTGAAGACGGAGCGCCTCAACGAGATGGCGTTCTCGTTCAAGCAGGCCGGTACCCTACTCGCGGCGATCGACCTCGGGGTCTTCACTGCCATCTCCGAGGGCGCCGGGACTGTCGAGGCGATCGCCGCGAAGGTCAGCGTCGACCCCGAAGCGGTCGACCGTCTGCTGATCGCGTGCAAGGCACTGGATCTCGTGCGCGAGGTCGATGGCTCCTATCGCAATCTGAGCGACGTCGAGCGCTACGCGGTTCGTGGCAGCCGCACTTACTTCGGCGACTACCTCGCCTATCAGGCGCGCTCGGAGTACGACCGCTTCAAGGATCTGACCTCCCACCTGAAGCCCGCCGAGGGACAAGAGCCCCCCAAACGCTATGCGGCCCTCATGGCAGACGCCGACGAGGCACGACGCTTCACCGTCGCGGGCTACAACGCCTCGCTGTCGCTGGGCCACAAGCTCGCCAAGACCTTCGACTTCTCGCGCTTCGATCGATGGCTCGACCTCGGCGGCGGCTCCGGCTGCTACTCGATCGCCGCCTGTGAGCGAAATCCGAGCCTGTGCACGGTAATCATGGACTTTCCTAACGTCCTGGCCGTGACATGCGAGTTCGTGGCCAAGCACGGTCTCGAGCAGCGCATCGAAACCCACGCCGGGAACTTCTTCGAAGACGATCTCCCCACCGGCTGCGATC
Source organism: Acidobacteriota bacterium (assembly GCA_036337765.1). Lineage (GTDB taxonomy): Bacteria > Acidobacteriota > Thermoanaerobaculia > Multivoradales > Multivoraceae > JAYZDP01. The sequence goes on from JAYZDP010000031.1 coordinate 21,521, forward strand.
TGGTCTCCTACGTCACACCGCTGCAGTCCTACATGCCCGACGAGGTGACCCGCGCGCTTCGGCGTGCACGCGAGACAGTCGCTCGTGGCGGCACGGTCCTCGTCCTCGACTACATGCTCGACGACGACAAGGCCGGGCCGCTGGATCCCGCCTTCACGAATCTGCAGGGAGTGCGTGAGGGCCACTTCACGGGCCGCGTCAACTCCGGCGCCGAGTTCCGCAGCTACATGCAAGCGGCAGGCCTGGTCGACATCGAAGTGCAGTGGTTCATGCGCCACCAGCTCGGGCTCGTGACCGGGCGAAATCCAGCCTGACGAAGATGGAGATCCATATGCAGCGCCCCATCGACTACGTCCCGAGGCTCAACGAGAAGTACCAGTCGATGGGCTTTCCCGAGTATCGCTGGACGATCCACACCGAGGCCCCGCTGACTCGGCTTTCCAAGCCGCTGTCGGAGTGCACGGTGTCCCTCATCACGTCAGGCGGCGTCTCGCGAACAACCGCCGCGCCCTTTGATCCCGACGCCCGCAATGATCTGCGACTCGACGCCATCGCGAGCGACACGCCCGCCGATGACTTCCAGGTCCACGACAACTACTACGATCACGCCGACGCCACGCAGGACATCAACTGCATCTTTCCCATCGATCGCCTTCGCGAGCTCGAGGCGAGCGGGACGATCGGGGCCGTTGCCGCGCGCCTGTGGAGCGGTTTCATGGGCCGCATCTATGTCCGCTCGACCGTGACCGACGAGGCCGCGCCCGCCTTCGTGCGCGAGCTCGAGGTCGACGATGTCGACATCCTAGTTCTGGTTCCCGCCTGTCCGCTGGACCACCAGACGGCCGGCCTGGTGTCACGCGTGGCAGAAGAGTCCGGCATCGCGACCGTCAACGTCTCCACCGGGCGCGACCTCACCAAGCAGGTCATGCCGCCACGGTCGGTGTTCGTCAACTTCCCGATGGGCAACTGCTTCGGCCGGCCCGGCGACGTCGCGCAGCAAACGCGGATTCTCCGTGACGCCCTGGATCTCACCGCCTCCGACTGCGCGCCCGCAACGCTCGTCGATCTGCCCTACGCGTGGGGCGAGACCTTCGAGGTCTTCTTTCGCGAGACGAGCCGCGAGTACCAGCTCGAGAAGTAGCAACGTTCCGGCTGGGAGCTAGATCAGATCGTGCCGTTCTCGCGCAGGCGAGCAATGTCGGCTGCCTCGTAGCCCAGCTCGCCGAGTATCTCGTCGCAGTCCCGACCGGCACGGGGTGCCGACCTCGATGCTTCGTCGGCCCGACCCCAGATCGGCCGAAACGGCGATGTCACGATCGGCCGCGTGGCGCCGTCTTCGGTCACCACGTCTTCGACCAGCCCGCGGGCTCTCAGCTGCGCATCGTCAAACGCGTCGCCCGGGCGGTGGACGCGACCGATCTCGACGCCCATCGGACGCAAGCGCTCGATCCAGTCCGCGGCGGGCGCGGTCTTGAACGCTTCGCGCAGGGCGGCGGCCACCGCCGTCCCAGACTCTCCGGTCGCAACGGCCTCGGCCAGCTCGGGCTGACCGATCTCGCGACAGAGGATGTCCATCGAAGCCGGTCGGATCGCGGCCAACGTGACATAGGCGCCGTCGGCGGTCTCGTAAATCGAGTACCACGGCGACGAGCTCGTCGGCTCCGCTGCGTCATCACCGGTGCTCTGTCCTAGGCCGTGGGACACCCCGAGCAGGGAGAAGGTACTGTCGAGCATCGCCAGATCCAGCCAACGTCCCTCTCCCGTGCGCTGGCGTTCGAGCAGCGCCATGGCGATGGCGACGGTCGCCGTCAGGCCTGAGACACCGTCGGCGACGAACGCCTCGGGTACCCGAGGCGCGGCCTCGACGCCAAACAGGGCAGACAGCAGCCCGCTCAACCCGGCCAGGTTCAGGTCATAGGCGGGCAGCGAGCGGTCGGGCCCAGTCTGGCCGAATCCCGACAGACTGCAGCAGACGAGCTTCGGGTTGATCTTCGACAGGGTCGGCCAGTCGGCGCCAAGGCGCTCGGAAACGCCAGGCCGGTAGCTCTCGACCAGGACGTCGGCTGCCGCCACCAATCGATGAAGCACGTCTTGGCCCGCCTCCTGGCGAAGGTCGAGGGTCAGCGAACGTTTGCCGCGATTCAGCACCCGATCTTCGTCGTCGAGTGGCGCTCCTCGGGCGCCCGGACGATCGACCCGCACGACGACCGCACCCGTCTGCGCGAGAAGAAACGTGGCGTACTTCCCCGGCGTCGGAGACCCGAGATCCACCACTGCCACATCGTCCAGAGGCATCGCCATCTACGGACTTCCCTCCTCGTGGCAGGATACCGCCACCGTGAGGATCGGATGACTCTCGACAGCTACTACCAGGACCACTGGATCGAGGTAGAGCCGGATCGCCTCGAGGCCTACGAGCAGATGTTCCAGTGGCGCGATGGGCTGGAGCCACTCATCGCACCCGCGAAGATCGTCGAGGGCCTGTCGGTGGTCGACTACGGGTGTGGCCCTGGACATCTCGCGATGGAGATTGCGCGCAGGGTCGGGAAGTCGGGGCAGGTCTGGGGCCTGGACATCAACGAGGAGTTCATCGCCCGTACCCGAGCCCGCGCCCTGGATCAGGGGCTGGAAGCCAGAGTCAACACCGAGTTGATGGAGGGGGAGGAGCTGCCACTGGCGGACGCGTCGGTCGACCGCGTCCTCTGCAAGAACGTTCTCGAGTACGTTCCCGACCCCGACGCGACCGTCCGCGAGTTCCGTCGGGTCCTGCATCCAGGAGGGCTGGCCCACGTCACCGACAGCGACTGGGGCTCCTTGATCGTAGAGCCCCTGGAGCCAGGGCGGGTGTCGGCGCTCATGGCGGCGGCAGCCGTTGCCTTCCGCACCCCCCTCATCGGCAGGCGTCTCTACGGCATCTTCCGTCGCGCGGGCTTCGAGGACGTCCGCGTTCGGGTCATGGCCAACGCCGACACGCAGGGCTCGCTGCGGCCCGTCATCGCGAACATGACGTCGTACGCACGCGCGTCCGGGCAACTGGACGAGCCGGACCTCCAGGCCTTTCTCGCGGACGTTGACGCCGCCATCGAGGAAGGGAGCTTTCTCGGCGTGCTGCCGCAGTTCCTGGTCACTGGCAGCGCCTGAGCGGACACCACGAAGAGGCCAGCAGAGCAGGATTGGCCTTCTTGTCAGAACTGCGCTATCGTTCGCCGCGAACAGGGTCCTTGACCCGTCGCGGCGCAACAGGACCTCCCTCTTTCGAGGTCACGCCGCCCACCCCTTCGCTCTCGCCCCAAGCTGTTGTTCGGGCCGGAACGCAAACACTGCGCGCGACATACGACTGCGTCGACGCAGGGAGATTCACTCAACCCAATGTCCAGACCCAAGATTCCTACCTCGAGTGGCTTCGATCATTTCGCCCTCGATCCCCAGATCCTCCGCGGCGTACAGTCCGCTGGCTTTCAGGAACCCAGACCCATCCAGGTCGACACCATTCCACCGGCGCTCGCCGGTCGTGACGTCCTCGGCCTCGCCGAGACCGGTAGCGGCAAGACAGCCGCCTTCGCACTACCACTTCTTCACCGCTTCGTCCGCGAGCGGCGCAACGGGCCCAGGGCCTTGATCCTCGCGCCGACCCGCGAGCTGGCGACGCAGATCGGCGCAGAGATCCGCACACTCGCGCGCTTCACCCGAGTCCGGGTGGAGACCGTCTTCGGTGGCGTTTCTGTCCACCGCCAGATCCACGCACTGCGACAGCACCCTGAAATCGTTGTCGGATGCCCGGGTCGGGTGTTGGACCTCTACGGACAGCGCGCGCTGGTTCTGGCATCGGTGGAGACCCTGGTCATCGACGAGGCGGATCACATGTTCGACATGGGGTTCCTCCCGGACCTGCGCCGGATCCTGGCCGCGCTGCCTGCGCAACGACAGAACCTGCTGTTTTCAGCGACCATGCCCGCGCAGATCCGAACTCTCGCCAAGACGCTCCTGGACGACCCACACGTCGTCGAGTTGGAGCGATCCGGCCCAGCCCCTACCATCGAGCATGCCCTTGTCCCTGTGCAAGAGGAACGAAAGCGCGATCTGCTCGAGCACATCCTGAGCTCGGACGCCTGCGACTCGGCGATCGTCTTCACCCGTACCAAGCATCGCGCGCGACGGCTCGCACAGCAGCTCCACGCCGCGGGCCACATAGCGGTGGGCCTGCAAGGAAACATGTCGCAATCGGCAAGAGATCGCGCCATGGACGGGTTCCGGCGACGACGCTTCCACGTACTGGTAGCGACCGACATCGCCGCCCGAGGGATTGACGTGCCCGGTGTGTCACACGTCATCAACTTCGATGTGCCGTCGACGCCTGATGCCTACACCCACCGCATCGGTCGAACCGGCCGCGCCGGCCTCGCCGGCCGAGCGCTCACGTTTCTGACCGGCAGCGACCAGGCCTGGCTCCACGCGACCGAACGCAGGCTGGGCGCTCGGATTCCACAACACTCGGTGAGAGGCTTCGAGATCGAGACCGGAGACACGACGCAACGACCCAGGCCCTCGGCCGGTCGTCGCCGACAACGACGCAGCCCTCGCCCGCGCGTGCGCTAGATCGCAGCCACAGGTGCGGGTCTCGTCGTCTCGTGTAACTCACCACGTGGACGCAACGTCTTATAGGCGGGAGCTCGTGTTCCCGTCATCATGGAAAGTGCTGCCACCTGCAACAGAACTCCCTCGACGACATCGTCGATCGATCGCGCCTATCGGCAATCGAGACGCCTGCTGGCGGGAATCCTGGCCATGGACGGGGGCATCGACCCGGACCTTCAGCGGCAACTGCTGCGCGGCACCCTCGTCGAAGGCGCCGGCCTTGCCCGAGCTGAGCACGTCGAGGGCCATGCCCAGGGAGTGCAGCGGGTTCTTGAGCTCGCGGGAAACAGTCGAGATGAACTCGGTCTTCTTGGCGCTGAGCATCCGAAGCTCGTCGTTGGCACGGCTGAGCGTGTCTTCGACCTCCGCGGACTACTCGGAGAGTTTGATCTGGCCCTCGCGCAGCTCCGCGTTCTCGAGCCCCTCCCGACGCACGAGCTGCTTCTGTACACGCACCCGCTCAACCAGATAGCCGTAGAAGCAGGCCACTGTGAACAAAACCGGAATACGCACGAGAGAGGACGAGCCCCAGATCGCCGAAAGGTCCCCCGATTTGGAGAACACCAGCAGGTAGCCGACCGATACGGCGACCGCCCCGAGGGCCATGAGTCCGAGGCTCTCGCCGGTTCCGGCCAGAAACAGAACGAAGAAATAGACGAAGAAGAAGTCCGCGTCGAACTGCTGACTCTGTACCAGAGCAAGCGTGATCCAGACCGTATCCACGAGCATCAGAATCACCGCGAAGCGCTTGGTCAGAAACGTCCTGGACGGGACCGCCATGACGGCGACGTTCGAGATGAAGGCGACGGCCGCCAGGACCAGCAACCCCAGCGGCGGTCGGATGAAACCCGTTTGCGCGAGGAGCAGATAGAGGGTCGCAATGAGAAGCGCGAAGCGCAACAGGACGATGGCGCGCTTGCGGGGCATCTCCGGGCCCGCCTGCGGGCTCATGCCATCGGCATCGGTGAGTGGGTCGGACTCGGATCCTCCACTCAGCAACTCTTGAGGGATGTGCAAAGGCATGGCTCTCATCTTCCAGGTCTGCCCAGACTGCTCCTCCACGCAAGAGTCTGGCAATACCGGGGTCACCGGGTCTATCGGACAACCGCCCGACTCCCTGTAAGTGTTCGTCTGTCGAGCATCGGCAGACGGCGACCGTTCTCCTGCCGCCTATGCGGGCGGTCGGAAGTCCAGCGCAACGTCGAGCGCTGGCGCGCTTTGCGTGAGCCAGCCCATCGAAACCACGTCGACGCCGGTCGCGGCGACCGCTGCGACCCGTTCGAAGGTGATCCCGCCCGACGCTTCGAGCACGGCTCGACCGCCGACGCGCGAGACCGCTTCGACCAGCGAATCGAGGTCGAAGTTGTCGAGCAGGATGACGTCAGCGCCTTCTGTCAGCGCCACGTCGAGCTCGGCGAGCGAGTCGACCTCGACCTCGAGGCGCACGGTGTGACCGGCGGCGGCACGGGCCCGGCGAATGGCGTCAGCGACCCCACCGCAGAGCGCGATGTGGTTGTCCTTGATCAAGATCGCATCGTCGAGTCGCAGGCGATGATTGGCCCCCCCACCGGCACGCACCGCATACTTCTCGAGCACGCGCAAGCCCGGCGTGGTCTTGCGAGTCTCGACGATGCGTGTGCGACTACCCTCGACGGCAAGGACAACGTTGCGCGTCGCCGTCGCGATCCCGCTGAGACGACCCAGGAAGTTCAGCGCGACCCGCTCAGCGGTCAGGATCGCGCGCGCCTTGCCTTCGACCCGAGCGAGGACCGCTCCGGCCAAAGCATCCGTGCCCTCGGCGATCCGCACGTCGGCGCCGACCTCAGGATCGAGCGCGTGCACAGTGGCCAACGCCAGGAAGAGACCTGCGATACGACCGGGGCCTCGAGCGACGAAGTCGGCCGACGCAATCCGATCGGTGTCGACAACGGCCTCGGTCGTGAGGTCGCGGAACCCGACGTCCTCGCGCAACGCCGCCTCGACGATGGGCCTCCACACGACCTCCGGCGGCGCGCAGACCGCGGCGCGGCTCACGGTGCCGCCACCTGCGCGGTGTCTCGGTCAGCGCGCTCCACACGCCCCGCGCGCTCGGTCGCGATCCAGCGCAGATGTCGATTGAAGAGGGGCGAGGACTCGACGAAGTCCGAGCGGAAGTGCGAACCACGGCTTTCCCGGCGTATCAGAGCACTCTGCGCCACCACGCGTGCGATCGTCAGGAGATTCCCGAGCTCAAGATCCGGCGTTCTCGCTCGTCTGTCGACAAAGTATTGGATCTCCGCTACGGCCGTCTGCAGGCCTTCGGCGTCGCGCGACACACCGGCGTGGCGCCACATTAGATCGCGCAGCTCAGAGCGAGCCGCGCTCACCGACGGTGCCCAATTCCCGCGGAGCCAACGCAGACCGCGGGCGCGGGTCGGCCCTCGCCGACGCTCGCCGATGTCATGGGCAGCCCGAGCAGCAAATACCAAAGCCTCAAGAAGCGAGTTGCTCGCCAGCCGATTGGCTCCGTGTGCACCGCTCGCCGCGACTTCGCCACAGGCCCACAGCCCCGCCAGCGAGGTTCGACCGAACCCGTCGATCTCCACCCCGCCCATGAAGTAGTGGGCCGCAGGAGTCACCGGCAGCGGCTCCCGGTACGGGTCGAGGCCTGCGCGCCGGCAGCTCTCGACCACCGTCGGAAAGCGAGATTCAAGCTCGAGGTCGGCCACGTGCCGAGTGTCGAGAAAGACCTCGTGCCCGGCTTGGCGGTGGGTGAAGATCGCGCGTGCAACCACGTCACGCGGCGCCAACTCCGCGTCGGGATGAACCGCGGTCAGGAAGCGCACCCCACGCTCATCGACAACCGGTACCCCCTCACCGCGTAGCGCCTCGGTCAATAGCGGCAGCGGATCCCGGTCGGTGGCAAGAGCCGTCGGGTGAAACTGTACGAACTCCAGGTCGACCAGGCTCGCCCCAGCGCGCGCGGCCATCGCCATGCCGTCTCCCGTCACCTCGGACGGGTTTGTGGTGTACCGATATAGCTGCCCGCAGCCGCCAGTAGCCAACAGCACGGCCGGAGCGAGTATCCGAGAACTGCGCTCGGCATCGACATCGACATCCACCCCGACTACCTGGCCGTCGTCGACCACGAGATCCCGCGCAAACACCCGATCCCAGATCTCTATGCCCGGCGAGCGAACGAGGGCGGCCGAAAGCGAGCGGATCAACTCCCTGCCAGTTGCATCGCCCCCGGCATGCAGGATCCGGCGTCGGCTGTGGCCGCCCTCTCGCCCGAGCGCGATCGAGCCGCCCTCGTCGCGATCGAAGCGGGCGCCGAAGGCTTCGAGCTCTTCGATCGCCAGCGGAGCACCCTGCGTCATGACTTCGACCGCTGGCTCGAAGTTCAATCCCCCACCCGCGCGCACCGTGTCGCGCCGATGATTAGCGGGCGAGTCGCCGGAGTCGATGGCGGCAGCTATTCCGCCCTGCGCGTATGGGCTCGAGCCACCCTCTCCGAGCGCAGCCTTGGTGACGAGGAGAACGCGCAGGGGAGACAAGGCGAGCGCGGCTCGCATCCCGCCGACCCCACTCCCGATGACGACGACGTCCGCTTGGCGCACCGATTCGAACATCACTTGGCCGTGCCCGCGGCGCCACGACGCATCATTCGCTCGACCGCGCGCCGCGCAGGAGCTGCGATCTCCTCGTCGATCTCGACGGTGTAGGTCATGGTCTCGAGAGAACTCAGGATCTTGGGCAGGGTGATCCGTTTCATGTGCGGGCACAGGTTGCATGGCCGCAGAAAGTCGACCTCGGGGTGGCTGGTGGCGACGTTGTCGCTCATCGAGCACTCGGTCACCATAAAGGCGCGTTCCGGTCGCTGCTCCGCGATATAGGCACTCATCTTCGAGGTCGAGCCGACGAAGTCGGCTTCGTCGAGCACTTCTGGTGGACACTCGGGATGGGCAATGACGACGATGCCTGGGTGCGTCTCGCGGTAGCCCCTCACCTCCTCACCGGTGAAGCGCTCGTGCACTTCGCAGTGTCCCTGCCACAGGACGATCTCCTTCGTGGTCTGGGTCTGGACCCAGCGGCCGAGATACTCGTCGGGCAGAAAGATCACCCGATCTCCAGGCAGCGACTCGACGATCTCGACCGCGTTGGCAGAGGTGCAGCAGATGTCCGTCTCCGCCTTCACGTCCGCCGAAGTGTTGACATAGGTCACGACCGGCACACCGGGGTAGCGGTCTCGGAGCCGACGCACGTCGGCGGCCGTGATCGAAGAGGCGAGCGAACAACCGGCTTCGAGATCAGGGATCAGTACGGTCTTCGCTGGATTGAGTAGCTTCGCCGTCTCAGCCATGAAGTGCACGCCGCACAGGACGATCACTTCCGCGTCGGCCTCGGCCGCCAACTTCGCCAACGCCAACGAGTCGCCGGTCAGATCAGCGACTCCGGCGAAGATTTCCGGGGTCTGGTAGTTGTGAGCGAGGATGATCGCGTTGCGCTCGACCTTCAGCCGGTTGATCGCCGCAACGTACGGCGCGTGCACGGCCCACTCGATCTCCGGCACGACGGGGCGCAGCCTTTCGTAGATGGGGCCGGTGACCCGCTGAACCTCTGGCGTGTATTCGAGCGTGGAATCGGCACTCGACACCTTATAATACTCCATATGAGAATAAGAGGGGGCAAAAAGAATAGACCTGGATTCCCCAAGTCCTTCGCACTCTCTTATTCTAAAGGTGAGTATAAGGGCGTGTCAAGCAGTCGGTGCAGGCAGACTCGGGAGGCCAACTCCCGACGCCGGCCTTTCACGCAGCACCTCCCGACGGAACGCGAACAGCTCGGCCGGTCTTCCACCAGTACCGCCGTGGAGCTTGCCAGTTCCCTCCACCAGACCGGCCTTCTCTACCAGCCGCCGGAAGTTGGGCTTGTAGAGCCGCACTCCGGCAAGGGACTCGACCACCCGTTGAAGCTGGAGAAGGGTGAAATGGTTCGGCAGCAGTTCGAAGACCACCGGTCGATACTTGAGCTTGCCCCGCAACCGACCTAGAGCCGTCGCCAGAATGCGGCGATGGTCCAAGGCCATTCCATCTCCGGCTTGGGCCGCATGACGTTGTGAGAACACGCCGGCTTCGTAGAGAAGCTCATATCGATCGAGCACCCGCTCCTCGTCCCAGCCCGCATCGCCAAGGCCGAAGGTGATCTCGATGCGCTCCTCACGAGCGGCCCGCGGCGTCGGACGTCCGCTCGCCCAGGCGCGCAGGTGAGGAACCAACAGCCGGTCGAGAATCGGTGGCCGACCCTCACGCCAGTCCTCCCATGGCAGGAAGTCGTACACGTTACGCCAAGTCGCCAGCCGACCAGGCGGCTCCTCTTCCCACACCAACGCGACATAGGCGACCGAGAACAACCGTGCCTCCTCTGTCGCGGCCGCCGGCGCCCGCTCACGGTCGCCGAACGTGTAGAGCTGCTCCACGTAGCCCAGCTCGAGTCCCGTCTGCTCCCGGACCCATCGCCGCAGGCCCAGCTCCAGTGTCCTGTCGCCCACCGGATCCAGCCGACCCCAGGCGAGTGCCGGCGAATCGCTCCCCAAACCTTCGTCGAGCACCGTCAGGACCCGCGGCTCGTCTTCGGTCACGGCATAGATGACCGCGTTCAGACCGATCTCAAAGTGCTTCATGCCGACTCGGGCGACGGTATCACCGCGCTCCGCACCCGCCTGCGTTCTACTATTTGCAGATGGCCTGAAGCAAGCCCATGGCCCCACCCTTCGCATGCGGCGGTATGCAGCCCCATGTCACATCGGCAAGGCCTCATCGGTCTTGATTACATGAGCCCTCAACACCGCCTCACTCTCGCGCATCGACCCGACAGCCTGGGCCTGACCTACCGCCGCGTCAAGCTGGCAGCCGGCGACACGGCCTACATCGACGAGGGCAACGGCCCGCCAATCCTGCTGCTGCACGGCGCCCCGCTGAGCTCGCTCGGCTTCTTCCACCTCGTCGCGGCCCTGCGCTCCGAGTACCGGCTACCGGCTACCGACTTTCCCGGGTTCGGCGACTCCGACGCGGCGCCAGACTTCGCCGGCACGCTCGCCAGCTACAGCGACTTCGTCGTCGACTTCTGGCGCGCGCTCGATCTGCGGGGTCTCACCGTGTTCGTAAATGACTCCAGTGGTCCGATCGGAATTGCCGCGGCGGCAGCGCTGGCGGACAGGGTCGATGTAGCTCTGCAGAGGCTCACCCCTGCGGAACGGGCGGCGCTCGTTGTCGACTACCGATTCGGAGCGCCGCCGGTTGCTGGAGGCCGAGCTTCGTGCCGAAGACGTCGTTCTCGCAGCTGACGCGGGCCCCTCAGGAGGATCCTTCGGAGGCGCCCGCAACCTCACCGGGCCGCTCACCGGCCGCCACCGGGTCGCCGCCTTCACTGCTGCGGTCTCGCCAGCGGGAAGCGAGGGAGTCAGTTTCGCCGAACGGCAACTCAACGGCCGACCGGCGCTATTCTCTCGCGCAACGGGCGGCCGTTCGCCGTCCTGGCTATCGCCGTGGCCGGGGGTCGGGTCCAGGGGATCTACATCCAGAACGACATGACGAAGCTCCGGCGCCTCGCCCCGTCATAGGCCGTCCGTAGTGCACGGTCACCGTGTTTCTCAGGTCGGAGCCTCGGGTGGCGGGATCGGCTGGCGGCGCCGAGAACCTGAGAGGCGTCGTCCGGCCGAGCGCAGCCGCTCGGTGGCGGCATCGAAGAGGCTGTAGACGACCGGGACGACGAGCAGGGTCAGAAACGTCGACGTCGTCATGCCGCCGATGGTCAGGATCGCCATCGCGGCGCGGCTCTCCGCCATGCCGCCGGTCGCCAGCGCCACCGGAAGCAGACCCAGAATCAGCGAAAAGGCCGTCATTAGCACCGGGCGCAGCCGCTGCGGCGCAGCGAGCAGCACCGCCTGATCGCGCTCGAATCCCTGCTTGGTGCGTAGCTGGTTCATTTGGTCGACCAGCAGGATGCCGTTTTTCATCACAAGCCCATCAGTACCAGAAAGCCGATGCCGCTCATCATGTCGAGGTGGATGCCCGTGAGCTTCATCGCCAGAAAGCCGCCGATGAACGACATCGGCGCCGAGACCATGATGGTGAGCGGGTGTATGAGTGAGTTGAACAGCGACGCCAGGACCATGTAGATGGCCACCAGAGCCAGGACGAAGGCAAACAGCAGCGACATCATCGACTCCTGCATCATCCGAGCCATGCCCGAGGGCACCAGCCGTGCCGGAGCGGCGCTGCCGACTTCCTGCCCCCAGGCGGCCATCTTCTGCGAGCCCAGACTCATCGCGTAACCCTCGGCCATGTTGGCGTCGATGCCGATCTGGCGCGCGCGGTTCTCGCGCAGGATGTTCACCGGACCCTCACCGACGTTGGCGCGCGCAACGTTGGTGATCGGGATCAGGTCACCGCGCACCGAGCGCACGCGAATCAGATCGAGCTTGTCCGGATCGTCGCGGTACTCGGGAAGCACCTGCACACGCACGTCGTAGCGCTCGCCGCCCTCTTCGTACGAGCCGACCTCCTCGCCCGCCAGCAGTGTGCGGATCGTGCGACCAATCACTACCACCGGCACACCGAGGTCGGCCGCGACGTCGCGCTCGATCGACATTCGGATCTCGGGCTTGCCGCTCTCGAAGGAGGTCCCGACGTCGACCAGCGCCGGGTCCGCCTCCATCTTGGCCATGATGGCGTCGGAGTACCCCTGGAGCTTGCCGAGGTCGGGACCCTGCAGGCTGTATGTCAGCTGCTTCGATCCCATGCCGCCCTCCTGGCCCGACACCCACTGGATCTCGCTGACGGAGATGTCCTCCGCCTCCGGGACGGCCTGGGCAGCGGCGACCCGCACCACTTCCATCAGCTCTATCTGGCCGCGCTCGCGCTCCGTCAAGTCGCCGATGTCGACATAGACCGACGCGCGGTTCGGCGTGCGCTGCTGTGTCGAGGCACCGACAGTGGTGAAGGTGGCCTGAGTCTCCGGCAGCGCTTTAACAACGGCTTCTAAACGCCGCGCGGCGCCGTCGGTGACCGCCAGCGGCGTGCCAACCGGGAGCTTGATCGAGACCTGGAACTCGCCGCGATCGAAGATCGAGAAGAAGTCGAAGGGGATCGTGCCGGCAAGACCGCAGCCGCCGGCCGAGACTACGATCGCGACGCTCAGGGTCATCGCCTTGTGGCGCACGGCCGTGCCGAGGATGCGCGCGTAACCCCATTCGAGCCCAACCAGAAAGCGCTCCACGGCCATCGACACGGCACCGCGGGCCTGATTGGCGCTCAGCACCCGGCTGGCCAACATCGGGGTGAGCGTGAGGGCGAAGAGCGACGACACGCAGACCGCAATCGCCATGACGATGCCGAACTCGAAGAACCACTGCCCCACCGAGCCCTGCATGAAGGCCATCGGCACGAAAACCGCGCACAGCGCGAGCGTGGTAGAAATGACGGCGAGCGTCACCTGCGACGAGCCCTCCTCCGCGGCGGCGCGGCGGCCCTGGCCGCCCTCGATACGTCGATAGACGACCTCGAGCACGACGATCGCATCGTCGATGACGATGCCGATCGACAGCGAGAGCGCCATCAGCGTCATCGTATTGAGCGTGAAGTCGAAGACATAGAAGAAGGTGAACGAGGCGATGATCGAAGCCGGGATTGCCAGACCCGCGATCAAGGTCGAGCGCCAGTTGCGCAGGAAGAACAGCACCACGATCACCACCAGCCCGCCGCCCCAGGTCATATTCGAAAAGACCGACGTGATCGAATCCTCGATGAAGACGGCAGAATCGCGCGCCACCGAGATCCCCATCCCCGCCGGCAGCTCCTTGGCAATGAGGTCAACCTCCTCGCGCACGGCGCGCGCGACCGCCACGGTGTTCGCGCCCGAGCGCCGGCGGACGTCGAGCGACACTCCACGCTGGCCGTTGAAGCGCGCGATCGAGACCTCTTCGGCGAGACCGTCCTCGACCACAGCGACATCGCGCAGATAGACCAGCCTGCCGCCGCGCTCGGCGGCGATCAGCGCGCCAAAGTCCTCGACGCTCTGCACCTTGCCGGCGGTGGTAACGGTCCACTCACGCGACGCCGACTCGATGCGCCCGCCGCCCATCTCGGCGTTCTCCTGCAGCAGCGTGGCACGGACGTCGTCGATCGACAGCCCGTAGCCGGTCAGGCGCACCGGATCGAGCCAGATCTTCACCTCGCGCTTACGCGCACCGACGATCTGCACACCGCCAACTCCAGCGATGCGCTCGAGCCGATCCGAGATCGTGTTCTCGGCGAGATCGGAAAGGTCGCGTAGCGAGACCGGCCCGCCGAGCATGATCGACAGGATCGGGGTGGCGTCGGGGTCGAGCTGGGTGACGACCGGATCTTCGATGTCCAGCGGTAGCTCGGCGCGTGCCGGCGCGATCTTCTCGCGCACGTGCTGCGCCTTGATGTCAATGTCGTAGCCGACCTCGAACTCGACGAAGATCATCGAGATCCCTTCGCTCGACGTCGACTGCAGGGTGCGGATGCCCTCGATCGTGTTGATCTGCTCCTCGAGGATGTCGGTTACCTCGGTCTCGATGGTCTCCGGCGAGGCTCCCGGCAGGATCGTCGTCACCGTGACGAAAGGGAAGTCGACATCGGGGTTGAGATCGAGATCCAGAAGCGTGAGCGACACCAGCCCCAGGACTACCAGACTGGTGATCAGCATCAGCGCGAAGATCGGGCGCCGGATCGAAAGTAGCGGGAGATTCATCGGCCGACCGATACGGACGCACCGTCGGACAGACGTTGGATCACCTCGCCGACCACAATCTCGTCACCCTCGCCGAGACCAGTCCGCACCTCGACTTCCATCGCTCCTACTGCGCCCAGGCCGACGCTGACCCGCTCGACACTCGTTCCGCTGCGTCGGAACACGTAGGTACGTCCGTCGCGCCGCAGGATGGCGTCGCGATCGACGAGCAGCGACTCGCCCTGAGGCGCGGCGGAGATCTCGGCGCGAACGAAGGCCCCCGCCTTCACCCCGGCAACCGAGTCGGGAATCGGGATGCGCGCCTGGTAGGTCCGGCTCTCCGGATCGATCCGCGCGTTGACCGCTCGAACCAGCGCGGCCACCGGCTCGTGCGCACCTTCGACGTGCAGCAGCGAAGCGTGCCCCGGCACGACCGTGACGCGCGCGGCCTCGGGGACGTCGATCACCGCTTCGAACCCACCGGCCTGCTGAAGGACCACAACCACCGAACCGGGGTTGAGCATCGCTCCCTCGTGCAGATCGCGCTCGACGACGAAGCTCGTGTAGGGCGCACTCACAAGGGTGCGCTCGTAGTCCTGGCGTGCGCGATGTACCCGGGCCAGCGCCTGCTGCACACGAGCCTTCTGCACGGCGTGGCGAGTGATCAGGGCGTCGAGCTCCTGCTGCGGCGAGACCTGTTGTTCGGTGAGCCTTCGCCCGCGCTCCATCTCCTGGGCGGCCTGGTCGAGCTCGGCCTTCGCCAGCTCGAGACCGGCCACAGCCTCCTCGTGGGCGACCCGATAGGGCTCGTGGTCGATGCGGAATACTGGCTGCCCCGCCGTAACCGTGTCGCCCACGTCGACAAAGACGTGCGACAGCCGCCCAGTCACTTCGGGGCCGAGTGCGGTTTCGCGCGGTGCGATCACTGAGCCGGACGCGGTTACCGTCGCTTGGGTAGTGGCCGCCCGCCCCCTAGTGGTCGCGGCCGCCCCGCCGGCCGGTGGGGCGGTGCGGCCCGGCGCCCGCCAAGCCCGCGAACCCGCCGGGGCGATGTGCTGCCCC
>JAYZDP010000032.1:0-35767 GCA_036337765.1 Acidobacteriota bacterium
GCCAATCAAACTCAGTTATAGCTCGTTCTCCCCGAAATAGCTTTAGGGCTAGCCTCGGGTGATTCGTTCCGGAGGTAGAGCACTGAATGGACTAGGGGGCTTCACCGCTTACTGAATCCAATCAAACTCCGAATGCCGGAAACGTCAGCCCGGGAGTCAGACCGTGGGGGCTAAGCTCCATGGTCGAGAGGGAAACAGCCCAGACCGCCAGCTAAGGTCCCGAAGTATGTGCTAAGTGGGAAAGGATGTGGAGACGCGGAGACAACCAGGAGGTTGGCTTAGAAGCAGCCACCCTTGAAAGAAAGCGTAACAGCTCACTGGTCAAGCGGCTCTGTACCGACAATTTAACGGGGCTCAAGCACATCACCGAAGCTGCGGGCATTCAGGCTTTAGCCTGGATGCGGTAGGGGAGCATTGCCTGTGCGACTGAAGGTAAACCGGAAGGTTTGCTGGAGCGTAGGCAAGAGACTCTGCCGGCATAAGTAGCGATAAAACTTGTGAAAATCAAGTTCGCCGTAAGTCTAAGGTTTCCTGGGGAAGGTTCATCCACCCAGGGTTAGTCGGCTCCTAAGGCGAGGCCGAAAGGCGTAGTCGATGGAAAACAGGTGAATATTCCTGTACCACTGTAGTTCATTATCAGTGATGGGGTGACGCAGAGGGATAGGCGGTCCGGGTATTGGTTGTCCCGGTCCAAGCGTGTAGGTAGGTTTCATAGGAAAATCCGTGAAATTAATGCCGAGGCGTGTTAGGGCCCCGAGGAGAGATCCGACGGGTAACCCGCTGATTCCGCACTGCCAAGAAAAGCCTCTAGCGAGAACGAAAGTGGCCGTACCGCAATCCGACACAGGTAGACGGGGAGAGTATCCCAAGGCGCTTGAGAGAACTCTTGTTAAGGAACTCGGCAAAATTCCACCGTAACTTCGGGAGAAGGTGGGCCTCCGTTAGGTGATGCCACTAGCTGGCTGAGCCGAGGGGGGTTGCAGAGAAACGGCCCAGGCGACTGTTTACTAAAAACACAGGACTCTGCAAAGTCGTGAAGACGACGTATAGGGTCTGACGCCTGCCCGGTGCTGGAAGGTTAAGAGGAGGGGTTAGCCCGGTTCGCCGAGCGAAGCTCTGAATCGAAGCCCCAGTAAACGGCGGCCGTAACTATAACGGTCCTAAGGTAGCGAAATTCCTTGTCGGGTAAGTTCCGACCTGCACGAATGGCGTAACGATCTGGGCACTGTCTCCACAAGGAGCTCAGCGAATCTGTAGTACCGGTGAAGATGCCGGTTACCCGCATGTAGACGGAAAGACCCTGTGCACCTTTACTGCACCCTGGCAGTGAACCCTGATGCGTTATGTGTAGGATAGGTGGGAGGCTATGAAACCGGGCCGCTAGACTCGGTGGAGCCAATAGTGAAATACCACCCTTATCGTATTGGAGTTCTAACCCGGGCCCGTTAGCCGGGTCGGGAACATTGTCAGGCGGGTAGTTTGACTGGGGCGGTCGCCTCCCAAAGAGTAACGGAGGCGCGCGAAGGTTCCCTCAGGCTGATTGGAAACCAGCCGCAGAGCGCAAAGGCAGAAGGGAGCTTGACTGCGAGACCTACAAGTCGAGCAGGTACGAAAGTAGGCCTTAGTGATCCGGTGGTCCCGTATGGAAGGGCCATCGCTCAACGGATAAAAGGTACGCCGGGGATAACAGGCTTATCGCCGCCAAGAGTTCACATCGACGCGGCGGTTTGGCACCTCGATGTCGGCTCATCACATCCTGGGGCTGAAGCAGGTCCCAAGGGTTCGGCTGTTCGCCGATTAAAGTGGTACGTGAGCTGGGTTTAGAACGTCGCGAGACAGTTCGGTCCCTATCTCATGTGGGCGTAGGAATCTTGAGGGCATCCGTCCCTAGTACGAGAGGACCGGGACGGACGAACCTCTGGTGCACCAGTTGTCGCGCCAGCGGCACAGCTGGGTAGCTATGTTCGGAAAGGATAACCGCTGAAAGCATCTAAGCGGGAAGCCCCGCCCGAGATGAGGATTCCCCGAAGACCCCTGGAAGACCACCAGGTTGATAGGCGGGAAGTGTAAGCGCAGCGATGCGTTGAGCTCACCCGTACTAATCGGTCGTTCGGCTTGACCAATCTATATCTTGGCCTTTGCAGACGGAGTGCAACTCCGCTCGGCGCGCCTGTCGCCAGTGTCCAAATCCAGTTTCAACACGAGAGTTTGAGTTCTCGGTGGTTGTAGCGAGGGGGATCCACCCGTTCCCATTCCGAACACGGCAGTTAAGCCCCTCAGCGCCGATGGTACTGCGTGGGCAACTGCGTGGGAGAGTAGGTCGCTGCCGGGATTATGAGGGCGGGAATGGCAACACCATTCCCGCCCTCTTCCCTTTTCTGGACCTCGGCGATCGGCCGCTGTCGAACACGGCCCTGACGTGGGTGTCCGAGCTGAGGCGCTCGGCGATCTCGGCCGCGTCGATCCGCTTGCCGTCGATCTCGTGATTCAGGGCGTGGACGACGGACGCTGAGAAGAACCGCCTGTAATCCTCGTTCTCGGTGAGCATCCGGTACGCCAAGCGACGGGGACCCGACGTCTGACTCGGGCCCTTGGTGACGAACCACAGGAGATCCTTCTGCCAGCCGTAGCGGGGTTGCCGTCTGGGGACCCGCAAGCTGAAGTCGAAGTCCCAGCTGATCCAGAACCACTTGGCGTCGGCTGCGCTGAGGTCTTTGACCAGGTGGCTCTGGTGTCGTAGGTCAGGGGCGTGATGAAGTGCCAGAGCTTCTTCGCGCCGTCGGCCGTCGGATTGTCGGTCCTGGACGGCGGCGATCAGCTGGGGTCCGTCGAAGCCCGATCGTGGCCCCGAAGCGCGCCGTGCCGTTGTCGAAATAGGTCGCGTAGGCCGGGATCTCCCACTCGCGCCCTCGCGCCTGGGGCCGCTCGTAGAGGCGGCGCAGATGGCACGATTCGACGGCGACCGACATCGCCGGTAGCCCCTGCTCCACGGCGGCGCGATCCGCCATCTGCGAGTTCGGCAGGTTCTCGACCGCTAGGTGCCCCGGTGCGTAGCGGTGATCGGCGCACTCGCTCGGCACGTCGCTGTCGCGGAGGCCTCGCCGGCGGACCTGCGGTAGCTCCCAGCTCTCGTCGGGCGCCGGTGCGAGATGGAGGGCTCCGCGATCGACGACAGGAGGCGATGGGTGGTTCGCGAGCCGAAGGCCGATAAGGGGAGCGCGTCCTCGATCAGGCCAGCCCACTCGGGCGTCGCCCGCAAACCGAGAAACATCATGCCTGCGAGCGCGGCGACCAGAACCGAGAGTCTCTCCAGACCGTGGTGGTGGCGCCTCACCGTGCCGATCCTGCCACAGTGGCGATCGGCCGGAGTCCAAGCCTCGGCTCCGACCTTTCGCGGCCGGCAGCTATGCTTGCCAGCCTGCGAGGGAATCGCTGACACTTGCATCCAGTAGAGGCCGTTCTACAATTCCGACCTTGGCGATCACATCGCGGGACTCAAGGGCGCGGTGGAGCGCCGGTCAGGGGGGGAGATGGAGGTAGACCTAATTGCGCTCGGCGTCATCGTCGCCTATCTGGTAGGGACGACGCTCGTCGGTAGCCTTCTCGCGCGGCGCAGCTCCGGATCGAATGCCTGGGCCGCTGGCGGCGGTCAGATGGGCGTTCTGATGATCGCCGTTGGCATCGCGGGTACACGCATCGGAGGCGTCGGTACCTACGGCGTGGCCGGCGACGTGATCACCACCGGGCTGTGGAACCTCTGGTACGGCGTCAACACCTTTCTGGCGTTGGCACTCGTCGGACTCTTCTTCGCGGTTCCCTACCGGCGACTTCGCCTTCACACGGTGGGCGAGATCTTCTCGCTGCGCTTCAACTCGCGGCGCTGCCAGGTCCTGACCAGCCTGTGCGTGCAGACCGAGTACCTGATCGTCAACATCCTGGAGCCCTTCGTCATTGCCTCCATTCTCGTCGGTGTCACCGGCATGCCGTTCGGCATCGCTGTCTTCATCGCCGCGATCGTGCTGATCTCCTATACGGCCCTCGGCGGCCTGTGGGGATCAGCGGTGACCAACCTCATTCACTGCGTGGTGATGCTCGTTGGCTTGTCCCTGGTGCTGTTGGTCGGCATCAACCACTTAGGCGGCTGGGGTGAAGTCGTGCAACGCGTCGACGTCGGCTTGGCTGAGAGCGGGATGGAATCGACAAGCTGGTGGAGCTTCGTCGGGGCTGGCTGGATGGCGGTCATCGCGATGTTCTTCTCCGCCGCTGTGCACACACCGGCGGCTTCGATCTACGTCAACTTCTCCTCCGCTGCCAAGAGCGAGAAGAGCATCGTCCCGGCCTTCATGTGGGCGGGCGTCATCGCCTCGGTGATGCCCTTTCTCGCCGGCGGAATCGGCGTCCTGACGTTGGCCGAGTACGGAGCGAGTGCGCAGGGAAGTGGCTACTCCCTCATCACCCGGCTGGCGACGCAACTCGATCCACTCATCGGCGGAGTCGCCCTCGCGGCGGTTCTCGCCGCAGTGATCTCGTCCGGCGGCCCGATCCTCCTGTCGTCGTCGACCATGTTCGTGACCGACTGGATCCCGGGAGCCAAGGCCTGGAGCTCTGAGAAGAAGCTCAAGGCCTTCCGGATCACCACGGCGGCCTACGGCCTGCTCGCCGCAACCATCGCCTGGCAGGGGCAGATCGGCTCGATTCTCGATCTGCTGCTTCTGGGGTTTGCCATGGTGGTGCCTCCCCCCATCGCGGTCGGCGACCACATCTAAAGGCCTCGGACCACCGAAAAGGGGGCCTTCTGGGGCATCACGATCGGCTACGGGCTCGGTCTCAGCTGGTACGGCCTGATCCGTTGGGCGGAGGCGGTTGAGTTCGCGGTAACGGCTGACTCGGGTGCCTTCACCCGACTCTTCCACTGGCTGTTCGTTTTCGAGGGCGAGGGGATCGACCCGTCGTACGTGACGACCCTCGTGCCGCTCATCGCCGTGCCCCTGATCTCGTTGCTCACCAAGCAGGCGGACGACGGCGGCGAGTTCTACGAGTACCTTGCCGGTACGAAAGAGAGAGTCGTCGAAGCGTAGAAGGTTCGCGCGGCTAACGCCCCCGAAACTCGCCGGCCTAGGATCCTGCTGCGCAGGCTTCTAGGGGTAGTAGCCTGCCAGGGTGCGGACCGTGGTGCGGGGACGCTTGACTTCGAGGTCGACGTAGCGGAAGTCCTCGCGGCTCGAGGTGTTCGTCGACTGGTAGGCGATGAGGTACTGCGCGCGCAGGTCCTGCTGAACGAGGGCGTAGACACCCGAGAGATCGTCGACGTTCTTGATGAAGTAGCTGCGCCCGCCGGTCTGGTTGGCGAGCGTGATGAGTCGTCGGCGGGCGCCACCATCGTCCATGTTCAGTCCGATCGAATAGATCGTCACTCCGGCGCGGCGCGCATAGTCGAGGGTTTCGGAAAAGTCGAAGCGGCTCACCTCGTCCTTCCCGTCTGACAGCAGCAGAATCGCCCGCTGGCCCTTGATGCCGGTGAAGTAGTAGAGGGTGAACATCATCGAGTCGTAAAGCGCCGTCTGACCTTCAGCGGTAAGACCCTGAAGCCCGGCACCGAGGGCCCGCTGCTCGTTCGTGAACTCGACGGCGATGTTGGGGAAGCGGTTGAAGGTGATGATCGCCGCGCGGTCCTTCGGTGTCACTGCCTGTTCGAAGAAGCGCAGCGCGGCGTGGCGCGCCTGCCCGAGCGCCCCGCCCATCGATGCCGAGTTGTCGATCAGTATGACGGCGTGAAACGGCAGATTCTCGACCCTGTCGAAGCGGTTGATGGTCTGCTCCACGCCGTCCTCGAAGATGCGGAAATCCCGCTCGGCGAGGTCCTCGACCGGCCGCCCATCGGTGTCGCGCACCGCCGCGTAGAGCTCAACGAACTGGATGTCCATCTCCTCGAGCACATCCGGAGCGTTGATGAACGCCACGTCTTCTGTCGAATTGCCATCGACCAGGTGGGCGACGGTTCGGATGTAGGCGGGCGCGCCGCCGTTTGCCAGGCGGATCGGCTGCACGAAGGGCTCCTGAAACAGGGTTGCCACCAGCCGCTCGTTGAGGAAGAACTCGACCCGTTCGAGGGTCCGTCCCTTCGGTAGGTCCACCTCGGCGCGAGCTCGGACGCTGTCGTCGTACTCGCGACCCCAGAAAGGTTCTACCAGACGTACACCGAAGCGGTGCTCTCCGGCGTTGACCAGCAGCTCGTCTTCGGCCACGACTTTGCCATCGGCGTCCAGCGCGGAGGCGCGCAGGTTGCGCAATCGCGGGAAGGGGCCGAGGTCGATTTCGACGTTCCAGGGTGGGTTGTTCCTGGTCACCGTCGTCCGCTCGTCGAGCGAGAAGACCACCCGCTCGATGTTCGATCCCGAGGTCAAGGTGTCAAAGCGAACGAACCCTTGATGCAGGTCGCCCGGCGGCGCCACCAGCCGGATGGCCGTCTCTTCGGAGCCGACCGCTTCTGAGGCCTCGCGAAAGAGCTGCATCGTCTCGTTGTCACGATCGTCGGGGATCTCCGCGATCTCCTCCATGCGCGGCACGTCGATCTCCGCCTCGTGGATGAAGAAGGCGTTGCCGTTGAGGTCGTGCACTTTGTGAATCAGGACATAGGGCCCGGGTCGAAGGTAGCGCTGGTAGGCCATCGGGATGCCGCTCGGCGGCGCCTCCGACTTGGCCAGTCCGAACTTGTAACGGAAGTTCTCGAACAGCTGACCCTCCTGGAGAATCTCGCCGTTCACTTCGAAGTTGTACGACTCGAACCCGGCGAACTCCTCGAGGGTCGCTTCCTCGAGCGGGACCTGAAAGGTGGTCTGGACCACGGTCCTCGATTGCACCCGCCCCAGGAAGTGAGTCGCGATTTCCGCCTCGAGGGTCTTCGCGCCTTCGGGAAGCTCCGTCGAGAACGAGTGAAAGGTCGCGATCCACTCCTCGCTCTGCGGCCGCGGCTTGGCGAGTGCCCGGTCCAGCGAAATGTCGTAACTGGCGCCCTGGTTGCGGATCGTTGTGAGGATGTCGTCCATTCGGTTGCCGTTCAGACACCCCTTTGCGTTGCGCGCGATGCGCTCCAGGTTGCCCAGGCCAGGACGCCAGATCCGTGCCCGACCCAACCCGGCTTGGCGCACGAATACCAAGAGAAACGGGAAACGGGCTACATCGCTGTCGCGGTACTGCCAGACGATTACTGGCATGCGAGTCGTGGTGCAGCGCACCTCGAGCGTTCGATGCGGCTCACCGTGCACCAGAAAGACACGGGCGCGATCGTCGTCGAGGGTCTCGTACTCCGACTCGGCGATGTAGACCCGCTCGTCCCACCGTTCCTTGAGCTCGTTGCGGCCGGTCTGTGGGTAGGGGTCGCGGACCTGCCAGAACTTGCGAATGAACGCGTCGCGGTGGTGATCGCGCTTGAGCTCGAGAAAAGCCTCACCCTCTACGTGGGTGATCAGAGGATCGGCCCGGCGTAGCCAGCTAATGTGCCGGTCCTCCATCTCGTCGAGCAGCGCGGCGGCCTCGTCAGGCGAGCGCGGGGAGGGCGGACGCTGAGCCGCGGTCGGAGCCGTGACGGCGAGGAGTGAGGCTGCGAGGATAAGTACGAAGGATGACAGCGGCACGAGTGGACTACCAAGCGAGACAGTCACGATATACTACGGCTCCTCCGTCCCCCTCGGATGGGTTGTCGGGTTTCGGAGGGGCGGCGAGAGAGCCGAGATCAGATCCCGACCGTAGAGCTATAGACAGATCGGTTGCACAGGTGCGACCCCGGATGGAATCGCCGAAGGAGCTAGTGATGATTCGCAAGACCCCAGTACAGACGAGCATTCTGGTTATCGCCTTGACCCTCCTGGCCGCTGGCGTCGCGCTCGCGCAGCTGCCCCCAGAGGCGGTCCTGCTCGACAAGGTGAAGATCCCCCAGAAGCTCGACGCAGTCGCGATCGACCCGGTCACCCTCGAGGAGAACGCCGACGGCGCGGTTGATTGGAGCCACGGCGGCGTGTCCTATCGCGGTGTCGCAGCCTCGAAGGACGAGTTCCCGAAGTCGCCAGACAAGTTCGTCATGGCGCACAAGAAGGAGCTCTACGTCCGCAACTTCATGCTCGCCATGTCCACCATCTGGTGCCCGATCACCGACGAGGTCACCCCGGGCGGTCGCCTCCAGGTCGAAGGTCACGGCCTGCACTGGGAGAGCTGCTGCTCATTTTGCGATGAGGAGATGGTGCCCGAGAACTTCACCGAGGCGCTCGAGCAGCTACGCAAGCGTGCTGAGGCCAGCTACCAGCTGACCGGTGGCCGCTACACCGAAGGCGCATCGAGCCCCGTCGAAGGCGCCATCGACGAGAACGTCTAGCCAGACTCCTCCGGAGTCGGTCTAGACGACCGCCGGGGACTTCGCGTAGCGAAGTCCGCAAGAATGGCGCGGTCGAAGAAGAAGCTCGGCCCGACGTGCCCAGAATCACCAAGGTCTACACCAAGACCGGTGATGATGGCACCACCGGGCTCGGCGTCAAGAAGCGCGTCCGCAAGGACGACCCGCGTGTGGAGGCCTATGGTTCGGTCGACGAACTGAGCTCCATCCTCGGTGTCGCCTTCGCCGAGGGACTCGACGAGACCCTCGTCGACCCAGTGCGTCGCATCCAGAACGACCTCTTCCACCTCGGCTCGGATCTCTGCATCCCCGAAGAGGACAAGCAGACCCTCGAAGTCCCGACCATAGAGGCCCGCCACGTCGACATGCTCGAGAGCTGGATCGACGAATGGTCCGAGTCCCTCGAGCCGCTTGCCAACTTCATCCTCCCCGGCGGCACCCGCGGCGCCGCCACCCTCCACTGGGCCCGAACCGTCTGCCGCCGCGCCGAGCGCCGCCTCGTCACCCTCGAGGCTTCAGAACCCATAGGCCCCTACGCCGTCCGCTACCTAAACCGCCTCTCCGACCTCCTATTCGTAGCAGCCCGCTACGAGAACCAGGCCAAGCAAACCCCAGAAACCCTCTGGGACAGCCACCTCTAACCCTCACTCTGAAACCCCGTCTCACTCGAAGCGAGGCGCCCGCCCGCTCGCGGCCCTACCAGCAGCTCCCTACAGCTCGAGCGTCTCGCGAAGAACCTCTTCGACAGTCGTCATCCCCATTCGAATCTTCTCCAGACCCGAATGCCGCAACGAAATCATGCCGTTGTCGAGCGACTTCTGTCGTAGTTCGAAGGTGCTGGCGCCACTGAGTACGAGGTCGCGGATGTCCTCGTCGACCACCATCACTTCGTACAGGCCGATGCGTCCCTTGTACCCGGTGTGGCTGCAAAGCTCGCAGCCCACGCCCTTGTAGAGAGTCAAGCTGTTGGCTTCCGACTCACTGAAGCCGATATTCATCAGCGCCGCCGGTGGCACGTCGCTCTCCTGCTTGCAGCTGGTGCAGATTCGGCGCACGAGCCGCTGTGCGGCGACCATGTGCACCGAGGTCGTGACCAGGAAAGGCTCGATGCCCATGTTCATCAGTCTGTTGATCGAGGACGGAGCATCGTTGGTATGCAGGGTCGAGAGCACAAGATGTCCGGTCATGGCGGCCTTGATCGCCACCTCCGCGGTCTCGAAGTCTCGAATCTCACCAACGAGGATGATGTTGGGGTCCTGCCGCAGGAAGGATCGCAGCGAGGCCGCGAAGTTCAGGCCGATGTTCTCCCTCACCTGCACCTGATTGATGCCGGGCAGGTTGAACTCGACCGGATCTTCGGCGGTGATGATGTTGACCTCGGGAGTATTGATTCGCGACAGCGCCGAGTAGAGCGAGTTCGTTTTTCCGGACCCGGTGGGACCGGTGATCAGCACCATGCCGTAGGGCCTGAGGATCGCCTGCTCGAAACGTCGCAGCGACTCGGGCTCGAAGCCGAGCTTCGTCATGTCGAGCATCAGGTTGTCCTTGTCGAGGAGACGCAGGACGATCTTCTCGCCGAACAGCGTCGGCAGCACCGAGACACGGAAATCGAGATCCTTGATGCGTTCACCCAGCCGGGTCTTCATCTTGATCCGGCCGTCCTGCGGCAGGCGCTTCTCGGCGATGTCGAGCCGCGCCATGATCTTCAGGCGCGAGGTGATCGCCTGCTTGAGCTTCAGGGGCGGGTTCATCACCTCATAGAGAATGCCGTCGATGCGGTACCGGACTCGGTACTCCTTCTCAAACGGCTCGATGTGGATATCCGAGGCGGCGCGCTTGATCGCGTCGTACAGAATGACGTTGACCAGCCGGACGACCGGTGCTTCCTCAGCGCGCTCCTCGAGCTCTTGGAGGTCGAGCTCGTCGTCCTCTTCGAGGACCTGGAGATCGCCCTCGTCCTCTCCATCGTCGATGTCGTCCATGACCTTTTTCAGCTCAACCGCGTGGGTCGTGCCGTAGTAGTGGTCGATGGCTGCCCTAAGCGCCTCCTCGGAGGCCACCACTGGCTCGACCGAGTAGCCGGTCATGAACTTGATGTCGTCGAGCGCGAAGACGTTCGTCGGGTCGGTCATGCCGACCGTCAGCCGCGCTGCGGCCTTGGAGATAGGCAAAACCGTGTACTTGCGCGCCAGCTCGGCGGGGATGGTCTTGATCACCGAGGGATCGACCTTGATCTCGTTGAGATCGACCGCAGGCACGCCGAAGTGCTGCGACATGAAGTCGACCAGCTCGCCGTCCTTGACGTAGCCCAGCCCTACCAGCTTCGAGTCCAGCCGTCCGCCGTCCTCCTTCTGGGCTGCTTGCGCCGACTCGAGCTGTTCCTGGCTGATCTTTCCCGCCTGGACGAGCACAGCGCCCATACGGTCGTCCATGAGTTCTCCCTAGTGATACCTCGGAGCTATCTTATAGCAGTGTCTCAATATAACAGCGCCGCGAGCGGGCAGTCAACGAATCTCCATGATCTCAAGCGCCTTCGCGACCACTCGCGAGGGTTTTAAGTCTATTAAACAGAGCTGTTTGGTCCCAAATCTCCGATGGCAGAAGCTGCACGGCAGCTGGACCCAGAGGGCTCGCTCCATCGCCGCGTATGGGCCGTGAGTGGCTGGATCCGTTGGACCGTGGAGAAACAAGGTGGGCGCGTCTAGGGCGTGGGCAAGGTGAGTGGGGCCGGTGTCTCCTCCCAGGACCAGCCGCGCTCCGCGCATCAGATCTACCAGCGAGGCGAGCCCTCGAGCCTCCGCGGTGTGCGCGCGGCCGCCTGAAGCCGCCTCGATCTCAGCCCCGAGAGCCTCTTCCCCTGGGCCCACCGAGAGAACCACCTCGCCGTGCTCGGCCAGCGTTGCCGCCACCTGGCCCCACCTGTCTGCCGGATAGCACTTGTTCGGCCACGCAGCGCCAGGATGGATGACGATCCGATCGCCGGACTCGAAGCCACCGCCTTCGCCCGCAAGCGCGAGTTGTTCGGCCCCGAAGCCGCGGAAGTCGGTCGGCAGGCCGATTCCGGCGAGCAGCGATAGCGCACGCTCGACGGCGTGACCTCCCTGCGCGGGAACCGAGTCCGAGAGCCACATCGCGCTCGAGGGCTCGCGGCGGTCGTGCCGGCGGAGCCCGATCCGCCGGTCGCTGCCACTCAGCGCGGCGAGCACTCCGGCCTTGTGGTTGCCCATCATGTCGAGAACGACATCGGCGTTGTAGTCGTCGATCGCCGCCTGCGCCTGGCGGGCGTCTCGCCAGGTCGCCGGGCTTGCGGGGGTCTGTCGCCACTTCTGCAGGCGTACTGGGAAGAGCTCGTCGATGTCGGGATCGTTCCAGAGCAGCGGCGCGAAGAGGTCCTCGACGACCCAGGCGATGCGTGCCTGCGGCAGCTCTTCACGCAGTACCCGCAGCGCCGGCAGGCAGTGGACGATGTCGCCCATGGCGCTGGTGCGAATGAGGAGAAGGCGCATTCCGTCTCGCGGCTCGCCGCCTAGCGAGCGCGTAGTGCCTGGACGCGGGCGATCAGATCGGTAGTCGCGTGGTCCTTCGGGTCGCCCACCAGGACCGTCCGGCCGCCGAAGGAGCGAACGACCTCGAACTCGGGCACCGCCTCCGGAGTGCCGTAGTCGGTGCCCTTGCAGTGCACGTCTGGTCGCACGAGCAAGAGCAGATCGGCGGGGCTCTCCGCGTCGAACGTCACCACGTAGTCCACGGTTTCGAGCGCCGCCAGAAGCTCGGCTCGCTCGGCGATCGGGTTGATCGGACGGCCCTCGCCCTTGTGCTGGCGGACCGATGCGTCCCCGTTGACCCCGACCACCAGCACGTCTCCTTCGGCCTTCGCGCCAACGAGATAGCGCAGGTGGCCCACGTGCAAGAGGTCGAAGTGACCGTTGGCGAAGCTGACGAGCCGGCCTTCGGCTCGGGTCTCGGCGAGGATGATTTCGAGCTCGTCGATGTCTACCAGTCGACCCATTTCAGCTCTCCGAGCGGGCGGCCGTCGGCCCCGATTGCAGCGGTCAGCTCCTCCTGCGAGGCGGTCGCGGTACCGAGCTTGGTGACCACGATGCCCCCGGCGTAGTTGGCGAGAAGCGCCGCTTCCAGCGGTGTTGCACCGGCCGCGGACGCGAGCGCGAAAGCGCCGATCACGGTGTCGCCTGCCCCCGTGACGTCCGCGATCTGGTCGGTTCCGTGCACCGGGATCTCCACCGCTGCGGCCTCGGTCACGAGCACCATGCCGGTCGAGCCTCGGGTCAGAAGCAGAAAGCTGGCGCCGAGTCGCTGCCGCAGGCGCTCACCGCGACGAGGTGCGTCGGCGGGATCGCCGGGCTCGAGGGCGTCGAGCTCCTCCTCGTTGGGTGTTGCGCCGTCCACACCCTCGAAGTCGGTTAGGCGATAGCGGCTGTCGGCCAGGCACAGCCGCCCTCGGCTCGCGTGGCTCGCAAGCCTCGGGTCGATGCCTCCGAGTCCGTAGTCGCTGACGATCAGGGCGGAGCTTGACTCGCACGCCCGATCGAGGGCCTGTGCCAGTGCCGCGTTCGCCTCCTCGTCGAGATTTAGCTCTTCCTCAACGTCGAAGCGCACGATCTGCTGCTTGGCGGAGTGCTTGGCGCCGGCGAGAACACGGGTCTTGGTGGGGGTGCGATATCCGGCGATTTCGACCACCTGTCCGGTGTCGATACCGGCCCCGGAGAAGTGCTCGAGCAGCGCACTGCCGTTGTGGTCGTCACCCACGACCCCGACCGGGCAAGGATTGCCACCGAGAGCGCGGACGTTCATCACGGCGTTGGCGCCGCCTCCCGGACGGATCTGCTCGCGATCTTGGCGCAAGATCAGCACCGGGGCCTCGCGGCTGATGCGTTTGGGCGTCCCGTGGATGAACCGATCCACGACCAGGTCCGCGAGGACCGCGATTCGCCGGCCAGAGAAGCTCCCGACGATCTCGACGAGGCGATCGCGGGTCGGAGTTTCGTGAGCCGCGCTCATCCCGACAGGCATCCTAATGGACGGGCGCGGTGTGGGGAGCTCTGAGGCGGCTCGGCTAGCATCGCGGCGTGTCTGCCGTCGCCGACCGCCTCCGCCTCCGCATCGCGGAGATCGGGCCGATTCCCTTCGCCAGCTTCATGGAGGAGGCACTCTATGGCGACGGCGGCTACTACTCTTCCGGTGGCTCGCCAGTCGGGCGCGATTTCGTGACCGGATCGTCGCTGTCACCGCTGTTCGGTCGCACGACGGCGGCGCTCTTGGCCAGGCTTGGCTCCCAGCTGGGCGGCGAGGTCGACTACCTGGAGGCCGGGTTCGGCGGCGGCCAGCATCTGGCGGCCGTAGCCGGGGCCTGGTCGGAGGATCGGGGTCGGTTTCTGGCGTGGGATCGAGCCGGGGGTGCGGTTCCGCGCGGCGTCGAGAGGATCGGTGCCCCGGCTACGGTCGGCGAAGGATCTTTGCGCGGCCTCGTATTCTCGTACGAGCTTCTCGACGCTCTTTCGGTACACCGTCTGATCGGTCGCGCGGATGGCTCGCTCGGTGAGCTTTGGGTGGAGTCCGACGGCGCCGAGCTGCGCTATGTAGAGGGCGATCTCAGTGATGCCAGGCTGGTGGATCTTCTCGGCGGCGTGCCCTTGGAGGCGGGTCAGATCGCCGACCTCTCTCCCGAGTGGGTTCCGCTATATGAGTCGTTGGCTTCGCGCATCGACCGGGGTCTGATCGTCACCTGCGACTACGGTTTCGCTCGCCAGGGTCTGCTCGACCCCAGGGTGCGACGCAACGGCACGCTGGCCTGCTATAGGAGCCATCAGGTGCATCGCAATCCGTTCGAGGATGTCGGCTCGCAGGACCTGACCGCCCATGTCGATTTCACAGCCCTGCGCGTCGCAGGCGAGGCGCAGGGCTTTGAGACGATCGCCTTCTCTCGGCAGGCTCTGTGGCTGGCGGGAGCCGGTCTCTTCGAGCTCATCCGCGGCGCTTCTGCGACCGAGAGGGGCGAAGCGATGGCGCTTCTCGACGGGGAAGGAATGGGCGAGGAAATCCGTGTTTTGGTGCAGGGAAAGGGGGTCGACGCGAGTGCGGTTTTCGACCTCCAGATCGTCGGGGCAGCGGCTTGCGGAGTTCCTTGACTCCCCTATGTCGGCGTGGTGGAATATCCGCCGGCTTAGCGCCGCCCCTTCCAACCCAGCCATGGAAAAGTACGTACCGATTCTGGTGTTCGTTGTGGTAACGGTGGGTTTTCTCATCGTGACGCTGATGGCCGCGAAGTTGCTCCGCCACCACACCACCGGGCGCACAAGTCGCGACCCCTACGAGTGCGGCAACGAGGCCGAGAGCCTCGCTCTCGAGTACCGGTTCACTATTCGCTACTACCTGATCGCGGTGCTCTTCGTCGTCTTCGACGTGGAGACGGTATTCCTGTATCCATGGGCGGTGATGTTCGACGAGCTCGCTCTGTTCGGCTTCATCGAGATGACGGTATTTTTAGTGATTCTGATCGTGGGCTATGCCTACGTCTGGAGGAAGGGGGCTCTGGAATGGGCTTGACTGATCCTGCCGAGGCCAACATCCTCACGACCACCTACGACAAGGTGTTCAACTGGGCGCGCCGTTCAGCCGTCTGGCCGATGCAGTTCGGGCTGGCATGCTGCGCCATCGAGATGATGGCGGTCCTGGACCCGCGTCACGACATGTCGCGCTTCGGTTCGGAAGTGTTTCGCGCCAGTCCGCGCCAGAGCGACATGATGCTCGTCGCTGGGACCGTGACCGAGAAGATGGCGCCGATCATCAGGCGCCTATGGGACCAGATGCCGGAGCCCAAGTGGTGCCTGGCGATGGGGGCTTGTGCCACTTGCGGGGGCCCGTATCGGACCTACGCCGTCACCCAGGGCGTGGACCGAATCGTCCCGGTCGACGTCTACGTGCCGGGTTGCCCGCCGCGCCCCGAGGCGCTGCTGTGGGGGTTGATGCATCTACAGCGCAAGATCGATCGCGAGACGATCGTGACGGGCAAGGGCAGATCCGCAGCTTAGTGACTCGCACATGAGCGAAAACGATAGAGACCCCAAGTCCGACGCCGAAGAGAAGGCGCCGGAGCAAGAGGCCGAAGCGTCCGACGAGGTGGCCGCGGAGGCCGAAGATGAAGCCAAGAAGGCGGAGGCTGAGCGCTTGGCCGCTGAGGCGGCAGAGAAGAAGCGCCTGGCCGCCGAGGCCAAAGCCGCTGCCGAAGCCGCGAAGCCGATCTGGGAGCGCGATCCGTCGCCGCCGACGTGGTCGGATGCGGACGACGACGAGCTCGTCATCGCACTGCGCTCCGCCTTTCCGGACGCGATCACGAGTGCACGTAGCTTCGAGGACCTCACTCTGGTCGTCACCCGAGAGGCCGTGTTCGATCTCGCGAAGAGCCTCAAAGAAGAGCACGGCTTCACCTACATGGTCGACGTTGCTGGTGCCGATTACCCCGATCGCGAAGAGCGCTTCGAGGCGGTCTACCACGTCTACAACCAGTCGACAGACCGCCGCGTGAGGTTCAAAGTCTCGACCGACGAAGACACGCCCGTGCCATCGCTGACACCGGTGTGGAAGGGCTGCAATTGGCCCGAGCGCGAGGCCTACGACATGTACGGCATCCGCTTCGAAGGCCATCCCGACATGAGTCGCATCCTCCTATGGGAAGGCTTCAACGGCTTCCCGCTGCGTAAAGAGTTCCCGGTCGAGGGCATCGACACGGGCTCGGCGATCTATCCCGAGTACTACGAAGAGGCCCAGGGGCCGATCTCGGGCGACGGTACCGGGTGGAAGGTACCGAAGAAGCCGCCCGTGCCACCCGCTGAGGAGACCGCAGCCGAGGAGGCCTCCACAGAGGGCAGCGATTCCGACGCCTGACGGGCACTACCCGAGATGAGCGAACCGGCAGCCACAGACACCCCGACGCTTTTCGACGTCAAGGAGATGGAGCTCAATTTCGGGCCCCAGCACCCCTCCACCCACGGCGTTCTGAGGCTCAAGCTGAAAGTCGACGGCGAGCGCATTCGCGAGTGCTACCCGATCATCGGCTATCTGCATCGCGGCACCGAGAAGCTCTTCGAGCTCCATCCGTTCTTCCAGAACGTGCCGCACACCGACCGCATGGACTACATCGCGGCGGCGACCTCGAACCTCGCCTACTGCGGCGCGGTCGAGAAGCTGCTCGGCTTCAGCACGCCACCGCGGGCGCAGTACATCCGAGTCATGTTGTGCGAACTGCAGCGCATTTCCTCTCACCTGCTTTGGCTCGCCACCCACGCCATCGACATTGGTGCGATGACGCCGTTCTTCTACTGCTTCCGCGAGCGTGAGCAGATCCTCGATCTGTTTGAGGAGTACTGTGGCGCGCGGCTGACGCTGAACTGCATGCGCCCGGGGGGACAGCCCTACGATCTGCCGATCGGCTGGCTCGACCAGTGTGCCGAGTTCGCCGCCAAGTTCGACGCCTGCGTCGACGAATACGAGGGCCTGCTCACCAACAACCGCATCTGGAAGCAGCGCACCGTCGGCATCGGTGTGCTGCCGCCGGAAGTTGCCATCGACTACGGCATCTCGGGGCCGATGCTGCGCGGCTCGGGCGTCAATTGGGATCTACGCAAGAACCGCCCCTACGAGTGCTACCACGAGCTCGAGTTCGACGTACCGCTCGGCACCAACTGCGACACCTACGACCGCTATCTGGTGCGGGTCGAAGAGATGCGCCAGTCGGCCCGGATCCTCACCCAGTGCGTCGAGAAGATCCCCGACGGCGCGATCATGTGCAAGAAGCCTCGCGTCATCAAATCGGCGAAAGAGACCGAGGTCTACTCCTCGATCGAAGGCCCGAAGGGCGAGATCGGCTTCTACATCGTCGGGGATGGCACCGCGATTCCCTGGCGCTGCCACGTGCGGGCACCGTCCTTCATCACGCTCCAGGCCCTGCCCGAGCTGGTCAAGGATACGCTGCTGGCCGATCTGGTCGCGATCATCGGCACCACCGACATCGTGCTCGGTGAGGTGGATCGCTAGTGGACGGCATTCGTGAAGCGCTCGGTGACAGCCTCTTCTTCTCGGGGTTCTCGCCGCTCATCAAGATCTTTATCGTCATGTTCGTTCTGGTGTTGCCGCTGGTGACCGCGATGATCATCATCGAGCGCAAGATTCTCGGCTTCATCCAGTTCCGAACCGGTCCGAATCGCGTCGGCCCGTGGGGGCTTCTGCAGCCCGCGGCCGATGTCGTGAAGCTGCTCGGTAAGGAAGACGTGATCCCGCGCGAGGCGATCAAGTGGGCCTACCTGCTCGCCCCGTGTCTGGTGGTGGCGCCGATGTTCATCATCTTCGCCGTGATCCCGTTCGGTCCAGCCGCCGACAGCGACAGCGCGCCCCCCGGCGCGACCATGAATCTCTTCGTCACCGACATCAACGTCGCGGCGCTTTTCGTCATCGCCATGGCGACGCTCGGGGTGTACGGCATCATCATCGCCGGCTGGGCCTCGAACTCGAAGTTCTCTCTGATGGGTGGGCTGCGCGCGGCGGCGCAGATGGTGTCCTACGAGGTGCCTCAGGGCCTGGCGGTGGTTGGACCGCTGCTGCTGGCCGGCTCGATGTCGCTGGTCGACATCGTCAACGCGCAGAGGGAGGCGAATCTGTGGTTCGTCTTCCCGCAGATCCTGGGCTTCTTCGTCTACGTCGTGGCCGGTGTTGCCGAGACCAACCGCAACCCGTTCGACCTTCCAGAGGCCGAGTCGGAGCTCGTGGCCGGCTTTCACACCGAGTACACGGGCATGCGCTTCGCCCTCTTCTTCCTCGGCGAGTACGGCAACATGGTCGTCATCTCGGCGATGGCGGCGATCCTCTACATGGGCGGTTGGATGCGACCGTTCCCCAACGTTGAGGCACTCGCCTTCCTCGACGGCGCGTGGCTGCCGGGGCCGCTGCCGATGCTGGTACCTCTGGTGTGGTTCTTTCTGAAGATCCTGGTGGCGATGTTCATCTTCATCTGGTTCCGCGGCACCTTCCCGCGCTACCGCTTCGATCAGCTCATGGAGCTGGGTTGGAAGTGGATGCTGCCGTTGGCGCTCTTCAACATTTTCATCACCGGGCTCCTCAAGCTCATCGTCTGAGAGGAGAGGCCACATGCCAGCCGCACAGTCATTTCTTGATCGCTTCATGCTTCTGGACCTCTTCGGGGGCCTCGGCATCACGTTTCGCAACCTCTTCAAGAAGAAGGTCACGATCCAGTACCCCGAGGCGCGCCGCGAGCCGTCCGATCGCTTCCGAGGCATGTTCCGCCTCGACGAGGAGCGCTGCATCAAGTGCACCATCTGCTTCCGTGACTGCCCGATCGACATCATCTATATCGACTGGCACTCGGAGAAGAACGAGGAGACCGGCAAGAAGGAGAAGGTCCTCGATCGCTTCGACATCGACATTCAGCGCTGCATGTTCTGTGGCTTGTGTGAAGAGGGCTGCCCGACCGAGCCGAAGTCGATCTGGCTGACGACCAAGACCTACGAGCTGGCGAGCTACGACCGCTGGGACAACCTCTACGTCGACATGGACGAGCTCGAAAACTGGAAGGTCCGTCCCGCCTACACCGATGAGGAGATCGCCTGATCGGCAATCGAGGCGACCTGCGGATCTGAGAACCAGCTGATGGAAATCCTCGTCTTCTACGTCTTCGGGACTTTTGCCGTGGTGGGTGCGTTCGGTGTGGTCCTGAACCGCAATCCGATGTACTCGGCGATCTCGCTGCTTGGCAGCTTCCTTTCGGTAGCTGTGCTGTTCTTTCTGCGACATGCCGAGTTTCTCGGGATCGTCCAGGTCTTCGTCTACGGCGGCGGCATCATGGTGCTGTTCCTCTTCGTCATCATGTTGGTCAACCTCTACCAGCTGCGAGAGACGAACCTGTTTGGCACCAACACCCGAGGGGCGTTGGTTCTGGTACTCGTCGTCGCCGCGGTCTTTAGCTACCTGTTGTGGACCGTGGACTTCGATCCTGCCTTCGCTGATCCTTCGTCGTTCGTGACCGCTGGCCCGGACGGGGCCGAGATGGGCAACTCCGAGGCGGTGGCCTGGACGCTGTATCGCGACTATCTGCTGCCCTTCGAGATCGCGTCGATCTTTCTGCTGGTCGCCATGATGGGCGCCGTTATCCTGGGACGAAAGCAGTAGCGATGGGCGACATCACCACTACGCACTACCTGATCCTGAGCTTCGTGCTCTTCTCGATCGGGCTGGCAGGCATCCTGACGCGCCGCAACCTGATCGTTGTGCTGATGTCGATCGAGCTGGTGCTCAATTCGGTCAATCTGAACCTGATCGCCTTCTCGTACCAGCTGTCCGATCTCACCGGTCAGATCTTCGCGATCTTCACGATCTGCGTCGCTGCTGGCGAGGCTGCGGTCGGTCTGGGGATCCTGCTGGCGCTGTACCGACTGCGTCACACCACCGAGCTCGACCAGGCTACGGAGCTGAGAGGCTGATGAAAGATCTCATCTGGCTGATCCCGGTCATTCCGTTCGTCGGGGCGTTGCTCAACGGCGTGGTGCTACGTCACCGGATCCCGAAGCAGACCGCCGCATGGCTGGCGGTGTCTGCGGTGGGCCTATCGTGTCTGCTGTCGATCGGCGCGGTCGCGAGCTACATGGGTAGCCCGGAGCACGAGCACCACGAGGGCTACGAACAGGTCCTCTACAACTGGATTCCGGCCGGGATGCTCGAGCGGGTGGAACTTGAGTCCGACGCTACGACCCTGGCGGACTTCAACGTCAGCCTCGGCTTTCTGCTCGATCCCCTGTCGTCGGTGATGCTGCTCTTTGTCACCTTTGTCGGCACCCTGATCCACATCTACTCGATCGGCTACATGGCCCACGAGGACGGCGTGCAGAGGTTCTTCACCTACCTGAACCTCTTCATGGGCGCCATGCTCATGCTGATCCTGGGCAACAACTACCTGGTGACGTTCGTCGGCTGGGAGGGAGTCGGGCTGTGCTCGTACCTCCTGATCGGCTTCTACTATAAGGAAGAGTTCCCGCCCTACGCCGGGCGCAAGGCGTTCATCGTCAACCGGGTCGGCGACTTTGGGTTCGTGCTGGGTCTTCTGGCATTGGTCACGTACTTCGGCACCCTGAACTACACCGAGCTATTCCCTCGGGTGATCGAGAACATCGAGCTGGCCGAGTCGTCTTTCCTCGGCCCGGTGACGGTGATGGGCTTCATCACCGTGTGCCTGTTCATCGGTGCGATGGGCAAGAGCGCGCAGATCCCGCTCTTTGTCTGGTTGCCGGATGCGATGGCCGGCCCGACTCCCGTCTCCGCCTTGATCCACGCGGCCACGATGGTGACCGCGGGCGTCTACATGGTGGCGCGCTCGAACGCGCTGTTCCAGATTGCTCAGGGCACGTCGATGTTCGTCGCGATCATCGGCTGCGCGACCGCGATCATGGCGGCCACGATCGGTATGGCGCAGACCGACATCAAGAAAGTCCTGGCCTACTCGACCGTCTCGCAGCTCGGCTACATGTTCCTCGCCTGCGGCGTCGGTGCCTACATCGCAGCTATCTTCCACGTCTTCACCCATGCCTTCTTCAAGGCACTGCTCTTCCTCGGCTCCGGCTCGGTGATCCACGCTATGGGCGGCGAGCAGGACATGCGGCACATGGGTGGGTTGCGCAAGTACATGCCGGTGACCTACAAGACGTTTCTCGTCGGCACGATCGCGATCGCGGGCATCCCGCCGCTCGCGGGATTCTTTTCGAAGGACGAAATCCTTGCGGCGACCTTTCTGGAGCACCGCTACATCCTGTGGGGCATCGGGATTTTCACCGCGGGGCTGACCGCAATGTACATGTTCCGCGTCGTCTACCTGACCTTCTTCGGCGAGTTCCGAGGTACCGAAGAGCAGCGCAACCACCTGCATGAGTCGCCGACGATGATGACCATGCCGCTCGTCGTCCTCGCGGTCGGCGCGGTGCTCGCGGGCCTCATCGGTATTCCGAAGGGTATGACCTTCAACCTCGCAGACATCAACCTGTTTCATCACTTTCTCGAGCCTGTGATCGCGGTGCTGCCGCACGCGGGTGAGCACCCACACCTGAGCCTGGCTGTCGAGTGGACGCTGATCGTGATCTCGGTCGGCGTCGCTGCGGGTGGCATCTTCCTCGCGCGTCGCAACTACGGCGGCGACGTTGGCCTGGGGCTCGGCGAGGGATGGGCGAAGCGCTACCCCGGCATCCACCGGGTACTGGTTGGCAAGTACTACGTCGACGAACTCTATGACAAGACCGTCGTCGGGGGCACTTGGAGTCTGGCGCGGCTCTTGTACCGCTTCGACGCCGCGATCATTGACGGCGTCTTCGTCAACGGCGCGCGCCATTTCACGGTCGGCGTCGCCCTGCTATCTGGCTTCTTCGACAAGTACGTCGTTGACGGCCTGGTCAACTGGATGGCCTGGCTCCTTCAGCAATTCTCCCTGATGCTCCGCAAGGTGCAGACGGGCCTGGTTTCGCAATACGCCCTGGTCGTGGTCATCGGTGTCCTGGCACTGGTGGCAATGGTGGTCATCCTGTAGAGGAACGCCGCGGCGGAGGAAGACATGTTCGACAGTTTGCCGATTCTCTCGATCATCGCGTACACCCCGCTCGCGGGTGCGCTGGTCATTCTGCTCTTCATGCGCAAGGCAGGCGACGTTGCGGTCCGCAACTGGGCGACCGGTGTCGCGTTCGTCGACTTCCTTATCTCGGTTCCATTGTGGTGGGAGTTCGACCGAACCGCGGGCGGCCCCGGAAACGCCGAGGACCTCTTCCAGTTCCGCGAGAGTGCGTCTTGGATCCCGTCGATCGGCGTGAACTACGAGTTCGGCGTCGACGGCATCTCGGTTCTTCTGATTCTTCTCACGACCGTGCTTGGAGTCCTTGCATTTCTGTCGTCGTGGAGCGCGATCGGTACCCGGCAGAAGGAGTACTACGTATTTCTGTTGCTGCTGCAGACCGGAATGATCGGCGTCTTCTGCGCCCTGGACTTCTTTCTCTTCTACGTCTTCTGGGAAGTCATGCTGGTGCCGATGTACTTCCTGATCGGCATCTGGGGGGGACCACGCAGGCTCTACGCGGCGATCAAGTTCTTCCTCTACACCCTGGTCGGCTCGGTGCTCATGCTCCTGGGTATCCTGGCGCTCTACTTCTTCAACCAGGACGGTCTCCTGGGTTGGGAGGGCCTCGGCAACGACGCCACCTTCTCGATCCTCAAGTTCCATGAGATCGGCTCGCAGATGCCGGCGGACCTGCAGTTCTGGGTGTTCCTGTCGTTCTTCGTCGGCTTCGCCATCAAGGTGCCGATGTTCCCCTTTCACACTTGGCTGCCTGACGCCCACGTCGAGGCGCCCACGGCGGGTTCGGTCATCCTCGCCGGCGTGCTCTTGAAGATGGGCACCTACGGCTTTCTGCGCTTCTCGCTGCCGATCCTGCCCGACGCCACCCACGAACTTCTGCCAATGATGATCGGCTTATCGCTCATCGGCATCGTGTACGGAGCGCTGGTCGCGATGGCGCAGAAGGACATGAAGAAGCTGGTGGCTTACTCGTCGGTGAGCCATCTCGGGTTCGTCATGTTGGGAATGTTCGCGCTCAACCCCGCCGGGCTGAACGGGTCGATCCTGCAGCAGATCAACCACGGTCTGTCCACGGGAGCCCTCTTCCTGCTCGTCGGCATCGTGTACGAGCGTCGCCACACCCGAATGATCGCCGAGTACGGTGGCATCTCGCAGAAGATGCCGGCCTATGCAACCTACTTCTTGATCATCACCATGGCCTCGATCGGCCTGCCGACGCTCAACGGCTTCATCGGTGAGTTCACTATCCTGGTCGGTGCCTTCAACCGCTCCTGGGTCTGGGCCGCGATCGGTGCTCTGGGCATCGTTTTGGGCGCTGCCTACATGCTGTGGATGTTCCAGCGCGTCTTCTTCGGGCCCCTCGACAATCCGGAGAATGAAGGCCTCGAGGATGTGAACGGGCGCGAGATCGCCTATCTCCTCCCGCTGGTGATTCTCTGCTTCTGGATCGGCCTCTACCCGAAGCCCTTTTTTGAGTTCCTCGAGAAGCCGGTGAACTACATCGTGGCCAAGGTCGATGCCGACTATGCGGCGGCCTTCGCCGCCGCCGAAGAGCTGCCGACGGCCGATCCTCAGGGCGACGTCCTGGCAGGTGCCGGGGAGTAGATCGTGGAAGGCTTCGACGCCGCTAACTTCCAGTATCTCGGTCCAGAGATCCTGCTCGCCTCCTCCGGGTTGGCGCTTCTGGTCTGGTGCACGATCGGGCGCGAGGAAGGCAAGAACCGGGTCTCGGTGATGTGGGCCTTCATCAGCCTGATCGCTGCGGCCTTTTACGCCACCTACATCCACGCTGACGCCGCTAAGCCGGAGTCGATCCTCGCGGGCAGCTTCGTTCTGGACGGCTTCGCATGGGTGTGGAAGATCGTGATTCTGGTCGCCACGGCAATCACGGTGCTGCTGTCGCAGCGTTTCGTCGAAGACTCCAACTACCGCCCCGGCGAGTTCTACGCGCTCCTGATGTATGCCGCCACCGGCATGATGTTCATGGTCGGCGGCTTCAACCTGATCGCGATCTGGATCGGCCTCGAGCTGATGGCGCTGTCGAGCTACGTGCTCGCCGGCTACTTCAAGCAGGAGCTCAAGTCGAACGAGGCGGCGCTGAAGTACTTCGTGCTCGGGGCGCTCTCGAGCGGCATCATGCTCTATGGCATGTCGCTGCTCTACGGCGGTACTGGGTCGGTACGGCTCGACGAGATCGCTGCTGCCAGTCCCAGCGGTGAGCCGGGTTATCTGATCTCGATCGGCTGGGTGATGATGGCAGTCGGGCTCCTCTTCAAGGTCGCCGCGGTCCCGTTCCACGTTTGGACCCCGGATGTCTACGTCGGCGCCCCGACGCCAATCACGGCGTTTTTGGCGGTTGCTTCGAAGACCGCATCCTTCGCGATCCTGGTCCGGATCTTCTACCAGGGAATCCCCGGGCTGGCCGAGGACTGGCAGATGGTCGTCGCCACGGTGGCGATCGTCACGATGGTGTGGGGGAACCTCGCCGCTCTGACCCAGACCAACGTCAAGCGGCTACTCGCCTACTCGTCGATCGCCCACGCCGGCTATGTGCTCGTCGGGGTGCTCGCGATCAACGAAATCGGCATGTGGGCGATCGTCTACTACCTGCTCGCCTACAGCTTCATCACCCTTGGCACCTTCGGCACGGTGATCCTGCTCGAGCGCAAGGACTATGCCGGCGAGACCTGCGACGACTACGCCGGTCTGGCGGGCCGGTCGCCCTTCCTCGCCGCGATGATGCTGGTTTTCATGCTCGCCCTGACCGGCATCCCGCCGACCGGCGGTTTCGTCGGCAAGTTCTACCTTTTCGCCGCGGCGATCGAGGCGGGGTGGACCTGGGTGGCGGTTATCGGCGTCTTGATGAGTGCGGTGTCGCTCTACTACTACTTCCGGATCGTCGTTTACATGTACCAAAAGGACGAAACGGAATCGACGCCAAAGCCGCTGCGCGAGCCGGTACTACAGGGCGCAATCCTCATCTGCTTCTTGCTGACGATGGCACTGGGTCTGTATCCGGCTCCGTTCATCGAGTTCGCCAAGGCGGCAATGCTGCCTCTCCCATAGGGAGGAACCTCAAGCTCTCGGGGCTTGCGGAGAGTTGTGCTCCGTAAAGCCACTGCTTCGCTCGGGCCACGGTAGTGCACTCCTTCCGACGTTCTACGAGTCCCACCGCGAGATGCTCTTTGGCCTGCCTGGCGGTCACCTCGGGGTGGTGAAGCCCGCTACTGTGGTTCGATACTGCGCTGGTGGCAGCCTTGTGGTGGTTCCATCGATAGGGCCAGCGTGGTGGCGAGCGATCGCGATTCGTGCTGCTCGGTGTCGCTTTCGTACTTCTCGGAGTGGCGTGGAGTCTGCTCGTACTTTCCGATAAGTTCCCGCCGCTCCAGGGACGTTTGATCTATCGAGCCGACGTCGGCTTTGTTGCCGAGACGCCCAGATGATCGAGCCTAGAGAGTCTTCAGGTATTCGAGCACGGCGCGTCGCTGCTCTTCGCTGAGCCTTTCTGGGAATCGGTGGCCAGAGGCGCTTTGGCT
The DNA here is from genome assembly GCA_036337765.1 of Acidobacteriota bacterium. Classification (GTDB taxonomy): domain Bacteria; phylum Acidobacteriota; class Thermoanaerobaculia; order Multivoradales; family Multivoraceae; genus JAYZDP01. The sequence goes on from JAYZDP010000032.1 coordinate 25,556, forward strand.
GGCGACGGCAGTGTCATAGATCTGGCGCCTCGCTCGATCGTCGAGTCCGTCTGGCATCGCGTCGAGCGCCTGGATCAGGAGTCCCCCGTGCCCCTCGTCGTAGCCATCTGGGTCCAGACGGCGCCACAGGCTCGGCCGGTCATCGGGGTGCAACATGTGCCACAGCGTCGGGACGGAGCCGTTGTGGAGGTAGGGCGCGGTCGCCCAGATGCCGTCTAGCGGCGGCGCCACGTAGCCGCCGGTCTCGATCTTCACCGGGTGCGCGCCGTAGTTCGAGAACCAGCCTTCGTTGTACTTCTGCTTGGAGGCTGGCTGGATGGCACGGTGGCGGATCGGATCGGTGCCGGTGTCGGCGATCGGGATGGTGCGCTCCGGATATGTCGGGTTCTCGCCGTAGGTGCCGTGGCAGGCTGAGCAGACCCGCTCGAAGGCGATGCGACCTTCGCCGGCCAGACTCTCGTCGATCGCGAACGGGTAGGGCGGAATCGGCACCGACTCGATGAAGCTGCGGATGACCTCGAACTCGTCCTCCCAGGACCGAATCCGATCGCCAGAAAGGCTCGGTGCCATGGTGAACTGCATGAGGGTACGCGTCGACTTCGGGGCCATGCCGTCCCAGTAGATGCGGCTCTTCTTGCGAAAGTGCCACCAGGGTGGGGCGTCGATGGTGTTGTGCACGAAGGGCTGGCTGAACTGCGGCGGCATGACCTGGTTGAGGTCCTTGTCGCGCATCCCGCCCAGCAGGATGCTGTACATGGTTGCGTTGGTCGTGCCCCGACTGAAGTTGAGAGGAAAGAGCGACAGCATGCCGCGAATGTCGGTCTTGCCGGGCGCTCTCATCGCCCGCAGAGAAGTGAGATCTCGCACCATGCCCGACAGATCTTGTTCGGTGTTCGCGATTCCGGCGATCACCCGGCCTGCCACCTTGCCGCCATGGCAGGCGAGGCAGTTCGGATAGAGGCGCCCTTCGTCGTCAGCGGTATATCCCCGTGGCAGGATCGCTTCGATGCCGCTGCCGAGCTCCTCGCCGCGCTCGATCAATCCGTATCGGGCGTAGGTGAGATCCCGTCGCTCGACCGGCGTTGCCTTCGCGGCAGCCGTACGGTCCTCGCCCTGCCAGACTTCCCAGAGGCTTGACAGCTCCTCGAGGGTGAACGCCTCGATCGATAGAGGCCGGTGAAGGAGCAGCTCCAGCCCCGGATGGAGCTCTTCGCTCGAGGTGTCGGTGCGCTCGGCCCCGAGCGCCGGCCAGGGACAAAGTCCCGCTGCGAGCCGAGCCGAAAGGAGCGCTTCCGGCCCCGACCTACGGTTCCTTGCGAGTCGTCGCATCGTTGGAAGGACTCTAGCGTCTCTCGGTCCGCCAGCGCTTCCCTCCAGCTACACTGTCGAGAATGCCGTCCCGGGAAGAGCGCCACCAGAAGCATCGGGAGCGGATGAAGGTCCTCGACCTCTCCGCCGTTGGTCTTGCTTTTCCGATCGCGATGGCCTTCGGCTACTTCGTCGGCCGCATGATCGGCGGTTGGTTCGATGCGGCACGGATCGGGGGAATGATCGGACTCTTCTTCGGTATCGCGGGTGGGTTCTACAATTTCTTGAAGCTCGTCATGCGGTTCAGCCCGCCGTCGCAGCCGCCGTCCGACGACGCGGCCGATGCCGATGCCGATGGCGAGTAGCATCGAGCGCGCGACAGAGCCCGAGCGGGTAGTGCGGCGCGTTGAAGTCTCTGCCCTGATCCTTGCCTTGGCCGGGCTCGCCTTCTTTGCCACCAGATCGCTGGTGGAGGCGGTCTTCTTGACTCTGGGAGCGGGCATCAGTATCGTTTCGTTCCGCGGTCTCAGGGCCCTGGTTGGGCGCCTCGGAGCCCCGGGAAAAGGCAAGCCGGACGATCGGAGCAGGCGAAGAATCTGGCTCCGTTTCTCCCTACTGATACTCATCCCTCTCACAACTCTCTGGTTGGATTCCGCGCGCACGCTGGCCCTCCTGGTCGGCTTTTCCGTCATCCCCCTAGCGCTCGTTTCAGAAGGCTTCTACCAGATCTACGTTGGGCTGACTGTAGGTAAAACACATGGCAGCTGAAGAGCACGCGGTGGCAGCTGAAGAGCACGGCGGCCCCGAACACTTCTCCTCGCTCCACGGTCCGGTGAACTCCGCGTGGGAGGCCACTGGCCTCGGCGACATGACCGGGATTGACGAGATCCCCGATCATGTCGTCATGGGCCTGTTCGTCGCGGCGCTGGTGGCCACGCTCTTCATTCCGTTCGGGCGCGGGATGAGCCTGGAGCGGCCCCGCGGGCTGCAGCAGATGCTCGAGATGGTCGTGCTCGGATTGCGAAATCTGATCGACGACGTCGTGGGCCACGGGGCCTCAAAGCGCTTCATGCCGATGATCGGCTCGTTCGCCATGTTCATTTTCCTGTGCAACATCACCGGCTCGCTTTTCTTTCTCCAGCCGCCAACGCAGAACACGAACACGACATTCGCTCTGTCACTCACGGCCTGCGCCTACTATCACTGGCAGGGACTGAGGAAGCGGGGGATCGGCTACTTCAAGCACCTGCTGGGGCCGATCCCGGCGCTTTTCATCCTCTTCATCCCGCTCGAGATCATCACCCACGTGGCGCGTGCACTGTCACTGGGACTGCGGCTGTTCGGCAACATCTACGGCGAGCACTTGGCGGCCACGGTCTTCTTCTCCATGGCGCCGATTCTGGTCCCCTTCCCGATGATGGCGCTCGGTCTTTTTGGCTCAGTGCTTCAGGCCTTCATTTTCTGCATGCTAACCCTGGTGTACATCGCCGGTGCCGAAGCGGAGGAGCACTAATCTCCCCGCCGGGTACGGCACGAAGCCGGAGAGGACACCATTCAGCAAGGAGGAGTAGGAACATGAACAAGAGAGTCGTCATCATTGCGCTGATTGCGCTTGTGGCTCTCGTCAGCTCGACGCCTGTGCTGGCACAGGAGGAGTCGAGCGGCCTCGGAGATGTCGATTGGGGCATTCTCGGTGCCGCCTTTGCCATCGCGATCGCGGCGGCGGGTGGAGCTGGGGGCCAGGGACGAGCCGTGTCGTCGGCCGTATCTGCTCTTGCCCGCAACCCAGGGGCAGCGGGTGACATCAGGTTCGCACTGATCCTGGGTCTCGCCCTGATCGAGTCCCTCGTCATCTACGCTCTGGTCATCGCGCTCCGCGGCGCCGGGTTGTTTTGATTCTCGCTATTCGCCCCTTCGGGGCGGAAAGAATCAGGACTTAGGACAGAGAATGCCGGGCTTTGCCCGGCATTTTTCTTTGGAGAGGAACGGCGCTGGGCGGGGGGGGTGTCTAACTGAGTAGATGCGCGAGCAAATGCTCATGCTCCGCCCAGGGCTTGGTTTCGGAGGGGTTCGGCCTCTTTGGAGATCGCCGTCGAGGCACTTTGTTGCCTGGGGTGGACGCCAAAACGGCGTTGTGCCTGACGTGTTTTGGGCATGGGCCTCGGGACGCACCCCGGCGAGCTGTAAAAGGGCTCGGAACGGTGTGGATTCGAGGCGCGCTCCCGGCGGAGTTGGCGCCGACGAGCCGATTGACGGTGATCCATTGGCACCGTTTGTGCGTATTCAGGAGTGCAACGGGCTCCTACGAGGCACACCACGATGACGCAAAGCCAGCTATCAGAACCAACGCGCTGGGACTTCCAGTCTGTGGCGATTCCCTACGTGGATTCGCTGTACAACACGGCTCTGCGGATGGCCCGGAATCCACAGGATGCGGAAGATCTGGTCCAAGAGACCTACTTCAAGGCATACAAGTACTACGACAAGTTCACCGAGGGTACCAACCTCAAGGCCTGGCTCTTCCGCATCCTCAAGAACACCTTCATCAACAGCTACCGCAAGAAGCAGCAGGTGCCGCCGCAGAATCCGTTCGACGAGATCGAGGACGCGTTCGAGAGCCATCTCAGCTCGGAGGCGCGCGGCGGGCTACCGAATCCCGAGGAGACGGCGCTCGACAACGTGCTCGACGAGGATGTCCAGCATGCCCTCGCCTCACTCTCCGAGGACTACCGGATGGTCGTCGTCCTAGCGGATCTCGAGGACTTCTCCTACCAGGAGATCTCCGAGATCCTCGACATCCCCGTCGGCACAGTGATGAGTCGCCTGTATCGCGCCCGTCGGCGCCTCGAGGCAGAGATGCTTCGCTACGCGCTGGAGCACGGCTATATCCGCTCAGGCTCGCCGGCGAAGATGCGCAGCGCCAAGAAGGCTTCATAGCCCCGCCCCGCCGCTGAGACGGCGGGGTTGCAGTGGACGCAGACGTCCACTGCTGCATGCGCGTGGGAATAGTGCTCGGTGGGTGGCGGTTACCGGCCGTGGATCCGTCCTGCGCGCTTCCCGGAGAGCGTCGGGTCCGCGGTAGCACCTGCACCGAGCCGTGAGATGGCTGGTAAGCCGAGCGAACCCACAAGCCCCCACGTCCTCGACTCCGCGAGGCGAGATATCGGGCCGGACTACGCCTTGATGTTGCGCTCCACCGAGCCGGTGCGAGAGGCGCTCCGACGCTGTGGCCGGGATCGTGCGCCCGAGGCCCTGATCGAGAGGCTGCGGCAGGCGTTCGCGACCTCCCCAGACCGGTGCGCGTAGGTAGGCGCTGCTCGATCGGTAGCCCGGACCCTATGGTACGCTGCCGCCCCTCCATAGGCCTTTTCGCTTATCTTGATGCACCGTTTTCTTGGAACGATTTTCGTTCTGGTGTCTTGCTTGGGAGCCGGTCTCCTGTACCGGGAGACTGCGCGCCTCGAGGCCGAGGCTCGCTCGCCCTTTCCCGTCTCTGTCGCCGGTAGCTACCAGGGCCTCGGCCAGACCGTGCGGGCCTTTGTTCGTGACGCCGTTCCCGCCGACATTCCGCTCGCGGTACCGGGGCGGATCCGTCGGGGACAGAACCTCAGTCAGGTGCTCGTCGAGCTCGGTCTCGATCGCTCCGATGCCGATCGGGCGACGCGAGTCGCTGCCGAGCATGTCGACCTCCGCCGCCTCCGCGCGGGGTCCCGATACGCCGGATACGTGGCCCTCGAAGGAGGATTGGTTGGTTTCGATCTCCATCTCGACGGCAAGGGCCGTTTCGAGATGAGCCGCGACGGCTCAGGCTGGCGCGGTGCCTGGAGGGAGTTCGAGCGTAGTGTCGAGGTCAGAAGAGCGTCTGGCACCCTGGAAAGCTCGCTCGAGGCGGCTTTTCGGGCCTCGGGCGCTCCTGCGGCCGCCGCGTACGAGATGGCCGAGGTTCTGCAGTGGGACGTCGACTTCAACCGCGACCTGCGCAAGGGTGACCTGTTCGATGTCGTCTACGAAGAGGTGATGATCGAGGGCGAGGTCCACGGGGTGGGCAACGTCCTTGCGGCCGTGCTCCACAATGGCGACCGTCGCCTCGAGGCCTACCGTTTCGAGGATGGCTACTACGACGCTGCCGGCCGCCCGTTGCGAAAGCTCTTCCTGCGCTCGCCGCTGAAGTTCTCCCGGGTGACCTCGAGCTTCTCGTCGCGTCGCTTCCACCCGATCCTCAAGAAGTACCGGCCACACTACGGAGTCGACTACGGGGCTCCGACCGGCACTCCTGTTCGCGTGACAGCTTCCGGAGTGGTGGCCTCCGCGAAGGCGACCCAGGGTGGCGGTCGGACGGTCAGTGTGCGACACCCGAACGACTACGTGACCCACTACCTGCACCTGTCCCGCTACGGTGAAGGCGTCGGTTCAGGGAGACGAGTGGTGCAGGGTGACGTGATCGGCTTCGTTGGGGCGACAGGGCTGGCGACAGCTCCTCATTTGGACTACCGGGTGCAGCTCGCTGGGCGTTGGATCAACCCTGCCAACCTGAAGAACGAGCCCGCCCCACCATTGGCCGAAGCCGAGCTGGCCTCGTTTGTCGACCGGCGCGACGCGCTGCGCGCGGGACTCGAGCTGTTTTACGGGGCGCCGGCAGCGGGATCGCAGCTCGCCGCCGCGGCCTCGTCGGCCTCGGCCGGCGGCCGGTAGGTCGTTCGCCGAGTGGCGACCGCACGGGCATCCGCTCCTTGCCGGGTCGACCTGGCGGGAGGCACTCTCGACATATGGCCGCTTGGGCTGCTCCATCCCGGCGCCTGTACGGTCAACCTGGCCATCGACGTCCGGGTAGCGGTCGAAGTCGCCGAGCGCGCCGCCGGCTTCGTCGTCACCAGTGGCGAGGATCGCGCCGAGGCCGCCTCCCTCGCTGACCTTCTGGCGAGCGCCTCGGGCCGGCTCGCGGCCCACGTCATCGACCACGTCGGCCTCGGCCCGGTGGAGATCACGATTACCAGCGGTTCGCCGCGCAACGCGGGGCTGGGAGCCAGCTCTGCCCTCTGCATTGCGCTGCTCGCGGCCTGTGGGCGGCTGGCGGGCCGGCCGGCCACTTCGACTGAGGATCTGGTTCACGAGGCCCGAGACATCGAGGCGCGGCTCATGTCGCTGCCGACAGGAGTGCAGGATCACTACCCGGCCGTGATGGGCGGTGTGGTCGAGATCCGCCACGCCATCGGTGGCGAGGAGGTGCGACCGCTCCGCGTCGACGTCGACGATCTCGGCGCCGCCCTGACCGTCGTCTACTCGGGTCGCAGCCACTTTTCGGCCGGCAACAACTTCGAGGTGGTCCGTCGACGGTTGCAGGACGATGCGACGACGAAGGAGGCGATGGCCGCGATCGCAACGGTCGCGGCGAGAATGGGAGTCGCTCTCGAAGAGGGCCGACTCGACACGGTTGGCGAGCTCATGAAGCGAGAGATGACAGCGCGCTGCGGTCTCTCAGACGTGGTGTCGACGCCGGAGGTAGAGGATGTGCTGGCTCGCGCCTACGCATCCGGGGCGTGGGGAGCGAAGGTCTGCGGTGCCGGCGGGGGTGGCTGTCTCGCGATTCTCACCGCCGTGGAGACCCGTACCCGTCTCGCTGCCGACCTCGAATCGGCGGGATACCTCGTGCTCCCCGCTCGGCCCGACCTCCGCGGCCTGGAAACCGATCTCTGAGGTCGAGCGAATGGTCTCAGTCGTCGTTCCTGCATACAACGAGGAGACTCGCCTGGGTGGCACGCTGCCCGTGATGATCGATTACCTCGAGTCGCGGCCCGAGGAGTTCGAGATCGTCGTCGTCGACGACGGCTCGGTCGACGCTACTTCCGAGGTGGCGCAAGGCTTTGCAAGTCGCGGCGTGCGCCTTGTGCGACTGATCGAGAATCAGGGCAAGGGCGCCGCCCTACGTGCGGGTGCTCTGGCCTCTCGGGGCGATCGGGCGTTGCTTACCGACGCCGACCTGTCGACGCCGATCTCCGAACTGGAGACGCTCGAGCCGCACCTCGCCGACTTCGACATCGTCATCGCCAGCCGCGCCGTCGCCGGGTCGACGATCGACGATCCGCAGCCGCTGTACCGGCAGTGGATGGGCAAGACCTTCAACCTCATGACCCGCTTGTTTCTGGTCTCGGGCATCCACGACACCCAGTGCGGCTTCAAGTTGCTGGGGGGCGAGGTCGCGCGCCGGTTGTTCGGCGAGCTCTACCTCGACGGGTTCGCGTACGACGTAGAGCTCCTGTGGCTGGCCCGACGTCACGGCTACCGCATCGCCGAGGTCGGAGTACGGTGGGACCACAAGGACGATTCTCGCGTTCAGATGCTTGCCGATCCGATCCGGATGGCGGTGGATCTCGTTCGTTTTCGTCTCCATCACGCCCTTCGGCGGACCTGAGCAGCTGTCCGGTGGGTTGGACGGCGACGTCCCTCGGGGAGGATGGCTGCCCAGTCACGGGACGCCCGGCGTTGTGCGGAACGCCTGAATACGCGGCGTTCACGCAGCTGGCGTGCTTCTTGCTCATAAGTCGACAGGATGTGTCTTCGCCCGTGAGAAGATCTATCGAAGCACCCGCCAACCGCTCTCGGCGGCGATCGCTAGGAGGCAGCCATGACCACAACGAACCGTTTCTTCCCCAGGCAGTTCTTCGCGAGCCCATTGGCGCGGGCTGCTGTTTTGGTGCTCTTGAGTGCCGCGACGGTCGACGCCCAACGTAGCGCCGTTTCCCGGTCCGGAGGTGGCTCGAGTGGTGGTGGCGGAGGTAGGGGCGGTGGAGGTGGGTCGATCTCTTCCAGCGGATCTTCGGGCGGTAGCTCGGTGTCCGGCGGCTCGCATCGTTCGACGGGCAGAGGCCGGTCCGCTACGGCACGCGACGGCCGCGGCTCCTCGCGTGGGCCCCACAGGCCCACCGGAACCTATCGGCGGCCAGGGAACTACGGTGGCGGGCGCGGTGGTGGCGGCCAGTACTACTACAACGGCTACTACCCGTACTACGGCGGCCACTACGGCTACTACAACAGCTTCTACTTCGGCCTGGGCTACGGCTATCCCCTGTACTACGGCTATCCCGGCTACTACAGGCCCTACGCCTACTATCCGCACGTCGGAGGTGGGGGTAGAGGCGGAGGCGACTACAGCTACTCGAGGAACGACCTCGGAGCGGTGTCGTTGAAGGTCAAGCCGAAGAATGCCGAGGTCTACGTCGACGGTCGTTATGTCGGGGCAGCCAAGAGCTTCGACGGCACGCCGCGCTACCTATGGCTGGCGCCGGGTCGCTACGATCTGACCCTTTACTGCCCGGGCTACACCAACCTCTCGGCCGAGATCGAGATCACCCCCAGCGAGATCGTCAAGTATTCGCTCGAGCTCGAGCGGGGCGAGGCGGTGCGCCCGGATCCGCCAGAGCCGCCGGCCCGCGAGCCCTACCGGCGTCATCGCGAGCACGCTCCCCCACCGACCGCGGCTCCACGATCTACGGAACCTTCCAACGTGTCGAGAACTCCTGTCGGTGCCGATGCCCGCCGCGAGCCTGGCGGGGTCGTGCTCGAAGTCCACCCGGCGGACGCATCGGTCTACCTCGACGGTCGCTTCATCGGCACCGGCCGGGAGGTATCGACCCTGCGCTCGCCGCTCCTTGTCGACCCCGGCTCCCACACGCTACAGGTGATCCACCCCGACTACCTGAGCGAAGACATCGAGTTCGAGATCGGCAGCGGAGTCGAGCGCGATCTCGAAGTCATGTTGGGTGAGAAAACCTCTTTCTAGCGGGGCCGCGGTATGAGCGCGCTACCGCCTCCGCCCTTTCTCAGCCATGAGTTACCGCGATCCCCGCTAGCTCCCCCTTGCGCTCGATCCGCAGGAGCTTCTCTTTTTTTTTCGTGCCAGCGATCCAGGCTCCGGCGCCGCCCTTGTTGGGTGTCACGCGGTGGCAGGGGATGAGGATCGGGATCGGGTTCGAGCTGAGCACGCTGCGCACCAGGTTGTGACCGTCGCGCAGGCCGCTGGCTTCGGCGAGTCGTTTGTAGGTCCATGTGCGCCCGTACGGAATGCGTTGGACCTCGGTGAATACCCGCTGTGAGAACTCATCCAGGCTCGCAGCTCTGAGGTCTACCTCGATCTCGGGATCCTGCCTGACGGAGACGAAATACTCCGACAGCCTGCCGAGGGCTTCCAGCAGGAAATCGGTCATCTTGACCTTGTGAATCGGCTTGTAGTGCTTGGCCTCGGACCTAGACGGTTGCACGACGATGGCCGCCACCTTGGCGCCGTGGAACTCGATACCCAGCCGGCCTACTGGAGAGGCCATCAAGAGGCGCAGAGGTTCCTCCCTCTCGGACTCTTGAGGGGCGTCTGCGCCGACCTCCGCGCTCGCGCCGAGCATTTCGCCGACAACTTACCACGGCTTGTTGGCGGGCCCCGAGAACAATGCTGGGATGGCTGAAGGTCTGAGACCTACCGTTCGGAGGCACTTCGGTACCACTACGAAGGACGAAAGGGCAAGATAGAGGTCGTTCCGACCAAGCGCCGAATGGGCGGTCGAGACCGAGATGCGTTCCCTGAGGGATGCGCTGGCCAATCTGGCCAAGGAGGACGTGCCCGACGCAGTGCTGAAGGCCTATGGTCGGGAGCATCTACGCTTCGGCCGCGAGTATCTGATCCCCACACCCTTCGACCACCGGGTGCTGTTGCGCCTCGCGCCGGCTGCAGCTGATGCACGGCATTCTCGATCGCGCCCGCCGCGAGCCCAAGCGGGTCGTTTCCCCCGATGGCGAGCACGAGAAGATCGTCAGAGCGGCGAAGATCCTCGTGGATGAGGGGATCGCGCGTCCGGTGCTACTCGGCATGGCGAAGCCGGTCCACGTTCTGCAGCGTGGTGTCGAGGTCGAGGACAT
>JAYZDP010000033.1:0-5107 GCA_036337765.1 Acidobacteriota bacterium
AGGTTGGAATAGTGATAGCGAATCTCGCTGGTCACCGACTCGAGATAGTGTTCCAACCCAGCCCGCTGGGCAATCGCCGACTTCTCCTGCAACGACACCAGCCATCAATACTGGAATGCCAAAAGGACCACGAGCGGTGCCAATACGGCAACGAAGCCCATCCACAGGGCTGGCTTGCGCGAGAGTCTTTGAAGTCTTTGCATGGCGGGATCTTGGCGGGGTCGACGCTCGCTTTATCTACCGGTCCCAGACCCCATTCGTTCTCTTGGAGTGACGATCGGGATTCCTGGATCGGCCAGGCACGGAAAAATGGGGCCGCGCACTGTCTGGCGGCCCGACTTGTAAACGAGATGTATCAAGACCGCCAGGCGCGACGGGGCGGCTAGAATCGGCGCGCCGGATCACTCGCCGCGAGGCGGGAGTTTCCGGCGGATCGATCCGACGAGGAAGCGTCCATGCGAGCATCCCGCCCGGCTCTCCTTTGTTCAACCGCAGCGCTTCTTGCGCAATCCGCGGGCCACGCAGCAGACACGAGCGTCTCGATGATCGGGGTCGACCCCCCCGGCGAGGTCCGATGACCGCCCACGCGTCGCTGGCACCGCCACCGCGCGAGCTCGAGCTCACTGGCGGCCACGGGAATCCGCCCGACCGTCCCGGCTTCGACCTTCCCGAGGAGCTGATCGGGTCTCCGGCCCACCAGGCCGTGGCCGAGCGACTCGTCCGACGCGGTCATGCAGCGCCACGGACAGGCGCCGAGGATGCATGGCTGCGAGTTCGGCGCGTCACAAATATCGACCTACCCCCTGAGGGGTACGAGCTTCGCCATGACGCCGACGGCGTCGACATCGTCGCACCGCAGATCGCCGGTCTTCGGCACGGCCTGACGACGATGTCGCTGCTACTGGGCAGCACGCAGTCCCTGCGCACTGGGGACCGCGTACCCCTGCCTCGTCTTCACGTTCGTGACTGGCCGGCCATCGAGAATCGCGGCTTGATGCTCGACATCAGCCGCAACAAAGTGCCGACCAACGAGACCTTGGAACGTCTCGTCGATCAGATGGCGGAGCTGAAGCTCAACCAACTCCAGCTCTACACCGAACATACGTTCGCCTACACAGGCCACGAGCGCGTGTGGGAAAACGCCAGTGCGCTAATGCCGGAAGACGTCCGCCACCTCGGGCGCTACTGCGCGGACCGCGGTATCGAGCTCGTGCCCAACCAGCAGAGCTTCGGCCATTTCCACCGATGGCTCGTCCACGAGCCCTACCGTAGCCTCGCCGAGTGCCCCGACGGTGTGGTGCACTCATGGAGCCGATCTCCCGAGCCGTTCAGCCTCTGTCCGACCGATCCTGGCAGCCTCGAGCTGTTGGAGGATCTCTACGGCCAGCTTCTTCCCCTGTTCGAGAGCCGTCTCTTCAACGTCGGCCTCGACGAGACCTTCGACATCGGGCAGGGGCGCTCGCGCAGTGCCTGCGAGCGCTCGAGCAGGGGCGCGGTCTATCTCGACTTCCTCCGCGCGGTACATGAGCGAGTGTCTGGCTCCGGGCACCGGATGATGTTCTGGGGCGACATCGTGGTCTCGAACCCCGCGATGGCGCGGCAGCTCCCCACAGATGCCATCGCACTTCTTTGGGGATACGAGGCGGACCATCCGTTCGCCGAGCAGGCGGCGCTGGTGGCCGAAGCGGGGATGGAGTTCTACGTCTGCCCGGGAACGAGCAGCTGGAACAGCTTCTCCGGCAGGTGGACGAACGCTCGAGAGAACTGCGCCAGGGCCGCGCTCGCTGCGATGGAGCACGGTGCCACGGGCTACCTGATCGCCGACTGGGGTGACAACGGCCACCTGCAACCTCTCACCATCACGCTTCCGGGACTGGTCGCAGGCGCCGCCTTCAGCTGGAACCCGGAGGCCGCGACCACCAACAGCGCCCTGCCCATGGAGGAAGCACTCGACTCGACCCTCATGGCAGCGTCCCAGGGCCGCGCCCTACTGGAGCTCGGCGACGCCTATCGGACGACCCGCGTCCAGCTCGTCAATGGCACGGTGGCCTTCCGGCTGCTCATGTCACTCGAAGATCCCCTCACCCAAAGAGGCCTGCAGCGGCTCACGTTGGCTGAGCTCGAGGCGGCTCGTTCGGGAATCGACGACCTCAAGAGCTCCATTGGACCGGCCAGGCTGGCGGGACCCGGGGAGGAACTGGTCCGCCGCGAGCTGCACTGGACCTGCGCGATCCTCGACCTCGCGTACGACCTCGGCGCCCTTCGTGTGCGCCAGGCTCCGGAAGGAAGGAGTGAGGATCTACCCGCCGGCGACAGACGACGGCTTGCCACCGATCTCGAAGCCCTCACGGACGAGCGAGAGGAGCTGTGGCTGGCGCGGAACCGGCCCGGTGGCTGGGACGATACGCGGGCGCGCCTCGCCGAGGTGCACGCCCTGCTCGCAGCAGGCTGATCGTCAAGGAGTGTAGTCGGCGTCGGGCGTCGTCTCACGGACGAAGGCGGCCAGCAGGTCAGCGGCAGAGTCGAGATCGTCGAGCGACACCATCTCGACCGGGGTGTGCATGTATCGATTGGGGATCCCGATCGCCGCGGTCGCCACCCCGGCGCGCGTGAGCTGAAGGGTATTGGTGTCATTCGGAGTGCCTCTCGGGGCACCCTTGTGCTGCAGCGGCACTTCCTCGCGGTCGGCCAGGTCGATCAGCTGGGCATGAAGGACCGGGTTGACGTTAGCGCCGCGGAACAGCACCGGGCCCCCGCCGAGATCGACATCGCCGTGCTCGCGTCGGTCGATAGTCGGGCAGTCGGTCGCGTGGGTCACGTCCACCGCGATGCCTACGTCGGGATCGATGCCGAACGCGGCGGTCTGAGCACCACGCAGCCCGATCTCCTCCTGTACCGCCGAAACCACGTAGAGAGCAGGGGCGAACTCGCACTCCTTGAGCCGTCGCAAAGCTTCGAACACGACATACAGACCCGAGGTGTTGTCGAGTTTTGGGCCGGCCAGGCGCCGGTTCGGTAGCTCTCGTGCGCCGAGACGCACCGTCACGGGATCGCCGATCCGCACCAGCTCCTGAACCTCTTCCTCAGAGGCTGCGCCGATGTCGACCCACAGGTCGGTCACCCGCGGCATCTTCTTGCCCTCCTCCTCGGTGAGCAGGTGCTTGGGCTTGCGGCCGATGACTCCAGGCAACGGACCCGAGTCGCTCCACACGACGACTTCCTGCCCGAGGAGGATCGGCGGGTCCCAGCCTCCAATCGCCTGCACGTACAGAAAGCCCCCCTTCTCGACGTGCTGCACCATGAGGCCGATCTGGTCGCAGTGCCCGTCTAGGAGAATCCTGGGACGTCCCTCGGCATTGCGTACGGCAATGACGTTGCCATGCACGTCGGTGTGCACCTCGTCAGCCAGCGGCCCCGCCCAAGACCGCACCTGATCCTGCACCTGCTGCTCGTACCCGGACGGCCCGGGCGTCACCAGGAGCGTATCGAGGAACCGACGTGATTCTGGGTCCATCATCTACCCCCACAGCTCCCGCGGCGGCGGCAGCATGACGCCGCAGTCATAACGAATGCACGGCACCCGGTCTTGTGCCAGAAGCAAGGGTCCGTCGAGGTCTACGAACTCGCAGGACTGTGCCACCAGCATCGCCGGCGCCATCGCCAACGAGGTGCCCAGCATGCAGCCCACCATCAGCCGCAGGCCGCGACTGCGGGCCGCAGCGCCGAGCGCCAAGGCCTCGGTCAGGCCGCCGGTCTTGTCGAGCTTGATGTTGACGAAATCGTAGCGCCCGGAAACCGCGTCGAGCGAGCCACGATGAAGGCACGATTCGTCTGCGGCCAGCGGCACTGGGCTCTGCCACCCTTCGAGATCGTCGTCCGCCGCCGCCGGTAGCGGCTGCTCGATGAGCTCCACGGCAAGGTCCGTCAGGAGCGGCGCGATGACCTTGAGATCATCGAAACTCCAACCTTCGTTACCGTCTACGATCAGCCGGGCCTGCGGCGCGGCCGCCCGGACGGCGGAGATCCGAGGGCCATCTTCTGAGGTACCGAGCTTGACTTTGAGCAACGGCCGGTCGGCGACGGTCGCGGCCTGCGCCGCCATGGCCTCCGGCTCGTCCAGGCTGATCGTGAAGGCCGTGGTCGTCTCCTCGATGCCATCGAGACCCGCCAGCCGCCACGCCGGCTGGTCGTTCTTCTTCGCCTCCAGATCCCACAACGCACAGTCGAGAGCATTGCGAGCCGCACAGGCCGGAAGCAGGCTCTGCAGCTCTTCGTGGTCGAGGTTCGCCTCCAGACGAGGACGAAGGGCGTCGAGCTGGTTCATCGAGTTCTGCATCGACTCGCCGAAGTGCCCTTCGGGGCTGGCCTCACCGCGACCTGTCCAGTCCCCGTCGGTGAGTTCGACCGTGAGGACCGTCGACGACGTGACCTCCCCTCTCGAGATCCGAAACACTCCGGCTACGGGCCATGTCTCTTGGGCGTATTCGAGTTTCACCGTTTCTCCAGGCCATCGACGATCGCACCTACTCCGGTCTTCAGCGGATCGACCGCAGGCACGTTGAGCATCTCCTCGATCTCCTCAAGGTACTCCCGTCTCGCCTCCCGCACCATACTCGACGTGTTGACGCTGACGCCGACACACTCGACGCCCGGGCTGGTGAGACGTGCCGCGTCGAGGTGGCGTTCGGCACACTCTCGAAGCGTGGGCGTGGCATAGCCGGCGACCCCGTGAATCTCGCGACGTCCCGCCTGGTGACAAACGACCAGACCGGTTGGCTGGCCGCCGTGCAGCAGGCCCAGAGTGACCGCCGCGTACCCGGGGTGGAAAAGGGTTCCCTGCCCTTCGATCAGGTCCCAATGATTTGCTCGATTGGCTGGGCACAGCCACTCCACAGCGCCCGAGACGAAGTCGGAGACGACGGCATCGACGGAAACGCCGCTGCCCGCGATCAGGATGCCGGTCTGTCCCGTGGCCCGAAAGTCCGCATCCAGCCCACGTGACCTCATCTCCCGCTCCAGGGCCAGGACGGTGTACATCTTCCCGACGGCACAGTCTGTGCCTACAGTCAGGATCCGCTCTCCGCTGCGCGACTGACCGCTGCCAACC
>JAYZDP010000034.1:0-11661 GCA_036337765.1 Acidobacteriota bacterium
ACCAAGCTGACACGATCATCGGTGCTGGCGCCCACTACCACCACACCTGAGCCGAGGCGCTGGCGGAGCACGTCGGCCAGGGTACGAAGCTCGTCAAAGGGCGTGCCCGGGACCTCGCGAAAAAGGACCTTCACCCCGTCGACGCGGCTCTCGCCGGAGGATGTTTCGTCGTCGCCACCCGTAAGTTGTTTCAGACGTAAGCTCTTGAGCTCGCGCTGAGTGTCGCGAAGACGTGCCTTGAGATCGGCGATCTCCTCCACGATCCGCGTCTCTCCGACCGCGAGTTGTTCGCGAACGTCGGCCAGCACATGATGCTCCGAGCGCGAGAGGGACTCGACCGCCTCGCCCGTCACGGCCTCGATGCGCCGTACCCCAGACGCCACACCACGCTCACCGACGATGCGGAAGCCGCCGATCTCGCCGGTGTTGCGGACGTGACAGCCACCGCAGAGCTCGACGCTCGAGCCCGGCACCGTGACCGTTCGGACTCGATCGCCATACTTCTCACCGAACAGAGCCATCGCCCCTCCCGCGATGGCCTCGTCGTAGCTCTTCTCCACGATCTCGGTGCCAACAGCGCTGCGGATCCACTCGAGCACCTGATCCTCGATGGCCTCGCGCTGCGTAAGTCTCAGCGGGCGGTCGTGGGTGTAGTCGAAGCGCAACCGATCGGGATGGACCAGCGAGCCGGCCTGGCGCACTCGTGTCCCAAGCTGCGCCCGCAGAGCTGCGTGCAGCAGGTGGGTGGCCGTGTGGTTGCGCTCCGTCGACCGACGACGCCGCGAGTCCACGTCCTGCTCGATCTCATCGCCCACCCGCAGCGAGCCCTCCACGATCTCGATCCGATGCAAATAGATCCCCGCATCCTTCTGGGTGTCAACGACCTCGGCGCGGCCGTTCGCCGAGACGAGCGAGCCGGTGTCACCAACCTGTCCACCAGACTCGGCGTAAAAGACCGTTCTGTCGAGCGCCACCACTCCAGTCTCGCCCGCACTCAACGCATCGACGGCCTCCAACCCGCCATCGGCATCCTCACGCGCGGCACCCACGATCCGCCCTCCGGTGTCGCGGACGTAGTCATAGCCCGAAAACCCGGTAGCGGCGAGTTCCTCGCCACCCGTGAGCGCGCGGCGCTGGCTCGCCAGGTCGCCCTGCGAGCGACTGGCGGCGCTTCTCGAGCGTTGCCGCTGCGCACCGAGGGCCGCATCGAAGCCGACCTCGTCGACCGTCAGGGCTTCCTCCTCGAGGATTTCGCGAATCATCTCGACAGGGAGACCGTGGGTATCGTAAAGGCGGAACGCTTCTTCACCGGCGAGGCTCGTCCGGCCCTCGGAGCGGGCGCGATCGATCGCCGCCTGGACGTGCCCGGCGCCGGCAGCGACGGTCGACAGGAACTTCTCCTCTTCGGCCAGGACAGTCGCGGCGGAAGCCTCGCGAGTCGCCTCGAGCTCCGTATAGGTGTTCATGGTCTTCGCCAGCGTCGGCAGAAGATCGTGCAGAAAGGGCTCTTCGAGACCGAGGCGCATGCCGTGACGCACCGCACGGCGCAAGATCCGCCGCAGCACGTAGCCGCGTCCTTCGTTGGAGGGAATGATGCCGTCCGCGAGCAGAAACCCGACCGCCCGGACGTGGTCAGCGATGACGCGCAGCGAAACGTCGCCGGACTCGTCGCTGCCACCGTAGGGGACTCTCGCGAGCTCTCCTGCGTGCGCCAGAATCGGCTGAAAAACATCCGTCTGGTAGTTCGAGCCCACACCCTGAAGCACCGACGCGATCCGCTCGAAGCCGCAGCCGGTATCGATCGACGGGTTCGGCAGCGGTGTCAGCACACCGTCCTCGTTGCAGTCG
Organism: Acidobacteriota bacterium; assembly: GCA_036337765.1. Lineage (GTDB taxonomy): Bacteria > Acidobacteriota > Thermoanaerobaculia > Multivoradales > Multivoraceae > JAYZDP01. Next base: position 1,849 of record JAYZDP010000034.1, read on the forward strand.
AACTGCATGAACACGAGGTTCCAGAACTCGAAGTAACGGCCACTGTCCGAGCCCGTACCCCAGTCGACCGCGGGCTGGTCGGGGAATCTGTCGATGTGTAGCTCCGAGCAGGGGCCACACGGCCCGGTATCTCCCATCGACCAGAAGTTGTCCTTCTTGCCACAGCGAACGACGCGCTCCGGCGGCAACGACGAGATCTTCACCCACAGCTCATACGCCTCGTCGTCCTGTTCGTAGACCGTGGCGTACAGATGCTCGGGATCGAGTCCCCAGACCCCGACCACCAGGTCCCAGGCAAACTCAATCGCCTCCGCCTTGAAGTAGTCGCCGAACGAGAAGTTGCCGAGCATCTCGAAGAAGGTCTGGTGACGGTGGCTGGGGCCGACGTTCTCGAGGTCGTTGTGCTTGCCCGAAACGCGCAGGCACTTCTGTGCGCTCGTAGCACGTGGCGACGGCGGGGTCTCCTCGCCGAGAAAGTAGTTCTTGAACGGCACCATGCCGGCGTTGACGAACAACAACGTCGGGTCCGACTGTGGCACCAGCGGCGCGCTCGCGGTCAGCCGGTGCCCCCTCTCGACGAAGAAGTCGAGATAGCTCTGACGGATGTCGCGGCCATTCATCGGTCGGCGCTCTTCGAGGGTGGAGGGAAAGGCGGGCGGCTGGCTCAGGCGCCCCCATCAAACGGGTTCTCGTCGACCGAGGACAGCTCGCCAGCGGCCTCGACAATATCACGCGACCTGAAGCCCAATCGGTCGAGATGGCGCATCAGCGCATCGCGATTCCGTCCGCCCTTGCCTGCCCAACGGCGTGCCGCATCGAGTGCAGACTCGCGCTCCGAGGCGGGCATGCCCTCACGCAGGGCTTGTTCGACTGCGTCGCGATCCGCGCCGCGGCGCGCCAGCTCCGCGCGCATTCTTCGCCGGCCGATGGGCCCTCGGCGCAGTCGGCTCGAGATGAACCCGAGGGCCGCCTCGAAGTCGCCGAGCATGCCCTCGCTCTCGAGCCGGGCGATCGCGTGGTTGCACTCCTCGTCGTCGAAGCCACGATCTGAGAGCTTGCGTCGGATCTCCCTAACGAAGTGAGGGCGGCGCGCCAAAAGCTGTATCGCTTTGCGGTAGGCCTGACGCGGCCCCCGCTCCTCCTGCGGCGCCAGGTCCCCCTCAGCCACCCGTGGGCTCGATCTCCATCGATCCGAAGGCCTCGGCGCCGCTGAGCACACCTTCCATCTGCTCGCGGGCCTCGTCGCCGGTGAACTGGACGCCCTCGAGCTTGAGGCGGAACTCGTCGGGATTCGTCGCCCGCTTCATCGCCTCTTCGATGGTGATCAGGTTCTCCCGGTAGAGGAAGAACAAGGACTGGTCGAAGGTCTGCATGCCGTACTGACTGGTTCCCATCGAGATCTGGTCACGGATGTACTTGGTCTTTCCCTTGTTCTCGATGCAGTCACGGATGTACGGCGTCGCTACCATCACCTCGACCGCCGGCACCCGGCCGAGTCCGTCGGCCCTTGGCAACAGCCGCATCGAGATGATCGCCTGCAGCACCTGCGAAAGCTGGATGCGGACCTGTTGCTGATGGTGCGGCGGGAATACCGAGATTAGCCGGGTGATGGTCTCGGTGGCGTCCAGAGTATGCAGCGTCGAGAGGACCAAATGGCCGGTCTCCGCGGCCATGACCGCAGTCTCGATCGTCTCGTAATCGCGCATCTCACCAACCAGAATGACGTCGGGATCCTGACGCAGGGAGGCGCGTAGCGCCGAGGTGAACGAGCGGCAATCGACGTCGAGCTCGCGTTGTGAAATGAGCGACTTCTTGTCGGTGTGCATGTACTCGATCGGATCCTCGATCGTGACAACGTGCTCGTTGCGGGCCTGATTGATGAAGTCGATCATCGCCGCCAGCGTGGTCGACTTCCCGGAGCCGGTGGTCCCGGTGCAAAGGACCAGGCCACGCTGCTCCTTACAGATCGTCTCGATAACCTCGGGAAGGTTGAGATCGGAGATGGCGAGTACTTTGGTCGGAATGACGCGAAGCACCAGCCCGACCGCCCCACGCTGCTGGAAGATGGCGCAACGGAAGCGCCCGAGCCCGGGAACCGCGTAGGAGATGTCGATCTCCATCTCCTCCTTGAAGCGCTGCTTCTGGCGCGCGTTCATGATCGAAAACGCCATCGCAACCGTGTCTTCCTGCATCAGACGCTTCATCGAGCTGATCCCCTGCAGGCGGCCGTCGACGCGGATGACGGGAGGATTGCCGATCTTCAGATGGAGATCCGAGGCGTTCTGTTCGACCGCAATCTTGAGCAGGTCATTGATGGTCACGAGCTTCTCCCTGTCTCCATAGATAATTAGCCATAAGACTCAACTGGCAATCCTAGCTCCAGCCTCCCACACTGTCAAAGTCGGTCAGACTCGTCGCTCGGCGCTGGGTGCAGGAAACAGGCTACCGCAGCCAGCGCCGCGGTCTCGATCCGCAACACCGCAGAGCCGAGTCGCACACCCCGACTCCCGACCTCACCGAGAGCTTCCAGCTCAGAGGGACGGAAACCACCTTCGGGACCTATCATGACGACGGCCTCAGCAGGTACGCGGGTGGGCGGACCCTGTGGGGCATCGGGGTCGAGGTGAAACGCCCCGGACGGTGGCAGGTCCTCGAGAGCGCGACGGAAGTCGAGCATGCCGCTCACGACCGGGACTCGCGAGCGATGGCACTGCTCCACAGCCGATCGCGCAACACGCTGCAAGCGACCGAGAGTCGAGCCACCATAGCTGCGCGGCCCGCGTCCGCATCTGAAGAACTGAATACCCACCACGCCGAGCTCGGTGGCCTTCTCGACCAGCCAAGAAGCCCGGTTTCCCTTTGGCGCGGCGACCCGGATCTCCAGGGCCACCGCGGGCTCGTTCGACGGCGCCTCGCCGAGTACCTTTACCATCGCCTGGCTACGATCCACGTCGACGACCTCGCCCCAGCGAGCCTGCCCTACTCCGTCGACCAAACGCAGCCGATCGCCACGCCTCTGGCGGGCCGAGCGGAAGAGATGGCGATGCGTCTCACCCTCGAGTACCACCTCGCTCTCTTGAAGGTCCGTCTCGGAGACCAGAACGGTTCTCAACGGACGTCGCGCTCCAGGTGCCAAGCCACCCACTCGCCCTCCTCGAGTGTGCCTCTGACGACCAGCCCGGCATCACGGCCCGCATCCTCGGCATCGCGCGCCTCCGCGCGCAGCGCGCCCGAAACGACGAGCGCGCCGCAGGGCCGCAAGAGGCCAGACACGGCCGGCAAGAGGGGCTTCAGATGAGCGAAGAGGATGTTGACGACGACGACATCAAAACTCACTTCAGCCGACAACGCGTCGATCGAACCCGCGATCATCATCGCGGCACTCGTGTTCAGGCTCCGGTTGACGCGACCGAGCATCGCCGAAGCGAAATCGTGCTCCAGCGCCACGATCGGACCGGCTCCGAGATGGCCGGCGACGAAGCTCAGCACTCCTGAGCCACTACCGAGATCGAGTAGGCGCGCCCCGCGAACACGCGGCGCCAGTGACTCGAGCCAGCGTGTCGCCAGCCGGGTGGACTCGTGACTGCCCGTGCCGAAGGCGCGCCGCGCCGGAAGACGCAGCAGGATCCTGCCGTCTGGCACCGATTCGGCGCCGTCCGCACACCACTCTCTCGGATCGGCCCAGAAGCCCGCACCCAAGGGCAGCGGGCGAGCATGGGACCGGTACTGATCGAGCCAGTCCCGCTCGACGATGCGCCGCGACCCAACCATGCGGACGCCACGTTCCCACCACTCATCAGCGAGCCTAGCGTCGGGCTCGGTGCCGCGCCGGTAGTAGGCCAGCACCTCGTCGTCGAGCGACTCGAGCCCGAGCAGTCCGGGCCCCTCGAGCTCGGCGACCAGCATGTCGTGCCACGCCGCCGGAACCCGATAGCGGCGCTGGACGTAGCTACCCAAAGAGGTCCTTGACTCTGTGCAGCACCTTGCGCTCGCCGCGCACCTCGTCGCCGAAGCGTTCGGCGAGATCCTCGACGAGGCGAAGCTCCTCGCGATCGAGATCGCGCCCCCGAGGCACGTCGATGGCCACCGAGACGTGATGGTCGCCGGTGCCGGAGCCGTTCAGCCGAGGAATTCCCTTGCCTGAGACTCTGAGCAGATCGCCGTGGCTCGTGCCAGCCGGAACCTTGAGCCGAGCGGCGCCGTGAATCGTCTCCACAGGCACATCAGCCCCCAGCACCGCCTGGGGGTAGGAGATCAGAAGCTCCGAGAAAGTGTCAGCACCCTGGCGCCGAAAGACGTCGTGGTCATCGACATGAACGACCACATAAAGATCACCGGCAGGACCGCCGCGCGAGCCGTGCTCACCCTCCCCGGAAAGCCGCAGCCGCGAACCGTCGTCGACACCGGCCGGAATCCTCACCTGGATCGACGTCTCCTTCTCCAGACGTCCCCTGCCGACGCAGGGCTCGCACGGGTTGCGCACGACCGTGCCCGTACCGCTACAGCGCGGGCAGGTACGCGCAACGGTGAAGAACCCCTGCGAGAACCGCACCTGGCCCTGTCCTCCACAGCCCTCACAGGAGTCCGGGCCGGAACCGTCGGAACTTCCGCTACCCGAGCACTCTTCGCAGCGCTCGAGGCGTGGAATCCGCAGCGTCGGATCGGTGCCGAAGGCCGCCTCCTCGAACGAGATGCTCAAGTCGTAGCGCAGGTCGGCGCCGGCCGCCGGCCCGCGGCGACCGCCGCGCCGGCGCCCGAAGCCGAACAAGTCGCCGAGGATGTCGGAGAAGTCTCCGAACGTCTCCGGGTCAAATCCTCCGAAACCACCGCCAGATGTCGCCTCATGGCCGAAGCGGTCGTAGCGAGCCCGCTTGCCAGCATCTGAAAGCACGGCGTAGGCCTCGGCCGCCTCCTTGAAGTTTCCCTCAGCCTCGGGATCGTCGGGATTGCGGTCGGGATGGAACTGCACCGCAAGCTTGCGATATGCAGACTTGATCTCTCGATCGCCGGAGTCGCGGCCGACTCCAAGCACCTCGTAATAGTCCCTCGGCATGGTCTGGAAGCCGCCTTCACTCCCGGGCCTGTTTGAGCATCAGATCGGACAGATCCTGGGACACTGAATTGAGGTCAAACATCGCGGCTTCCGTCTCTTCCTGGTTGTCACCGATCAGCGATGCCATCGCCTTGCGAAAGGTCTCCCGAATGCTCTCCTGTTCGGCCTCGCCGAGAGAGTCGGCGAACTGCTCGAACACTTTCTCGTTGGTGTAGAGCAGCCCCTCGAGCCGGGAGCGCAGGCGCTTCTGCTCGTGCCGCTCGCGGTCGCCACGTGCATGGTCGTCGGCCTCCTTGATGAGCCGGGAAACCTCGTCCTCCGTCCGCCCGGGGGCGGGGTTTATCTGCATGCTGTGTGACTGTTTGGTCGCGATATCTCGCGCCGCCACCGTGTGGATGCTGTTCGAATCGATCGCGAAGGTCACTTCGATTTGAGGCACGCCGCGCGGCGCCGGCGGAATACCGACGAGCTGAATGCGCCCGAGCGAGCGGTTCTCGGCAGCGATCTCGCGCTCGCCCTGGAAAATGTGGATCTCGACCGCGTCCTGGTTGTCGATCACGGTAGTGAAGATCTGCGCCGCCTTCGTCGGGATCGTCGAGTTGCGCTCGATCAGCGTGGTGAAGATACCGCCCTGCGTCTCGAGCCCCAGCGACAGGGGTATGACGTCGAGCAGCACGACATCCTTGATCGTGCCCTCGAGAATGCCTCCCTGAATGGCCGCGCCAATCGCCACCACCTCGTCCGGATTGAGGTCCCGCTTGGGCGGCTGGCCGAAGGTCTCGGTGACGGTTTGCACCACGCATTGCGAGCGCGACTGACCGCCCACCAGCAGCACCTCGTCGATCTCTTCGGCACCGAGGCCGGCCTGGCGTATGGCGTCGAGGCACGGCTCCACCGTTCGCTGGACCAGCTCAGCGACCAGCTCGTCGAACTTCTCGCGCGTCAGCTCCCGCGACAGGTGGCGAGGCCCCTGCTCGTCGACCGAGACAAACGGCAGGTTGATGGTCGATGTCTCGGTCGACGACAGCTCCACCTTGGCACGCTCCGCGGCCTCCTTCAGCCGCTGCAGGGCCATGCGGTCCGGTCGCAGATCGATCCCCGTCTCGGCCTCGAACTCCTCCATCAGCCAATCCATGATGCGCCGGTCGAAGTCCTCGCCACCGAGGTCGGTATCGCCGTTGGTGGCCTTGACTTCGAAAATGCCCTCGGAGAGCTCCATGATCGAGATGTCGAAGGTGCCACCGCCGAGGTCGAAGACCGCGATGTTGGCGTTGCCCCCGCGCTGTTCGAGCGAATACGCCAGCGCCGCGGCGGTCGGCTCGTTGACGATGCGCTTGATGTCGAGGCCGGCGATCTTGCTGGCATCTCCTGTCGCCTGGCGCTGCGAGTCGTCGAAATAGGCAGGAACGGTGACGATGACCTCGCTGATCTCCTCACCCAGAGATTCTTCGGCCTGAGCCTTGAGCTCACGCAGCAGGATTCCCGAGACTTCTTCCGGGCTGAAGACTCGCTCCCGCACGTCGACGTGCGCGTCGCCATTCTCCGCAGCCACGACCTCATACGGCAGATGGCGCTCGCGCGCCGTCACGAACTCATCGCTGTCGTACTTGCGTCCGATCAGGCGCTTGATCGCGAAGATCGTGTTCTCGGGATTCGTCACCGCCTGGCGCTTGGCGATCTGACCGACCAAGCGGTCGCCGTCCTCCGCAAAGGCCACGATCGACGGAGTCGTGTGGCTACCCGTACGGTTGCTCAGCACGCGCGGCGAAGTCGCTCCTTCGACCACAGCTACGCAGCTGTTGGTGGTGCCGAGGTCGATGCCCAGAATCTTCGCCACGGCGCTCCTCAGTCACCCGGCTCGGTCGAGGACCCTGAGAGCTTCGCGCCGGGAACCGCCACCTTGACCATCGACGGGCGCAGCAGGCGCTCGGCGAGGGTATAGCCCTTCTGCAGCTCTTCCGTAACGGTCTGCTCGGAAACGTCCGGGTCCTCGAAGCGCATAACGGCCTCGTGAAACGACGGGTCGAACGGTTCACCGACGGCCGGAATCTCCTCCACGCCGAAGCGTCGCAGCAGCTCGCGAATCTGCTTTAGGATCATCTCCACACCGGCCTTGACGTCGCCCTGATCGCCCTCCGAGCCCAACGCCCGCTCGAGGTTGTCGACGACTCCAAGGAACTCCCGCAGCGGCTCGGCCCTCGCCGTACGCGCGCTCGCAAGCCGATCCCTCTCGGAGCGCCGACGGTAGTTCTCGAAGTCGGCAAGCGTGCGAAGGTGCCGCTCCTGCAGTTCGGCGAGATCCCCCTGTCCCTCGGTGGGGGCTTCGTCGTCCTCGAACCGACTCTCTATGGCCGCGACCGCGTCCTGCACCAACTGGTCGCGATCCTCCTCCATGTCCCTGTCGGGATCGAGGTCGTAGATATCCTGTGTCGTGGCGGTGTCGTCCCGTTCGTCGCTCATCTTCACAACCGGTTGTGCATCTTCGCACTCTATTGCCGAAGCGTGCCGTCGACCACCTCGTGAGTGAGAGCAGAGGTCAACGCCTCGCCCAGAAAGTGGACCAGCGGAACCAAGCGCTGGTACTCCATCCGCGAGGGACCGAAGATCCCGAGACTACCGACCGGCTGGTCAGCGACCCCGTAGGTCGTCGCCACCAGGCTGAAGTCGAGATCGGAGGTCAGATCGGCATCGTCGCCGATGAGCACGCGCACCCCCCGGCCCTCGATGCAACGGTTGAGCATTGTCACCAGCTGAGCCTTGTCGGCAAAGGCGTCGAACAGGCGCTGGATCAGGGTCAGGTCTTTAAGCTCGGGCTTGGTCAACAACGCCTCGGCGCCCTCGACGAGAACCGTCTGCCCGTGAGCCGTTTCCATGCCGCTTTGGGCCAGGGTGAGCGCGGTCTGCATGAAGCTCGAGACCTGCGCACGCTCGTCGGCCATGAGCTTCAGCAGCTGGGTGCGGATAGCCGCCAGGCTCATGCCGGTGAAGTTCTCGGTCAAGTAGTTAGAGATGCGGGTGAGCTGCTCGCGTGGCAGGCACTCGTCGGTCTCGATGACCTTGTTGTCGATGAAGCCGCTCGCAGAGACGATCACACACAGCACTTTCGCGCCCGGCAGGGGCACGAATTCGATCGCGCGCAGCACGACCTCACCGAGCGCGGGAGTCAGGACCACCCCGACCTGTTCCGATAGCTCGGACAGCAGGTGGGAGGCGATCAGAGTGAGGCTCTCCGCGTCGTGGCCACGGCCGAGGTTCTCGGAAACGTAGCGCCGCAGCTGGGGTGCGGGCACCCTCTCCTTCATCAACGCATCGATGAAGAAGTGGTAGCCGAGACGGGTCGGGATCCTCCCTGCCGAGGTGTGAGGCTGCGACAGGTAGCCCCAGTCCTCAAGATCCGCCATCGTGTTGCGAATCGTCGCCGACGACAGTCTCTTCTGGTGCTGCTTAGAGATTGCACGAGAGCTCACCGGCTCCGCGCCCACGATGTAGCGCGAGATGACGTCCTTCAGGACGTCGCGTTCGCGCTCAGAGAGAATTCTGTCGGGCTCTTCGTGGGTTGGCTTCGTCTGCATCTCGGAGGCCTCGCCGCCCTCGACCGGCTGGATTCTAGCAAGCATCGAGAGCCACCGGATCGGGGGCTCGCGGGTGGGTCGTGCGCCAGCGTCGCGATCTCATCTGACAATTCTTGACCCTCCATGATACAAGTGCTAACATATCGAGATTCGTCGATAAGCGCCGAAGAGGGGATCGAGAAAAGAAATGGTCTTCTTCAACTACAGCACGATGCAGGTGGCGGCAAAGATCGTCTACTACGGTCCCGGCCTCTGCGGTAAGACCACCAATCTCCAGTACCTGTACGACCAAACCACCTCCGACTCGAGGGGCGAAATGGTCTCGCTGCAGACCGAGACCGACCGTACCCTTTTCTTCGATCTGTTGCCGATCGACCTAGGCTCGATCGGGGGCTTCAAGACCAAGATCCAGCTCTATACCGTGCCAGGGCAGGTCTTCTACAACACCACGCGCAAACTGGTGCTCAAGGGCGTCGACGGCGTGGTCTTCGTCGCTGATTCTCAGCGACTGATGATGGACGCCAACGTCGAAGCGATGGGCAACCTCGAGACCAACCTCGCCGAGATCGGTCTCGACCTCAACCAGGTTCCGATGGTCCTGCAGTACAACAAGCGAGACCTGCCGGACGTATCGTCGATGGACGAGCTCAACGGCACCCTCAACACCAGCGAGTGGCCCGCGTACGAAGCGTCGGCGCTGACCGGCCAGGGTGTCTTCGAGACCGTCGCCGGGATCGCCAAGCTGACCCTCGCATCGCTCAAAGACCGTCTGGGCGCACAGGACGAAAAACCCGCGCCAGTGGCGTCACCGACCCCGCGTCCGACTCCCCCACCGGCCTCACCGGTTGCGACTCCAGCGGCCGCTAGGCCGACACCTGTCGCTGCCCCACCGCCGGCCAGCGAAGCCACACCTGTGCCCGCTGCCGCCTCGAGCGCACCGACTGTCGCGGCCGAGAGTGCTGTGGCCACGACCACGGCGGTCATCGAAGCCCCGACCTCGACCAATGGCAATGGCCACCTCGAGCTCAATCGCGACCTCGAGCTGCGCCTGCCGGCAAGCGAGCTGCGGAGGGCGCGACGGGTCTCCCTGAGCCTCCGCTTCGAGGACGACAACCGCAACGTCGTCGGCACGCTCCGACGTGGCTACCCCATCGAAGAGCATCCGGACCTCAGCGATCTCCTCCTGAA
>JAYZDP010000035.1:0-41022 GCA_036337765.1 Acidobacteriota bacterium
GTCGCCGCGATCACGGAGACGAATCCACCCTGGTCGATCCAAACCGTGAAGTCTACGTCGACCACGTTGGACGAAGGATCGATGCCTGTCGGGGTGATCCGAATGCCCTGATAGTGAGAGCCAAACGCGGGTACCGACACCCATAGAACCAGGGACACCACTATCGCGAGACGCTTGAGCATGACCGGCTCCTTCAACAAGAACAGGGATTCTCTCCAAGGGTTCTTGGATAGCGAACTGGAGAAAGCTAGCACAAGACGAAGTTTGCACAGGCCCGCATCACAGGATCTGGAGTGGTAGGACGGTCGGGAAGACCGAGATATGCGCTGCTCGGAGCGGGTGACAGGCATACAGCCCTGACTCGCTTCTCAGGGGCTGCACTGCCCTACCCACCCCGCAGGTCACGCTAGCCACAACGCAGCCTGTAGGAGCCTCTCAGGGCCTCCAGAGGCGTAAGTAAGGCGCTTACATATGTGAACTTCCGCCATGGTCAGCACGTCGGGGTCGCTCCAAAGCTGGTTCGCTTCCTCCTCGTCGCCGATCCATTCGAGGGCAGCTGCGAGGTTCCATCGGATGGTCTCGGAACGGCCCTGGTCGAGCTCCTAGGCTCGCCTGAAGTGCGGCAGTGAACGCTGCACGAAGGGGATGTACTCGGGGGTACTGAAGCTTGTAGGCAGGGGCCATGAAGTGCGAGTAGCCGAGCTACGGTTTCCGCGGCTGCCACGGCGCCGGGCTCTTGTGTCAGCTCGAGTAGCTTCCTGGCCGCCGAGGCAGCGCCGGCGTACTCCCGGAGTACTGGAGTGTGCGTTGGCTACGCCGAGCAGGCAGGCCACGCACTCGCCACCGGCTTCGCGGTTGTGCGCCTGAAACGCCTTCAGCGCGGGCCTGGCCTTGCCCTTCAAAAGAAGCTCGACCGCATCGGCTACGTCGGGCTCCTGGGCATAGGCCTGAAACGCAGGTGAGAGAAACACACCGAGCCCGAGAAAGAGCACAAGTGGCGATGCTGTGATCGTCACGTGTCGGATACCTCCTACCTTTGACAAGCACCATCGCAAGCAAGCTCCATTGGAGACTTCGATAGTCTGCAGTGCACGATGCCCAGGATCCCTTCCGACCTCCCAGCCATAGCCATGCACCGACGAAACTTCCTGCGCCTCTCCGCTCAGAGTCGCGAGGATTGAGGACATGAGCACCGAGCCCGCACGGCCGAGTTGGGACGAATACTTCATCCGCCTCGTCGACGAGGTCGCTAGTCGCGCGACCTGCGATCGCGGGCGGAGCGGATGCGTCATCGTTCGCGACAAGCGCATCATCTGCACCGGATACGTCGGCTCCCCGCCGGGCCTGGCGCACTGCGACGAGGCCGGTCACTTCATGAAGAAGATGGTCGACGAGGACGGCACCGTCCGCAGCCACTGCGTGCGTACCATTCACGCCGAACAGAACGGCCTCTGTCAGGCGGCCCGCTACGGCCTGTCCCTGGCGGGCACGACGCTGTACTGCACGATGGAACCGTGCAGAGTATGCGCGATGCTGATCACCAGCGTTGGCATCGGTCGAGTCGTGGCGAAGCGCCGCTACCACGCCGCGCAGGACACGCGAGACATCTTTGCGGAGGCGGGCGTGATCCTCGATGTCCTCGAGGATCGCCTCGAGGAGTACGACGATCAGAGCGGAGAGGGCACCGGCGAGGGCGCCGCCGGATGATCATCACCATCGACGGCCCGGTCGCTGCGGGCAAGACGACCGCGGCACGAGAGCTGGCGATTCGGCTCGGATACACGCTGCTGGACACCGGGGCGATCTACCGCAGCCTCGCCCTCAGCGCGAGAAATCGGGGCATCGACTATGAAGACGAAGCCGCACTCGCGACCACAGCAGCCGGGCTCGGCCTGGTGTTCCGGTTCGAGGGTGGGAGAAACCGTGTGCTCCTCGACGGCGACGACGTGACCGAAGCCATCCGGCACCCGGACGTGTCTCAGGCGGCCTCGATCGTGTCGGCACTTCCCGATGTCCGGGCCGCGCTGCTGGAGCTGCAGCGACAGATCGCTCGGCGTGGAAAGGTGGTGGCCGAAGGCCGGGACACCGGCACGGTGGTCTTCCCCGACGCAGACGCGAAGTTCTTCGTCACCGCCGACGACGAGGTCCGCGCCGCGCGCCGTCACCGCGAGCTGCACCAGAAGGGGCGAGACGACTCCCTCGAGCAAGTGCTGGCCGAGCTGCGCGACCGCGATTCGAGAGACTCGAGTCGCGAGGTCGCCCCGCTCGTACCGGCCGACGACGCCACCATCATCGACACCACCGGGCTCGACGGCGAAGCCGTAATCCGGAAGATCCTCGGGGTACTCGCCGAGCGAAGCTGAGCCGAGCTAGTCGCCGGAGCCGGTCGCGGTGGGGGCAGGAGTGGGGGCGCCGGGCTTCTCGATCCACCAGGCGCGAGTGCCCGGCAGAAAATTAGTCACCCCCGACGGCGACGTCTGGACGCCGCGCACCCGCTTGGAGAAACCCCAGGTGGTCGTGTAGTTCCACATCCAGAGCACCGGCTGGTCGTCGTAGACCAGCCGGTGGATCTCGCGGAAGTGCTCGGCGCGCTTGGCGCGATCGAGCTCCATCTGAGAGACGTCGAAAAGCTCGTCGACTTTCGGGCTCGAGTAGCTGTCGTAGTTGCGCCCGTTGTCGATGGCGTAGGTGTGAAGGAAGTTGCGCCAGATATCCGGATCGGCGAAGACCTGGTAGGTGTCGACGTGAGCGGTGTACTCGTGCTCGGTCATCTTCTTGGTGCGGATCGCGTTCTCGTGGATCTCGGTGTCGAAAGACACGCCGATCCGACGCAGGTCGGCGCGGAAGATGTCGGCGAAGCGCCTGGCGTCGACGAAGGATTGAGGCAGGTTCAGCACGAAGTGAAACTGGACCCGCTGGCCATCGATGTCCTTGTAGCGCCAGCCATCGTCGGGGTCGGTCACCCAGCCGGCTTCATCGAGTAGCGCCGCCGCCTTCTCGAGGTCGTACTCGAGCGGCACGACTTCGGGGTTGTGGCACCAGTGAGTGGGGCCGAACATGCCGTTGGAGGGCCGATAGAGGTTCCAGGTCACCGTCCGCAGCACGGTCTCGCGGTCGTAGGCATGCGCCATGGCTTGGCGCACACGCCGATCAGTGAAAAACGGAGTCTTGCCGCTCTGATCCCAGCCGACATATGCCTGCATCCACCGCGGCTTCCACGCTTTGACACCGATGTCGAGGAACTCGGCGTCGTTGGTCTGGCTGCCGTGCTGCTGGACGGTGAACCAGATGTCGTCGAGGTGGCCCTGGCGAAACTGCAGAAGCGCCGTATTGCGGTCGGGCTGACTGGTGATCACCTGCCGCTTGATCGGTGGCTTCTGGAAGGGGTAGTCCTCCCACCGCTCAACCACCACCCGGTCGCCGGGGATCCACTCGACGAAGCGATACGGCCCGTTGCCGACGCCGACCTCTCGTTTGAAGCGGTTGAAGAACTCGCTCGTCATCATCGTCGGATCCTTGGCCCGCTCTTCGGGGTTGTCGAGCAGATGCTTGGGAACCGTCCAGAAGTAGAGGTTGTCCAAGCGCACCGCGGACAACCGCTGATGCACGACCTCGAAGGTGTGGTCGTCGATCACACGAATGTCGTCGATCTCCTCCACCTTGTGCTTGGCATCGAGCGCCGGAACACCGGGGTCCTTCGCCATCAGGTAGGAGAAGCGCACGTCGTGTGAGGTAAACGGCACACCGTCGTGCCACTTCAGAAACGGGTAGAGATGAACCCGGTGGACGAGGCCGCCCTCGAGCTCCTCGACACTCTTGACGAGGTTCTCGTTCCAGACCGCCTGCATATCTGCATTGCGATGCACCAGCGGATCGAAGAGCAGCTCGTGTAGATAGCCGTCGGCCCAGGCGCGATTGAACATCGCGTTCATCGACGTCGGCAGGTCGAGCGCGTAGCGCACCAGCGTGGCCTCTGTGTCGGCCCGATGCCGATTCTCATCGGATAGGGTCTCGAACAGCGACGGCGGGTTCACGGCAGGGTCGGCCGCAGGGTCGTAGGTGTTCGGCGCCTGCGAAGACCGTTGGGTCGGATCGCCCTGACACGCAACCAGCATGAGCATGAGCAGCACCCAAGCTACGGCGGGAGAGTGCACGAAACGACCGGATGCCACCCCGAGACGCTAGCAGACCTACGATCCTGAGCTTGGTGGCGCTCTGCGCTCTCCTGGCAGCGGCGGCGTTCGGCCTGCGCCGATTCGTGGACCAGGCCTTCGAGGATCGCGACCTGGCGCGGTACCGGCGAGGCTTCGTAACCAGCGAAGAGCTCGGCCAGTCGCGGCTCGATCAGTTGTTGCGCTCGATAGGGCTGATTCGACCCATGTTCTGGCTAGGCGCAGACCCGGAAGTCGGCGCACTCTCCAGCCGACCGGGACCCGCTGCCTGGCTCGCCGGAGCTCAGACGACCCTGGAGCGCCAGTCCCGGCAGGGCGTTGCACAAGAGGCTTCCTACCGCGGTGTCCGTGTCATGTCGATCGCCATCCTCGAGCAAAGCTGGGAGCGTCTTCAAAAGCAACCACACCTGCGCGGGCCCTCCTCGGAGCAGCCAGCCTGGATGACGCTCTTCGAGGGGGACCGACAGCTGTGGTCCACTCCCGTCGGCATTCGTGTTCAGGGAAACTACACGCGGAAATTCGACAAACAGCGCAGCTATCAGTTGCTCTTTCATCCAGCCTACGGATCCGCCGCCCTCCCCGCGCACCTGCTCGGGTGGTCGCCCGCTGGAGACATCGAGCGCCTCCACATCGCCAACGACACCCGTCGTCGAAATGGCATCCACTGGCGCCTGACCAACCAGATCGCACTAGATATCGCCCACCGGATCGGAGCCCTCACTCCGCAGACCGCGCCGGCCCTGCTCTACGTCAACGGCGAGTCACGTGGCCTGTTCTTCCTCACCGAACGGCTCAGCGACGACTACCTGAGGCGCAGCTACGGCCACGCAGATTTTGCCATCGTCGATACGAAGAGCCGCGACTTCCCCAACGGTCTCGAGTCGCACTTTCTGCCGGTCGCCTACAAGGTCAGAAGAGCGACAGGAATGAACGATCTTGAAGCCGATGTGGACCTGGACAATCTCATCAGCTGGATGCTGTCGATTGCCTTCTGCGGCACTCGAGACGAGTTTCAGGGACTGATGCTGCGCGACCTCACCGCTGCCGGTAGCAGATGGCACTGGATCAACTGGGACATGGATATCTCCTTCGAGCCGGACCCCTACCGACGCGGCGATAGCAGACAGATCGACATGGTCCGCTCGCTACTCGTCCGGGGCGAACGCGGCGATTTTCGGCAGCGGGCTCTGAAGCGCCTGTGGCGTTTCGACCCAGGCTTTCGCGTTCGCGTCTCAAGCGCCGTGGACTCCGCTCTGGCGCGAGTCACCCCTGCGTACCTCGACGACCTCCTCGACCACTACCGCGAGATCCTGGAGCTCTACGAAGTCGAAGACCTGACGTTCTTGCCGCTCTTAGAGCAGTATCTCGATCGACGACCGCAGGTTGTGCGGGAGCAGTTCGACCGCCAGCTCAGTATCCCGTCACCAGAAGATCCCGCCCGCAAGAGGTGGCGTCGCCAACGTCTCCGTCGCCAACGGGAGTTGGCCCGCTAGGCCCGCCACCCGGAATAGCCTCCCACTCTGGAACTGCGCGTATACTCGCGCGGCTCCGGGAGCGCCTCCGGCGCCAAGAAGGCCCGGCACCACAGCGCATGTCCGACCGCCAGACTCACGACTACGAGCTCAAGTTCGAGGTGGCGAGCTCCGCGCGCGCGGCGGTGACCGCCTTCCTCGCTGCTCATTGCGAGCCTGACCCCCACTACCCCCACAACAGGGTGGTTTCTCTCTACTACGACACGCCAGACCTGCGCTGTCTCTACGAGAAGCGCGACGGCGATCGCTACAAGACGAAGGTCCGTGTCCGCTGGTACGAGGACGCGCACGCAACGACGGCGGCCTGGATAGAGATCAAAAGACGCATCGGTTCAGCTCGGGCCAAGGTCCGGCTTCGAACCGACCGGGCGCCGGCCGGCCTCATTTCCAACTCCGCGCAGCCATGGAGTCCCGCACGAGCCCTGCTCGAGCAGGGGCACCTTTGCCCGCGGCCGCTTCAGCCGACGCTGCTGATCTCCTACCGCCGCGATCGCTTCGTCGAACGCTACTCCGGATCACGCATCTGCATCGACAGCGACCTTCAATATCGCACCATGTCGTCGAATCGATCTCTCCAGACTCGATTGCCCGGCTACCCCTGCGTCATGGAGATCAAGGGCACACGCCCTGACCCACCGCCCGCGATCCACGGGCTGGCCCACCTCGGACTTCGCGCCACCAGCTTCTCGAAATACAGCATCTCGGCGGACGCTATGCTCGCGTACTGATCCGCGGACGGCGACAAACCAATGCAAGAGCTAGGACGAACTCTCGAGACACTGCAGGGGCTCGCCGACCGCGAGATGGAAGACATCGGCGGACCGATCTTCGCCATCGTGCTCGTCGTTTCGACCCTCTGCGCTTCCTTCGTGAGCCTGCTCTATCGACGCACCTACAGCGAACGAGCCGTCGGCACCGACATCCACCGCGCCTTTCCGCTGCTCGGCCTCTCGATCACGGCGATTTTCATCTGCATCCAGTTCTCGTTGCCGCTGTCCCTCGGCCTGCTTGGAGCACTCTCCATCGTGCGCTTTAGAACTCCGATCAAGGAGCCAGAGGAGATCGGGTTTCTGATGGTGGTGATCGCGACCTCGCTCGCCTGTGCGACGTTCAACTTCGTCTTCCTGAGCTTGATTCTGATCGTCGCCACGGTCGTCGTCGTGGCGCAGGAGCTACTGGCGGGCACCAGCGGATCGCTGCGTGGAGTGGTTCTGTTGAGCGTCTCGGCTGAGGGCTTCGACGACAAGCGCCAAGATCTGCTCGACCGGCTCGAGACGGCGATGCCCAGCGGGCGCCTGGAGAGCCTCGTTCGCAACGACGGCGAGGTGGCGATCAGCTACAGCTTTCGCAAGCTGGCGCCGCAACAGGCAGGGGCGATAGAGGACGCGGTCACAGCTACGGTCGAGCCATTGCGGTACTCGATCAGCTACCAACGTCCCCTGACATGAAACGCGCGTGGCTGGGGCTGATCGTCCTGGCGACGATCGCCATCTGGCTCGAGCAGCTCCCTTCGACCGAAAACGCCCGCCGAACGCTACGGTCCCAGACGGTCGACGCCAGCGGTTTCGGCAGCAGCCGCCTTCCCCACCTGCTGTCCGCGATCGGAGCTCTGCGCCCGCACGAATGGAGCAGCAGGAGGACCGGCCACAGCATCACGGGCCAGGTCGCCCGATCGCGGATCGTGGCGACCAGGCCTCGCAGACGTCCGATCGCCAGAACCAGATACCCCAGGTTCAAGGAATCGGTCCAGGCGACCGCTCGGCAGCTCGAGCTCGAGATCTTCGCCCGCCATCGCCCTCGCGAGCTGCGCACCGGCCGCGAGAATGCACGCGCGGCGGAACGAAGTGCGTTCTAGGATAGCGAGGAGAGCCGCTCGCGGCCGCCCATGTAGGGGCGCAGGCGCTCGGGAATCAACACCGTGCCGTCGCTCTGCTGGTGGTTCTCGAGCACGGCGACGAACGTGCGGCCGACCGCGAGACCCGATCCGTTCAGCGTGTGGACCAGTCGTGGGCGACCGCCCTCTGTGGCGCGATAGCGGATCGCTCCGCGGCGCGCCTGAAAGTCGCGACAGTTGCTACAGGAGGAGATCTCGCGATAAGTCTCCTGCGACGGCAACCACACCTCCAGATCGCAGGTGCGCGCCGCACCGAAGCCCATGTCGCCCCGCGACAGCGTCACGACCCGGTAAGGCACCTCCAAGAGCTCGAGCACGCGCCCGGCGTGCCGCACCATCTCTTCGAGCGCCGCCGCGCTCGCTGCCGGAGTCGTCAGCTGCACGAGCTCGACCTTGTGGAACTGGTGGTTACGGATCAGCCCGCGCACGTCGCGGCCGTGCGACCCGGCCTCTGCGCGGAAGCACGGCGTGAAGGCGGTATAGCGCAACGGGAGCTCGGCCTCGTCGAGGATCTCGCCTCGATGGATGTTCGTCAGCGGTACCTCTGCGGTCGGGATCAACCAATAGCCGGAGTCGTCGAGATGGAAGTGGTCGTCTGCGAACTTCGGCAGCTGGTTGGAAGTCGTCAACGACTCTTCGTTGGCGATGTAGGGCGGAATCCACTCGGTGTAGCCGTGCTCCTCGGTGTGCAGGTCGAGCATGAAGCTGGCGAGCGCGCGCTCCAGGCGCGCTCCGGCGCCGCGGTAGAGCGCGAAGCGCGAGCCGGCCAACTTGGCCGAGCGCTCGAAGTCGAGAATGCCGAGCTCGGCTCCGAGGTCCCAGTGCGCCCGTGGCTCGAAGTCGAAAGCCGGAGGCTCGCCGACCTCGCGCTCCACCCGATTGGACTCCTCGTCCGCCCCAAGCGGCACCTCGTCGTCCGCCAAGTTGGGGAGGCGCAGCTCGACCCAGCGCAGCTCCTCGTCGAGCGCGCCAAGGCGAGTCTCGAGGATCTCGATCCGGCCCTTGAGCTCGCCGACCTCGGCGATCGCATCGTGGGCATCGCCGCCCTCGCGCTTGATCTCACCAATCTTCTTCGACGCCTCGTTGCGAGTCCGTTTGAGGCCCTCGACCTCCACCAGGGCCTCGCGACGCTCGCCATCGAGCCGCGCCCAGCGCTCGACGAGCATGAGGTCCACGCCACGGTCCTCGAGTCGGGACCGCACTTCGTCGGGGCGCTCGCGAAGGAGATCTCTCGACAGCATGAGGTCGCGAAGTCTACCGGCGGCCCGCAATCAGGTCGAGCGTGGTGCGCACCACCTCGACCAGCGGCTCGACGTCAGCGGACGCGGTCCCGGCGATGTCGTAGGCAGTGCCGTGATCGACGGAGGTGCGGATCCACGGCAGCCCCAGAGTCCAGTTGGTGGCCGAGCCGAAGGCCGCGGTCTTGACCGCGATCAGGCCCTGGTCGTGGTACAGCGCAAGCACCCAGTCGTACTCCCCGCGACGCGCGCGGGCGAAGATCGAGTCGGCACTCATCGGCCCGCTCGCGTCGATTCCGAGTCGACGTGCCTGCTCGACCGCAGGCCGAACGACCTCGTCGTCTTCGGTACCGAGCAGACCCCCCTCCCCAGCATGCGGGTTGAGACCGGCGACGCCGATACACCCGCCGGCGTGTCGATCGAGACACGCGAGGGCGTCGACGATGCGGCTCGGCGTGATCGCGTCCAGAGCCGCTCGCAGGGGCATGTGGGTATTGAGCAGCGCGACCCTCAGGTCGGCGCTCAAGAACGTCATCAGGTAGTCACGACCGTAGTCGCCCATACCCGCAGCGGCAGCGAGGTAGTCGGTATGGCCGACGAAACCCGGCCGCTCATGCTCGGCGATCGGACCCTTGGCGAGCGGACACGTCACCAGAGCGTCCCCGGCGCCCGAGCGCATCAGCTCGATAGCGACGTCGAGAGCGGCGACGGCTCCGTGCGCATCGGCGGCACCGGGTGCCCCAGGTGTGACCTCGCGCTGCACTCCCACCGGGTCCACCAGGGCGAGGGCGGAATCGTCCTGGGCCACCTCCCCCGTCTCGAGCTCTACGAAGTTCGGCAGCGGCTGAGCCAGCACCGCGGCGTGGCGCTCGAGGGCGGCTCGCTCGGCGACCACCACCGCACGGTAGTCACGAGTCGAGTCAGCCAGCAGGCGCAGCAGGATCTCCGGGCCCACCCCCGCCGGGTCGCCCTGCGTGAAGATCAGGGTCGGATTCTGCGACCCCGTCGGCCTCAGCCTGTCGCCTGGCTGCGCCGTGCGCGTCTGCGAAGCTCCTCTTCCTTGAACATGTAGCGAACGTTGTGCTTGAGCACGACGAGGTTCGGGCCGTCGTTGCGGTTGAGCTTCAGCGCTCCCTTGTCGTACCACTCGATCCAGCCGCGCAGCTCTTCGCCGTCATTGAGCACGATGACCATCGCCGTCTTCGCAGCCATCTGCTTGAGGTAGTAGAACTCTTCGGCGTTGGTCTGCTCGGGAGGGCTGGGACGCCGCCGCGCACCGCGCGAAGCCGTCGCGCGCTTGTCGTCCATCTCGGGACGGATGAGTTTTCTGTCGCTCAAGTGGCAGCTCCAGTGCCCAGCTGGGTCAGGTCCCGAGGGGGCTTCTTGTAGTTGTCGTCTTCATAGGCGAGGCAGCAGAGGAGCCTCCCGCATTGGCCGGAGATCTTCGAGGGGTTGAGGCTCAGATTCTGTCGCTTTGCCATCTGGATCGAGATCGGGCGGAACTCCGTCATCCAGCTCGAGCAGCACAACGTGCGGCCGCAGACTCCGATTCCCCCGAGCAGGCCGGCCTCGTCGCGTGAGCCGATCTGGATCATCTTCACCCGCACCGAAAAGCGTTTGCCGAGATCCCGCACCAGTTGGCGAAAGTCCACGCGTTTGTCGGCGGTGAAGTAGAACTGAGCCGACTGGCCGCCCAGGGCAAACTCGATCTTCGAGATCTTCAGCTTCAGGCCCAGCTCGCGCACTCGCTCGAGGGCGTAGCGCTTGGCACTCAGCTCGTTACGTACCTTGCGGTCGAAGGAGGCGACGTCGTGGCGGTCGGCGAGGCGTACCAACGAGCGAGCGCTCGACTTCTGGCAAGGCTTGAAGACCGGCATCGGCACCTTCTCGACGCGGGCGTGGGCTGGGCCCTCGTCGAACTCGACGATCACCCGGTCGCCACGCGCGTAAAGAGCGCCACCGGTCTTGCACAGCGTCAGGTTGGTTTCCTCGCCGAAGCGCACGCCGACGAAGGAGTCCTCCGTCTCGGTGGACATGCCGACGA
Organism: Acidobacteriota bacterium; assembly: GCA_036337765.1. GTDB lineage: Bacteria > Acidobacteriota > Thermoanaerobaculia > Multivoradales > Multivoraceae > JAYZDP01. Next base: position 10,881 of record JAYZDP010000035.1, read on the forward strand.
AACCACAACCTCCACAACCTGACATTCAAGACCCTTCGTGGCGCCTCGGGCGACCACGTAAACTATTTATCTGAAGCGACTTACGCTTGAAACCAGAAACCGGAGAGGACTGTGAGGCACACGAGCGAATGTGGAGCCATTATCCCAGGGCCACCAGGCCGGGTCAACGCGTGGCGGCTGCGTCAGCGAGCACGCGGCGACCGATGTCACGGCGCAGGATCTTCGACGGCCAGTAGACGTCGTCACAGGCCGCGTACGCCCTCTCTAGGGCGTCGCGCAAATCTGTGCCGAGGGCGCAGACGTTCAGCACGCGTCCGCCGGTCGCGATGATGTGGTCGCCGTTAACACCCGTGCCGGCGTGAAACACCTCGACCCCGGGCCGCGAGTCGGCCTTGGTCAGCCCACTAATCACGTCGCCGGTCGACGCCTTGCTCGGGTAGCCGTGATTGCCCAACACGATGCAGGCGGCGGCGTCCTGGCGAAAGCCGAGCTGGCTCGACTGGAAGCCCCGACTGGCGCCATCGTGCAGCAGCTGCGCCAGATCGTCGTCCAGTCGCAGTAGGAGTGCTTGCGCCTCGGGGTCGCCGAAGCGGATGTTGAACTCGAGGACCTGCGGGCCGCCAGCAGTCATCATGAGCCCCGCATAGACGACGCCGACGAGCGGTGCCCCCTCCGCGGCCATGCCGTTGACGGTCGGCTCGAGAATCTCCGACACCAGCGCTTCCTCCTCTGCCGCCGTCACAATGGCCGACGGGCTATGGGCACCCATGCCGCCGGTGTTCGGGCCGGTGTCGTCCTCGCCGATCCGCTTGTAGTCCTTGCTGGTCGCCAGCGGCAGGATCTGCTGGCCGTCCGACAGGCCCATGAACGAGACCTCCTCGCCCTCGAGCAACGGCTCGACCAGCACCCGCGCACCGGCATTGCCGAAGCGGCGCTCGCCGAAGAAGACCTCCAGAGCCTCCTCGAAGTCGCTCTCGCTGCGGATCATCAACACCCCTTTGCCAGCCGCCAGGCCATCGGCCTTGAGCACGTGGGGAATGCCCATCTCGGCGACGGCAGCTCGCGCCTCCTCCGCGCTCTCGACGACGTGGAAGGGCTGCGCCGTCGGCACGCCGTGACGCACCATGAACTCTTTGGCGAAGATTTTCGAGCTCTCGAGCTGTGCGGCGGCCTGCGAAGGACCGTAGACGGTGAGCCCCCGGGCCTGCATGGCGTCGACGATGCCGAGCGACAGGGGTAGCTCGGGCCCGACCACGGTCAGGTCGACGTTCTCGCGCTCCGCTAGCTCCACCAGGCCCGGGACGTCGTCGACCCTGCACTCGATGTTTCGACCGAGCCGAGCCGTTCCCGGGTTGCCGGGAGCGCAGAGGATCTCCTCCACCAACGCACTCTGCGACAGCTTCCATGCCAACGCGTGCTCTCGCCCGCCATTGCCGATCACCAACACCTTCATCGACGATCCTCCGCGGCGATGCTATCCACGAAGCCTGCGCCTGGCTATCATCACGGACCGATGAACGAGATCTTGAGAGGCCATCGCCGCATGACCGTTGCGGCTCTGGCCGAGGAGATCGACGCCGAACTCGTCGGCAGGGGCGATGCCAAGGTCGACGGTTGTGCCGGCCTGAAGGAGGCGACGCCCGCCGACGTGTCGTTTCTGACCCGTGCAAGCTACGCCTCGCAGGTCGCCGACTCGCTCGCGGCGGCGGTCATTCTGTCCGCCGATTCGGCCGAGAAAGTGAGCCACTCGACACTCCTCGTCGCCGACGATCCGTACTTTGCGTTCCGCCAGGCGGTCGTGGCGCTCTACGGCTTCCGGCGCCAGCCCGCGCCAGGGGTCAGCGAGCTGGCGAGCGTGGCCGACGACGCGACGCTGGGCGAGGACGTGTCGATCGGACCGTTCGCCTGCGTTGGCGGGGGCGCTGTCATCGGCGCTCGCACGGTGCTGCACGCCAGCACCCACATCGCCCCCGGCGCGCGCATCGGTGAGGACGCCATTCTCTACCCCGGCGTGTCGGTATACGACGAGTGCGTTGTCGGGAGTCGCGTCATTCTGCACTCGAACACGGTGATCGGCCAGGACGGCTTCGGCCACGCTCCCCACGCCGGGGCCCACCACAAGATCCCACAGGTCGGGATCGCTGTGATCGAGGACGACGTCGAGATCGGGGCCAACTGCTCGATCGACCGTGGAACGCTCGGTGCGACGGTGATCGGCAAGGGCACGAAAATGTCGAACAACGTGGTCGTAGGTCATGGCTCGAAGGTGGGTGAGCACAACCTGATGGTCGCCTTCGTCGGCCTCGCGGGGTCGGTCGAGACCGGCGACTACGTCGTTATGGGAGGAAAGTCCGCCATCATGGGCCATCTGAAAGTCGGCGACGGAACGCAGATCGCGGCCAAGGCCCTGCTCAGCAAGAACTCCGAGCCGGGTCAAAAGTGGTACGGGCAGCCCGCCCTCGAGATGGGGCGGGGGCAGCGCGCGGCCGCGGTTCACGCCAAGCTGCCCGAGATGGCCAAGGAGCTTCGGGCGCTGCGCCACCAGGTCGACGAGCTGCGCCAAAAGCTCGACGACGACGAGTGACCGGCGCCTACTCGCCCTTGGCGTCGAGGTAGCTGTCGACCGGGGCGGCGAGCCGATCGCTGGTCAGGCCGGACTTCTCGCGTGCTGCCGCGCGGCTCATCCCCTCCTCGGCAACGAGGTAGGCGTAGTACGCGGCCCCGACCCTGCCGCCGCTTGCGCAGTGGACAAGAACCGGCTTCTCGGCGTTTCGGAACATCTCGATGAAGGTGTCCCAGGTGGCGTGGGTGCCCATCGTCTCGCGCGTCATCGGCAGGGTCAGATACTCGAGACCGGTGGCCTTCAGCGCTTGGGTCTCGTCGAAGCCCCGATCTTCACCCTCGCCGCGGAGATCGATCACAGTCTTGTACTCGGCGCGGGCCAGTGCCTGAAGCTGCTGCGCGGTTGGCTGACCGCCGAAGAGCACACCCTCCTCCGGCACTCTCTCGTTGAGGATTCCAGTACCGCCACCCTCTTGCGCGAAGCCGCCGGCTCCGATCGTCAGAACGACGATTGCCACCAGGATAGATCGAATCGTCATAGAGCCCCCTTATAACTGCAGATGTTAACAATCATGCGCACACAGCTTGATCTTCAAGAAACTTTCTAATGAAAAGTTCTTTCTAAAAGGAGATCCATGCACGACTACCTGCCAGAACCGTTCCGTTTGGCACCGCAGCTCACTGACGAGCCCACGGAGGATCCACACCCGAAGACCGCCCTCCTGCCCAACCCGTTCTACGCGAAGGACCCCCACGCGAGCTTCGGCAAGCACGTGCTGACCCCCACCCTGGCGCTCACGTCGATCGCGGGCGCGACCCCGGCGGGCTGGACGGTCGCCTACTGGGACGAGAACCTGCTGCAGGGCCCTCCACCGCTCGATCCGGTGCCGGAGGTTGTCGGAATCACCGTCCACTTGACCTTCGCCCGTCGCGCCTATGAGCTCGCCGCCCACTATCGGGCTCACGGCTCGAAGATCGTGCTCGGCGGTCTGCACGTCCTGTCGTGCCCGGAGGAGGCCATGGCGCACGCGGATGCGATCGCCGTCGGCGACGGGGTGCAGATCTGGCCACGCATGCTCGAAGACATCGCTGCAGATCGACTCGAGCAGCGCTACGACGCCGACTATGCACGCCCCTACAGCGACGATCCACCCCCCCCGGCGAGATCTGGTGCCGAAGCGCTCGTTTCTGACCACCACCAGCCTCATCGCCACGCGTGGCTGCCACAATCGGTGCGACTTCTGCTACTTGGCGACCGAGGGGCTGCACATGCCCTATCGCATGCGCGATCCGGCGCAGGTCGTCGCTGAGCTCGTCGCAGACGGCGAGCCCTACGCGGTCTTCACCGACAACAATCTGGGATCGAACCGCCGCTATCTACGGACGCTGTGCGAAGCCCTGCGCCCGGTCGAGAAGATCTGGAGCGCCGCGGTGACGATCGACGTGACCGACGACCCGGATCTGGTGCGCGAGATGGCCTTGGCCGGATGCACCGGCGTGTTCGTGGGTTTCGAGTCGCTCACCGACCGCAACCTGTCTGACGCCCGCAAGTCGACTCCATCCGCCGACGACTACGCCCGCCGCGTGGAGCTGTTTCAGCGCCACGGGATCCAAGTCAACGGCAGCTTCGTCTTCGGCTTCGACCACGATCGACCCGACGTTTTCGACCGCACCGTGCGTTGGGTCGAGGACATGGGACTCGAGTGCGCGACCTTCCACATCCTCACCCCGTACCCAGCAACGCCACTGTTTGAGCGGCTGGATCGAGAAGGCAGGATCCTCACTCGCGACTGGGATCTCTACGACACCGCGAATGCGGTCTTCGAGCCACGGCACATGACTCCTGCCGAGCTCGAGGACGGCTACAAGAGCGTGTATCGGCGCCTCTTCTCACACGCGAGCATCTGGCGCCGACGCCCGAGCGGGACTGCCGTCGCCCCCTACCTGGCGATGGCCTACCTCTACAAGCGCTCCAACAGATTGTGGCACTTCCTCATCCGGTACCGCCTCACCCACCGGGCGTGGCGGCCTCTGGTCGAGCTCACACGAAGGCGCCACCTACGATTCCGGCGCCGACTGGCGGCACGGGCCGCGGCGGCGAGGTCTGCCGGTCATGTCGTTTCCGCCGGCGTCTGAGCCGGGTCGTACGCTATCCTGCTCGCTCACCCCGGCAAGGAGACGCGCGATGCAGATCGACTTTCAACGGCTCATGAGAGCCGGAAACGGCGACGCCGAGTTTCGGCTCATGAGCAGGTTTCTCGACACGCGACTGGAGCTTCAGATCGGCAAGGATCGCCACCAGATCGACATCCACGACGGCGAGATCCTCGCCATTCGCCCAGCTGACGATGAGACGCATCTGGCGCACCCATCGACGATTCTGATCAAGGCGCCCGAGGACGACTGGCGGCGCTATCTCGAGGCGGTGCCACGCCCCTTCTACCAGGATCTGTGGGCCGCGCAGACGCACCACGGCTTTGAGGTCATCGGCGACCGTGCGACCTTCCACGCCTACTACCGGGCGACCGCTCGTCTGCTGGAGGTGCTGCGGGCAATCGTCAACGACGATCGAGAGGAGGCAGCATGAGCCGCTTCGAGTCGAGTGTCGGCCGCTACGTCTATCTCGACATCGAAGGCGTCGAGTACCGGGTCTACTTCGAGGAGAGTGGCGGTGGCATCCCGCTGCTCTTGCAGCACACCGCCGGGGCCGACGGGCGTCAGTGGCGCCATCTCCTGGCGGATCCGGACTTCACGCGAAACTTCCGGGTCGTCGCCTACGATCTGCCCTTTCACGGCAAGTCGCTGCCGCCCACCTCAGAGCGCTGGTGGGAGGAGGAGTATCGACTCACCGCGAGCTTCCTCATGTCGGTGCCGCTCGCCTTGAGTGCCGCCCTCGATCTCGACCGGCCGATCTACATGGGGAGCTCGATCGGGGGCCACCTCGCTCTCGACCTCGCGCTGCACCACCCAGACGACTTCCGCGCGGTCGTCGGTCTGGAGGCGGCGCTCTTCACTCCCGGCGGCTACATGGACATCCTCAACCACCCGCGAGTGTCGAACCAGTTCAAGGCCTACATGATGTACGGCCTGATGGCTCCCCAGAGCCCTGAGTGGGGCCGACGCGAGACGTCGTGGGTCTATAGCCAGGGCGCACCGCCGGTGTTCAAGGGCGATCTCTACTACTTCTCGATTGACCACGACCTGCGCGAGTCGATTGAGCAGATCGACACTTCGAAGATCGACGTCCGAATACTTAACGGCGAGTACGACTGGGCCTGCACACCAGACCATCTGCGGGAGATCGCCGAGCGCCTGCCCGGTGCCGACTGTCGTGTGATGGACGAGATCGGCCACTTCCCGATGAGCGAGAACCCGGCACGCTTCAAGGAGCTGGTGCTGCCGGTTCTGGACGAGATTCGCCGCGGGAAGAAGGTCAACGCCGTCGCCTCCTGAGCATCGCCCGCGAAGGCATCATTGCCCGGGGCGACGTGAAGGCCTCGGGAAGGGCGGCGGCTCGATGTCGGGGACAGCTTCCGGCAGCAGCCGAAGCAGCTCTTCCACCCCACGCTCGAGCTGAGGGTCACGTCCCGCAGCCACGGCGCGGGCATCCTGTAGCACTTCGATATCGGGAGCAACGCCCTCGTTCTCGGCGATCCAGCGCCCGCCGACAGGGTCGAAGACTGCGTTGTCGGGCGCGGTCAGGGCTCCCCCGTCGATGAGCCGGTAGTGCACCGACGACTTCACCAGACCGCCCCAGGTGCGGGCACCGATGAGAGGTCCAGCCTGCTGCTGACGAAAGACCCACGGGAAGAAATCGCCGCCGGAGCCCGCCAGCTCGTTGATGAGCAGAACCTTGGGCCCGAGAATTCCTGCCGGTAGACGAAAGGGCCGCCCATCGGGGACCTCGTTAGTAACCGCGGCACGCACACTCCGCGTCATCAGGTCGACCATGTAGTCGTCAAGCAGCCCGCCTCCATTGAAGCGCTCGTCGATTACAGCACCCAGCTTGTCCTGCTGAGCGAAGAAGTAGCGGTCGAATGAGATCACTCCGGTATCGCTGGTGTTCGGAACCCAGACGTAGGCCAGCCGGCCATCCGACAACTCATCTACAAGGCGTCTGTTGTCCTCCACCCAGGCGCGCTGGCGTAGCGAGCTCTCACTCGAGATCGGCTTGACGATCGAGGTCCATGAGCCGTCGGTCGTGGGCTGGTCGTTGAGGCGCAGGACCGTCTGCCTGCCGGCTGTGCCGTCGAGAAGTCGGTAGGGGTCGTCGGCGGAGCTCAGCTCTACACCGTTGACTCCGACCAGATAGTGGCCCTCCTCGATCTCAAGACCGGCGTGGTCGAGCGGTGCGGTGAGATTCGGGTTCCAACTCTCGAAGGTGTAGATCAGATCGATCCGCCACCGGTCCGCGTCGGCGACCAGGTCCGCGCCGAGCAAGCCCACCGAAGGATCCTCGACATCGGGCAGATCGCCGCCGAGAACGAAGCTGTGTCCCACGGAGAGCTCTCCGTTGACCTGATCGAGTACGTAGTTCAGATCGGCGCGGTGTCGGACGTGGGGCACGAGGGGTGAATAGCGACTGCGTACGGCGTCCCAGTCGCTGCCGTGCAAGCCAGGGTCGTAGAAGAAGTCGCGCTCGTAGCGCCACGCCTCGTCGAAGATCTGTTTCCACTCGGCCGTTCGGTCGAGATGCATCCTCAAAGAGACATCGATGCCGCCCTTTTCTTCCGCGGGCTTCGCGCCGGCGTCGATGATGCTCCAGCTGTCGCCTCGGCGATAGAGGAGCTTCTGGCCGTCGTCTGAAGCGACGACCTGCCGTACGCCACCACTCAGGAACACTTCGGCCTTTCGCTCTTCGAAGGCGAACTTGTGGAGCTTCAACCCGGGGCCGTCGGCGGCTCTCTCGCTGACGAAGACACTCCCCTTCGGTCCAGCGATGGCCGACCGATAGCGGGATACAGGCATCGGAATCGAGATCACGCGGCGGTCGATGTCTCCTAGATCGATCTGCACCTCGACCGCCTCCGCATCGTCGTCTTCCTGATCGACCTGCGAGTCGTCGCCGTCGTCCCCGTTTTCACCGTACTTGGTCTCGTCGGCGTCCTCGTCTCCCTCCTCGGTTTCCTCGGCCTCGTCGTCGTCACCCTCCTCGTCGCTCTCGAGCGTGAACGGTGTGTCGCCGCCGGCTTGCAGAACGGCAAGGTAGACCCCGTAGCGCGGCTCGACCTGCATCTGGCTCGTGTTCGCCCAACCCGACGCCAGAGCCAGATCGGTGCTGGCCAGGAAGTAGAGGTGTTGCCCGTCAAGATCCCAGGCCGGAGAGATGGCGTCGGCCATGACATCCGAGACCGCCGAGGCGTCCTCCCCTTCGAGAGACCAGACAGTGATCCTTCTGAGATGGTTGGCGGAGGTCTTGGCGTAGGCAAGCCACTTCGAGTCGGGCGACCAGGTCAGACCCATCGAGCCGCGCTCCATGTTGGTCCCGCCGATGTCGATGGTGCGGATCTCTCCCGATTCGATCTCGATCACCCGAACCCTGACGTCGTCGTCGACGAAGGCGATGTGACGGCCATCGGGCGACCAGGCAGGCTCCCACGCCATCTTGGACTCTCCGATGTCCAGACGCCGTGCCGCCGACAACCCCTCTTGGCCGGCGATCAGCAGCTCATAGCCCTCCCCGGAGTCCGTGAACCAGGCAACGTCAGCGCCGTCGGGTGACCAGATCGGATGGCGGTCGGCGGCGCCGGAGCTGCGAGTGAGGTTGCGGACATCGCCCTTCTCAGCCGGAACCGTGAAGATCTCGCCGCGCGCCTCGAAGAGCGCGCGTTTGCCGGTCGGCGACAGCGCCGCCGATCGCGCCCGCTCGCCGACATCCTCCCAGCGCGGCTCTGCCCAGGGGAAATCCCCCCGAACCGTGATCTCGAGCTGCTGCGTCACTCCGCTGTCCGGATCGAGGGTGTGGATGTAGCCGTCCTGCTCGAGAATCAGGGACCCGTCGAAACCGCTGAGCGATTTGACGTCGGCGTCGGCGAAGTGGGTGACCTGCGACACAGCGCCGCTGTCGGCATCGTAGGACCAGACGTTCATCGCCCAGTCGCGGTCGGAGAGAAAGTAGATCTTGCCGCCGGTCCAGACCGGCTCGATGTCGGTCGTGCGCTCGTTGGGGAGGCGCACCTCGCTCAGATCCTCAAGGTCGAGAATCGTGAGAGCGGTGTTTTGGCCGCCGCGGTAGTTGCGCCACTCCGAGTCCCAGCGAGCCACCCGGTCGACCAGCAGTCGTCGCCCATCCGCAGAGAAAGCGGCGTCGTGACCCCACGGTGCCGGTACCCGGACAGAGGGGCCGCCCTCGGGCGACACGGTCCACAGCCGTTCGTAGCCGACCGGCGCAGTCTCGCGCGAGGAGGCGGAGAGGATGCGCCCGCCATCGGGGGTCCAACCGCGAACTCTCGACGAGCTCGGGTACCAGGTCAGCCGCTTGGGAGTCCCTCCCTCCACGGAGACCACATAGACCGAGGGCACGCCCGATCGATTGGAGGTGAAGGCGATCTGGCGGCCATCAGGAGAGAACGCGGGACCGGTCTCGACCGCCGGAGTGCTCGTCAGCCGTTGCGCGAGCCCGCCCGTGCGCTCGACGATCCAGAGATCCGCGCCATGCGCGAAAGCCACGTGTTCTTGGCTGATGGCAGGATCGCGAAGCAAACGAGTGCCGCGAGTCTCCGCCGTCGCTGTCGAGACGGAGACTGTGAGGCATGCCGAAACCAGAACGCGCGCCGCGTGTTTTCTCATCGATCTGCCTGCGCACGCTAACAGAGCGCACCTGATCCGGACCGCGTGGAGCGACGCCAACGCGGTCGAGATGGCGCAGTCATGTCGTTTCCGCCAGCGTCTGAGGCAGGTCGCACGCGATCCTTCTCGCTCACCTCGGCCCTGTCCTCTCCGGACCCCGTAGCGCAACCAAGCATGGCCTCATCCGCGCTCCTCTGGATCCTCGTCGCAGCGGCCCAGGTCACCCCAGCCGAGAGTCGCGCCGAGGCCTCGCGCGCCGCCTATCTTGAGGTGATCGAGATCCTCGCCAGCGGCGACCGTGCAGGGGCGCTGACGGCGCTAGCGACCTTCGAGACGGAGGTGTTGGGCGATCGACCGTTGCCACCGAAGATCGCAGACTTCTGGAGAACCAACATGCGGGTGGTCGGCGAGCTGCTCCTGGTGGGAGATGCGGAAGTGTTGGTTCCGATCATTGCCCTGCATCACAACGTCTATCCGCTCCACCGGGCGGAAGGTCGCTCCGGAATGGCGCGCAACGCCTCCGTCATCGCATCCGAGCTGACCGACATGTACGCCGATCGCTCCGAGGCTCCGGACTCCAGCCCGATCGCCAGTCAGCTCTTCACCAGCCTCGGCGGCTACCTCCAGGAGTCGTGGAGGCTGACTGCGGCGCGCGACATCTTCGATCGGGCCATCCAGAGGAACCGAAAGAACGTCGCGGCCCTGGTGGGTCTGGGAACCACCGCCGAGAAGGCCGGTAGCTACTACGAGGCTCTCCCGGCCTTCAACACCGCAATGCGCCTCCGACCCGAGGACGGCGAACTGCAGCTTCGCGCGGCCCTGTGCCTCAAGCGCATCGGCAGGCTCGAGCGTGCGGAGTCACGACTGCGCGAGCTCGTCGAACAGGATCCCGACCCTTGGATCCTGTCCGTTGCGTTTCAAGAGATGGCCGGAATCCACCTTCCTCGCCGAGACGCGACGCGCTCGTTGGCGATCCTCGAGGAAGGCCTCGAACGCATCCCCGGCAACCAGCAGCTGACCACCCAACGGGCACTGCTGCTCGACCGTGCGGGCAGGCCCGACGCAGCGGCGCGGCTTCTGGAGTCCAACCCCGTCTCCAGCTCCGAGACCGAGACTGCCCGCGACACCTACAACCGCTGGCCGGTGGAATGGATGTCCTCGATACGCGAAGAGGTGGACGCAGCTGTCGAGCTGAAGCGACCGGTCCTGCAAGCAGCTCTCCTGGCCGCTGCGGAGGCCAGGGGCGAAAACGTGAAGGAGCCTGAGCCCGGTGTGGAGGTGGAAGTCGAGGCAGACGCTCCGGAAGAAGACACTTTCGAGGTCATCGTGGAGCCGATCGATTGAGGCGCCGAAGCGCAGCGCTCCTCGTGTGGGGCGGCATCGTCCTCGCAGCCGTCCAGCCGACTGCGGCCGAGGTGAGTGTCCGATTCGAGTCGCCCAAGTCCACCGACTACGCCATCGGCACGACGCCGCTGGTCGTTACCATCGACGGCGACGAGCCGGTCGAGCGCGTCGAGTTCTACGTCGACGGACGGCGGGTCGGAACGGCGACCGAGCCTCCCTACGCCGTCATTGTCGACGTTGGCCAAGCCATGAAGGGGCACGAGTTCGAAGCTGTTGCGCACACGCGAAGCGGTGACCAGGCGCGAGCCACCGTCGCCACGGACGTGGTGCGGGTCGACGAGCAGATGGAACTCTCGTTGCAACAGCTCTACGTGACGGCTACCCGTGGCGATACCCGAGTCACAGACCTGCACCGCGAGGACTTTCGCGTCCGCGACCAAGGTAGCGTTCAGCGGATCGTGACTTTCGAGCAGGGCGACGTTCCGCTGACGGCCGTGCTGCTCCTCGACTGCAGCGAGAGTATGCACGGGGGGCGGCTGGAGGAGGCACTCGCGGGCGCCGGTGTCTTCCTGGAAAGGATGTCGGAGCTCGACGAGGCGGCGGTGGTGCTCTTCTCGGACCGCCTCCTGCGCGCCACCGAATTCAGTCAGGATCGCCGGCTCCTGCTGGCTTCGCTCGCGGCAGTGACCCCAACCGGCGGCACGGCGCTCAACGACCATCTCTTCATGGGGCTGCAACGACTCGAGCCACGTCAGGGCCGTCGGGTCGTGGTCCTTTTCTCCGACGGGAAAGACGTCCACAGCGCCCTGCCGATGGCCGAGGTGCTGGCGAAGACACGCACCAGTCCGGCCCTCCTCTACTGGATCTACCTGACCGGCGACGTCGCCGATCGAGGCCCGAACTTTTACTCCTCCTGGCGGCGAAGCGAGGACAACGGTGAGGAGTTCCTTCTACTGCAGCGGGCGATTCGTGAGAGTGGCGGCCGCATCGAGGTGGTTACAGACCCGGCCCAGCTCGACGAGGCGTTCGCCGACATCCTCGCCGAGCTTCGCGAGCAGTACGTCCTCGGCTACTACCCGACGAATCGCCGACGGGATGGCAAGTGGCACAAGGTGGACGTCGCCGTGCCCGGCGACTCGGCCAAGGCCCGAACCCGAGCCGGCTACTTCGATCGGCGAGGGCGCTAGGGGCCGAAATATGCGGCACACCCGAGAACTAGACACGGGTGTGTTCCAGAAGATAGATCGGCCTAACTAAGACGTAAGTCGCTATCAGCAACCCGGGAGACCGAAATGATCGGATACGTCACGCTCGGAACGAACAACCTGGACAGGGGCACAAAGTTCTACGACGACCTCTTGGCCACTCTCGGCCCACCGCAAAGGTCGACGCACTACATGCGAAGGCTCTCGAGTTGGGGGGCACCGACGAGGGCGCTCCGGGGCCACGGGGCGACACGTTCTACGCCGGCTACTTCCGCGACCTGGATGGCAACAAGCTCAACGCTTTCTGCATCACGCAGGGATAGGAGTACGCAGCGGCGGCCAGATGTCGAGCAGTGGCCTCAAGTGGGTTCTCAGCGCGCTCTGTATCGGCGGAGCGGCGATCTCGTTCGCGGACGGCCCACAGGGCCGTCCGCAGCTCGAGTTCGTCCGGCAAGGTGAGGTGATCGAGCTCTCAGCCGAGACCGTAGCCCACACCTCGGAGCTTCTACAGGCTCTTTCCGACGGGACCTGTGCCGGGACCCTCTTGACTCGGCACGGCGCAGAAGTCGTGGCGTACACCAAGTGTGATGGACTTGAGACCTTGGTACTGATGTGCCTCCAGGGGCTGAGTCAGCATCTGCCCTCGGGCTACGCCAACAACTGCGCGATCGTCGAAAAGGCAATTCGAGATGGCCAACTCACGTGCCGGTCGAACTAGTCAGCTCTATTCAAATCAGGTTTGCATGAGCAGAGAGTCCGTAGTGAGCGAATTCGCAACAGGTATCGTCGAGGCCAACGGAGTGACTTTTCACTACCTCGAGGCCGGCCTCGAAAAGGTCGTGGTCGACGGTGCCGGTCACTTCGTGCACCAGGAGCGCCCCGAGATCGTCAACGCGCGCCTCCTCCAGTTTCTCGGGTCGCAGGCCTGAAACGGGACCCATGAACCCCCGACCTATCCCCGGTGCCGTGACCTACGAGCGGAGCGAGCACATCGCGACGATTCGCTACAACAGACCCGACTCGATGAACGCGGTCAACGCCGAGCTGCGGACGGATCTCAACGCGGCGTGGGTCCAGTTTCGCGACGACGACGAGGCATGGGTGGGGATTGTCACCGGCACTGGGCGCGCCTTCTGCGCCGGCGCCGATCTCAAGGAGGGCGGAGCCGGCGATGCCGAGCCGCACTCCTTCTGGGAGATCCCGGGCCTGACGTCGCTCGAGAACGGTCTGGAGATCTCAAAGCCGATCATCGCCGCCGTCAACGGCTATGCCCTCGGATTCGGCCTCACCCTGGTCGCCGCGTGCGACTTCGTCATCGCCAGCGAAAACGCCGAGTTCGGTTTCCCCGAGGTCCGCCTCGGCGTGCCGACGATCCAGGGCGCGGTGCGCATGCCCGGATTCATCGGCTGGCAGGCGGCAATGGAGCTGCTGCTGATTGGCGAGCGAGTGAACGCGGCCAACGCCAGGGAGATGGGGCTCGTGCGTTGGGTGGTGCCGCACGACGACCTGATGAAAGAAGCGAACGACCTGGCACACCGCCTCTGCCGTTCGGCGCCGCTGGCGGTGCGCGCCACGAAAGAGGTCGCGAAGCGCGGCCTTCGCCTACCCTTTGCCGACGCGGTTCGCTTCGGCGAAACGATGCGGCGGGTGGCAGCCGACACCGAAGATGCGCGCGAGGGGCTCAGCGCCGCACGCGAGAAGCGGCCGCCGACCTGGCGAGGCTGCTAAGGGGTCCTGGCTCCCAGCCGACCCGGCAGCAAGAAGCCTCTATGGGCTGGGCGATCACTCTCCTCGGTGCGCCGGGCCGCTACTCGGTCGTGACCTGATCGCCCTCTTCAAGAGCACTGCGTAGGGCGTGCCAGGCCAGGATCGCGCACTTGATCCGCACCGGGTAGTCGCGCACGCCGGCCAGGACCTCGAGCTTGCCCATCTCACCGGTCGGCGGCTCGGCGCCCGTGACCAACTGCTGGACGTCCTGAAACAGGGCCTCTGCCTCGGCCTGGGTCTTGCCCTTGACCGCCTCGGTCATGAGCGAGGCCGAGGCGGTCGAGATGGCACAGCCCGCACCCTCGAAGCAGACCTCGTCGACGCGGTCGCCGTCCAAGCGCAGGGTGACCTCGAGCTGATCGCCGCACAGCGGGTTGTAGCCCTGGGCGCGCCGGTCCGCCGGGTCGAGCTTGCCAAAGTTGCGCGGCCGCTTGTAGTGATCGAGGATCACCTCCTGATACAGCTGGCGCAGCTCCTCGGAGAGGCTCAACCGAAGACCTCCGTCACCTTGTCGAGGCCGCGCATCAAGGCGTCGACGTCGGACATGTCGTTGTAGAGCGCGAACGAGGCGCGGACGGAGGCGGCGACGCCGAAGTGCTCCATCACCGGCTGGGCGCAGTGGTGGCCGGTGCGGACCGCGACGCCCTCCTCGTCGAGGATGGTGCCGACGTCGTGGGCGTGTACACCGTCCATGACGAAGGAGACGAGCGCCGATTTCTGCGGCGCGGTGCCGATGATGCGGATGTCGTTTCGTGCTTCAAGGCGCCGCGTGGTCTCGGCGAGAAGCTCTGCCTCATGGGCGGCCCAGCCAGCGCGATCCAGATCCATCAAGTAGCGCAGTGCGGCGCCGAGCCCAATGGCTCCTGCGATCGACGGCGTTCCGGCCTCGAACTTGTGCGGAATGACGTTGAACTCCGTCTTGTCGAAGCGCACCGTGAGGATCATCTCGCCGCCGGTCTGGTACGGCGGCATCGCCTCCAGCAGCGCGGTCTTCCCCCAAAGGATGCCGACGCCGCTCGGACCGAAGGCCTTGTGGCCGGAGAAGGTGTAGAAGTCGCAGCCCAGCGCCTCGACGTCGAGCGGTGTGTGGGGTGCGGCCTGCGCACCGTCGACAAAAACGACCGCACCGACCGCGTGTGCCAGGTCGGCCATCTCACGCACCGGGTTGAGGGTGCCGAGGCTGTTGGAGATGTGCGCTACGGCGACGATCTTGGTGCGCTCGGTCACGAGGTCGGCAAACGCACTCATGTCGACCACGCCCCGGTCATCGATGGGAGCGACGCGCAGCACCGCGCCCTTGTCCTCGCAGAGCATCTGCCAGGGGACGATGTTGGAGTGGTGCTCGAGCTCGGTGATCAGGACCTCGTCGCCCTCGCCGACGTGGGTTCGACCCCAGGTGGCGGCGACCAGATTGACGCCCTCCGTGGTGCCGCGGACGAAGATCACCTCCTCGACCCGGGGTGCGCCGAGGAACTCGCGGGCCGTTTCGCGCGCCGCCTCCATCGCCTGGGTCGAACGCACCGAGAGGTGGTGCACGCCGCGGTGGACGTTGGCGTAGTACTCCTCGTAGCACTCGCGCTCGGCGTCGAGCACGGCGCGCGGCTTCTGCGCCGAGGCGGCGCTGTCGAGAAAGGCGACCGGGCGCTCGCGGATCCACTGCGCCAGGATCGGAAAATCGGCACGCACCTTGCGCACGTCGAAGGCCTTGGCGGCCGGTGGCGGCAGCTGAACGGTGGCTTCGCTCATACCGCCTGCCGAACCACGTCGCCGGACGCCAGCCGGCCGAAGAGGAACTCCTCGAGCTCGGTGCGCACTGGATCGACCTTGATCCACTCCGCCACCTCGCTGGCGAAGGCGTAGGTCAAAAGGCTGCGCGCCGCCTCCTCCTCGATACCGCGCGAGCGCAGGTAAAAGATCGCCCCCTCGTCGAGCTGGCCGACCGTCGATCCATGGGTGCAGCGCACGTCGTCGGCAAAGATCTCGAGCTGCGGGTTCGAGTTCACCAGTGCACCCTTCGACAGCAGGAGGTTGCGGTTGGTCTGCTTGGCATCGGTCTTCTGCGCGTCCTGGTGGACGTAGATGCGGCCGTTGAAAACGGCGCGCGCGTCATCGTCGAGGATGCCCTTGTACAGCTCGTGGCTGTCACAGTGCGCCTTGGCGTGCTCAACGCGCATGTGGTTGTCGACCAGCTGCTGGTTGCGGGCCACGTAGAGGCCGTTGAGCGTGCAGTCGATGCCCTCGCCGTCCAGCATGGCGTCAACGTCGTTGCGCACTAGGCCGCCGCCGAGCGAAATGTTGTGCGAGCGGAAGACTGCGCTTCGATCGAGCCAAATCGCCTGCGTCGCGATGTGAAACGCCGACTCCTCCTCGCGCTGCACCTTGTAGTGGTCAACGTTCGACGCCGCAGAACCGACGTACTCGCCGACCACGCTGTGAAAGTACTCCCCAGCCTGGCCGGTGTAGCTCTCGATGAGCGTCGCTTGACTGTTCTCGCCGGCGACCACCAGATTGCGGGTGTAGACCGCCCGACCGGCCGCTCGAGAGCTGGCGTAGAAGAGCACGTGGATCGGACGCTCTAGGACGACTCCCTGTGGCACTACGAGCACCAGCCCATCGCGAAACTGCGCAGTGTTCAGCGCAACGAAGGCACGCTCGTCAATTGCCGCGTGGGCCCCGAGGTGGGCGAACACCGTCTCGTCGGCCGACTCGATCGCGGCACGGAGGCTGCCCACAACGACGCCGTCGGGAAGCTCGCCCAGGCGCGTGTGTTCCGCGGCGAGGCGACCGTCGACGAAGACCAACCGGTGGAAGTCGGCGTAGCTGAGCCGCTCGACGTCGTCGGCGGCGATCAAGCCCGACTCGGTAGCCGGCTTGAACTCCCTTCGCGCCAGAGGCGCCACGTTCGTAAAACGCCACTCTTCCTCGTGAATGGTCGGGAATCCGATCGAGCCGAAGGTCTCGCGCCCTGCGTCGCGAAGCTTGCCGAGCGCTTCCGGCTCGGCGGCCACCGCCTCCGGGTCGAGCTCAGCCAGATAGGAGTTGGAGGATGGCATTGTCACCCCCTACGCCGAGGCGGCGACATGGTCGACGCCCGCGTAGCCCTTCTCTTCGAGCTCCAGCGCCAGTTCCTTGCCACCGGTGCGCACGATCCGACCGTCGACCAGCACGTGGACCTTGTCGGGCACGATGTAGTCGAGCAGGCGCTGGTAGTGGGTGACGACCAGAAAGGCCCTCTCCTCGTCACGCATCCGGTTCACACCGTCGGCGACGATGCGTAGCGCGTCGATGTCGAGGCCCGAGTCGGTCTCGTCGAGAATCGCCAGGGTCGGCTCGAGAACCGCCATGTGGAAGATCTCGTTGCGCTTCTTCTCGCCGCCAGAGAAGCCGTCGTTGACCGGACGGTTCATCAGGCTCTCGTCGAGTTCGACGAGCTTGACCCGCTCGCGGATGAGCTGCAGGAACTCGACCGCGTCGAGCTCTTGCTGCCCGCGGGCCTTGCGTAACGCGTTCAGCGCCGCCTTCAGGAAGTAGGTATTCGACACCCCAGGGATCTCGACCGGGTACTGGAAGGCCATGAAGACTCCCGCCTGAGCGCGCTCCTCGGGAGCCATCTCGAGGATGCTCTCTCCCTTGAAGATCACGTCCCCTTCGGTGACCTCGTACTCCTCTTTGCCGGCTAGGACCTGGGCGAGGGTCGACTTGCCCGACCCGTTCGGGCCCATAATGGCGTGGGTTTTTCCCGCGTCCAGGCTCAGATCGACCCCCTTGAGGATCTCCTGGCCCTCCACGGATGCGTGCAGGTTCTTGATCTCGAGAATAGGCATGACAGCCAGTGGCTCCATATGGGGCGGGTTCGCCCGCCCGACCGGAGGCGACCACAATGGGCCACCTCGAATGTTCGCTATCCGACGCTTCCTTCGAGGCTGACTTCCAGAAGCTTCTGCGCTTCCACCGCGAACTCCATCGGCAGCTCGCGGAAGACCTCCTTGCAGAAGCCGTTGACGATCATCGACACCGCGTCCTCGGTCTCGATGCCGCGCTGGTTGCAGTAGAAGATCTGGTCTTCGCCGATCTTCGACGTCGAGGCCTCATGCTCCATCTGTGCCGTCGGGTTGTGGACGTCGATGTACGGGAACGTGTGTGCCCCGCAGCGATCGCCGATGAGCATCGAGTCGCACTGCGAGAAGTTGCGCGCGCCTTCGGCACTCTTGAGGATCTTCACCTGGCCGCGGTAGGTGTTCTGGCCGCGACCGGCGGAGATGCCCTTCGACACGATGGTTGATCTGGTGTTCTTGCCAACATGGATCATCTTGGTGCCGGTATCGGCCTGCTGCATGTTGTTGGTCAGAGCGACCGAGTAGAACTCGCCGATCGAGTCATCGCCCTTGAGGATGCAACTCGGGTACTTCCAGGTAATCGCGGAACCGGTCTCGACCTGGGTCCACGAGATCTTCGAGCCCCGCCCCTCGCACAGGCCACGTTTGGTGACGAAGTTGTAGATGCCGCCCTTGCCGTTCTTGTCACCGGGGTACCAGTTCTGAACGGTCGAGTACTTGATCTGGGCTCCTTCGTGGGCGATCAGCTCGACGATGGCGGCGTGCAGCTGGTTCTCGTCACGCATCGGCGCCGTGCAGCCCTCGAGGTAGCTCACGTAGGAGCCCTCGTCGGCAATGATGAGCGTGCGCTCGAACTGCCCGGTGTTCAGCGCGTTGATGCGGAAGTAGGTCGACAGCTCCATCGGGCAGCGCACACCCTTCGGAACGTAGACGAAGGAGCCGTCGGAGAAAACCGCCGAGTTCAGCGCCGCGAAAAAGTTGTCGCCCTGCGGCACCACCGTACCGAGGTATTTCCTGACCAGCTCAGGGTGGTCCTTCACCGCCTCGGAGAACGAGCAGAAGATGATGCCGAGATCGGAGAGCTTGTCGCGGAACGTGGTCGCGACCGAGACGCTGTCGAAGACCGCATCGACCGCGACACCGGCGAGCTTCTCGCGCTCGTGTAGCGGAATGCCGAGCTTCTCGTAGGTCTCGAGCAGCTCCGGATCAACCTCGTCGAGGCTCTTCGGCCGATCGTCCATCGACTTCGGAGCCGCGTAGTAGGTGACGTCCTGGTAGTCGATCGGGTTGTAGTGGACGTTGTGCCAGGTCGGCTCCGACATCTTCTTCCACTGCTCGAACGCCTTCAGCCTCCACTCCAGCATGAAAGGCGGCTCTTCTTTCTTGGCCGAGATCAGCCGGATGACGTCTTCGCTGAGGCCCGGCGGGATGCGGTCCTCGTCGATGTCCGTAACGAAGCCGAACTCGTACTCGCGCTCGGCGAGGCGTTCGATGGTCTCATTGGCAGTAGGCATATCGGTACAGTCCCTCCAGCGACCGACTAAGCGCGATCGGGCTGCGCGCCCCGCCTGATATGAATCAGATTCTCCGGCGGGTTGGCCTCGTTCGAGTGGATCGTCTCGGCCATGTCGACCAGAGTGATCTCCTCGAGCGCGCGACGGACGGCGTCGTTGATCTTCTGCCAGCCGCCGCGGACCTGGCAGACGCTCTGCACCGAGCACTCGACCGGGCTGTCGTCGACGCATTCGGTCACCGCGATCGGTCCCTCCATCGCGGAGATGATGTCGGCGACCGTGATCCTCGACGCTTCGCGGGCAAGCGCGTAGCCGCCATTGGCGCCGCGATGCGAATCCAGGAGGCCGTCCCGGGCGAGGACCTTGAGGATCTTTGCGGCGGTGGCCGTCGAGACCCACGCCTCCCGTGCGAGGCCGGCAGCAGTGTGCAAATGGTCCGGCTCGGCCGCCATGTGCGACATCAGAACGACTCCGTAGTCGGCTAGCTTGGTGAGGCGAATCATGGGCTTTACGGAAAAGGGACCAAATCAGTCCGAATTCAGATGATAGCAATTCGCGTCGTTCTGTCAATCGGTTGAGCCTCGTCAATCGGCGCGAAGAGCACGGCTCGGAGAGAGCTTGGTCGTTCCTCCCAGGCGCTCCTGAAAAGTCATGGCGAAGACCGCGAGCTTCTGGTTCTCGCCCGGAAACGCTGCACGGAACTCGTCGCAGGCGATGTCGAGCCGTCGCTGTAGCTCAGCACGTCCAAGACCCGCGTTCGAGCGGGCCAACACCAGTAGCTCGCGGCCGCTCCGAACGGTCTCGCTCATCTCCGCTCGTGGGACCCACGACCTCCCAGGTCGGCGAGACGAACTCGAGGTCCTCAAGCATGACGCCGATGATCTGGTAGTCGCGACCGTCGAGACGCAAGGATCGGCCCAGCGCATCCGGGTCCCCCGCCAGTTCTCTGAGCCAGAACGAGTGGTTCAAGATGGCGACGCGGTTGCGGCCCGGCTGCCACTCCTCGGGCGAGAAGTCTCAACCGTGGAAGGGGTGGAGGCCTAGCGTCCGAAAGAAGTCCCTTGACAGGGCCGGCGCAAAGACTTCTCGAGCGTCCCCAGCGCCCCCCACCGTCAGCCGCTGGTACTTCAGACCCGCGACCGTCAGATAGTCGGCGGTTGCCTCTCGCAAGTCCGCGAAGTTCGCGGGCGCCATCAACCTCAGTCCGAGGTTGTAGGTCGGTCCGGAAAACTCGCGTACGCCGTGGGAGAGAAAGATCAGCTCGTTGGCGTCGTCGTAGGGGAAGGGCCTGAAGACCTGCGCGTAGATCAGGCTCAAGACAACGGTATTGGCGCCGATCGCAAGCCCCAACGACCCCACGACCGCAACGAGAACCAGCCGCGCTCTGCGCAGCGAGCGCAGCGAAACTAGAAGGTCGGACAGCAACTCACGACGATCCTAGCGCTGAAGCGGCCGCGTCAAGCAGCGCGCTACGTGGCGTCCGCCTTCTCGGGCCCCCTTCCCAAGAGAACCGCCAACCAGCGCCAGTCTCGAGTCCCTTCGAGGATGATCTTGAGGATGATCGTCAGCGGTACAGAGAGCAGCATCCCGACCGGTCCCCACACCCAGCCCCAAAAGACCAGGGACAGGAAGACGACGAGTGGCGACAAGCCGAATCGACGTCCCATCAGCGGCGGCTCCACCAAGTTCCCCAAGATTGTGTCCATGACCACGAAGCCGATCGCGACCACGGTCGCTCGGCCAACGCCGTACTGAACCAGAGCCAAGAGAACCGCTGGAATGGCGCCGAGGAAGGCACCGATGTTCGGGATGTAGTGCATGACGAAGCCGAGCAGCCCCCAGAACACCGGGTAGTCGACGCCTGTCGCCCACGTCCAGGCATAGGCACCCACACCGAGCAGCGCGCTCATGAAGGTCTTCAGCACGAGATAGCGCTGGACCTCGTCCGTCACGCGCCGTAGCCGCTCGACCATCTCGGACCGCTCCCCGAACGCAGCCTGCAACTTGTCAGGGAAGCTGGCTGCCTCGAATAACAGAAAGACAGTGATCAGAGCGACGAGGATGGTGTCCTGGGCCAGAGCAGCAACCCTCCCCATGGTCGCCGTGGCCATGTCCAGAATCGCGTCGGGATTGAAGAAGTCCGCCGTCTCTACGGCGACACCTCGTGCCCGGATCCACTCGACTCCCTGAGACACCACTTCCCGAAGTCCCTCTTGATACACCGGGACCTCGGCGGCGACCTTGGTTACCGCGGTACCCAGCAAGAACCCGGCGGCGACCAGGAGGCCGGTTGCGGCCAGCATGGTCGCGACGATCGCCAACGTCCGAGGGACCCCCTTTGCCTGGAGCCAAAACAGCAAGGGCAGGCTGAGGATGCCGGCGAACAACGCCACCAGGACGGGAATCGCGATGGTGTCGGCAGCTCTGAGACCCGCGATCAGCACCACGAAGCTGGCCGCGGACAGCAGAAGGTAGCTGGGAGTGTCGCGATCAGCCATTACCGGCTCGATGGGCGAGGACCAGTTGCTCGACGACCGCGGGCTCGGCGAGCGTCGAGACGTCGCCGAGTTCGTCGTACTCGGACGCGGCGATCTTGCGAAGGATACGGCGCATGATCTTGCCAGAGCGGGTCTTCGGTAGGCCCGGCGTCACCTGAACGCGGTCGGGTGTGGCGATCGGGCCGATCACTTTGCGCACCTGGAGCTTGAGCTCGGCCTCGAGTTCGGCCGCGTCACGCGCTTCGAACTCGGGCGTGACAATGACGTAGGCGAAGATCCCTGTTCCTTTGATGTCGTGGGGAAAGCCGACGACGGCCGCCTCCGCGACGCCTTCGTGCTCGACGAGCGCGCTCTCGACCTCAGCCGTGCCCATCCGGTGACCGGACACATTGAGCACGTCATCGACCCGTCCGGTGATCCAGTAGTAGCCGTGCTCGTCGCGCCGGCAGCCGTCGCCCGTGAAGTAGAGGCCCGGGTACTGCGAGAAGTAGGTCTCGTAGAAGCGGTCGTGGTCGCCATAGAGCGTCCGCGCCTGGCCCGGCCAGGAGCGCTTCATGCACAGGTAGCCCGAGACGTCGTCGCCCTCGATCTCGGCGCCCTCTTCGTCGACCAGAACCGGCTCGACGCCGAAGAACGGCAGGGTCGCGGCGCCTGGCTTCATGTCCGTGACCCCGGCGAGAGGCGTGATCAAAATGCCGCCGGTCTCGGTCTGCCACCAGGTGTCGACCACGGAGCAGCGGCCCGAGCCCACGACGTCGTGGTACCAGCGCCAGACCTCGGGGTTGATCGGCTCACCGACCGAGCCGAGCACGCGCAGCGATTCGCGGCTGTACTTCGTCACGTGCTCGTCGCCAAAGCGCTCGATCGCCCGTAGCGCGGTCGGCGCGGTATAGAAGATGTTGACGCCCAGGTCGTCGACCACCTGCCAGTAGCGGCCGGGATCGGGGTAGGTGGGAATGGACTCCCACATGACCGTCGTGGCGCCGTTGGCGAGCGGGCCGTAGACGATGTAGCTGTGGCCCGTGATCCAGCCAATGTCGGCGGCGCAGAAATAGACGTCGTCAGGGCGCAGGTCGAACACATAGCGATGGGTCATCGCCGCGTAGGTGAGGAAACCGCCCGAGGTGTGCAGCACACCTTTCGGCATGCCGGTCGAGCCCGACGTGTAGAGGACGAAGAGCGGATCCTCCGCGTCCATGACTTCGGGCGGGCAGTATGGGCGCTGGTGCTCGCTCTCCTCGTGAAGCCAGAGGTCGCGACCGTCGACCATCGGTACTTCGGTGTCGGTGCGCCGAGCGACCAACACCGTCGACACGAAGTCGAGATCCGCGATGGCCTCGTCAGAGATGGCCTTGAGCGGGATCGCCTTGCCGCCGCGCATGCCCTCGTTGGCGGTGACGAGGGTCTCGCAGCGCGCATCCTCGATGCGCTGGCGCAGGCTCTCGGCCGAAAAGCCGGCGAAGACGATCGAGTGGATCGCGCCGATCCGCGCACAGGCGAGCATGGTGTAGGCCAGCTCCGGAATCATCGGCAGGTAGATGCATACCCGATCCCCCTTGCCGACGCCGTGGGCGCGCAGCACGTTCGCCACTCGGCAGACCTCGCGCTGCAGCTCGAGATACGAGATGTGGTGATAGACCCCCGGTTCGTCCTCGACCCAGATGATCGCGGTCTTCTCAGGCTGTGAGGCCGCCCAACGATCGACACAGTTGGCGCTGACGTTGAGCTGCCCGCCCGTGAACCAAGAGAAGTCGATCGCCTCGTAGTCCCAGACCCCGGCCCGATCCGGCTCACGGATCCAGTCGAGGCAGCCCGCCTGCTCCAGCCAGAACCCCTCCGGATCGCCGATCGAGCGATCGTAGAGCTCACGATAAGCATCGATCGAGTCGAGATGCGCGGATCCGGTGTCGGTCTTCGCAGAGACGATGTCGCTCATAGGCTCCCCAGTTCTAAAGAAGGGACCAAAGGCTAGGGGATCGCGGCCCCCACGGCAAGATCGAGGGTCAACTCAAGGACTGAGATAATTTGGCCTCCATGGGCGATACCGTGACCTTTCTGATCAGGTTCTCCGGCGATCTGTCGACCAAGCGCGGGCGGGCGTTCGCACGGTTTCGTAGCCGACTGGCCTCGAACCTGCGCGACGCCTTGAATCGGGCGGACCTGGCGTTCGAGCTGCAGACGGCACGCAGCCGGTTCTTCCTCGAGGCACCCCAGGAGGCAGCGGAGATCCTGCCGACGATCTTCGGCATCCAGTCCTTCAGCCGCGCCGTGACGTTGTCCTGGGAAGGCTTTGACGACTTGATCCGCGACGGCGAAGCCTGCTTCTCGGATGCGGTGCGCGACAAGACCTTCGCGGTTCGCGTGCGGCGCGGGCGGGTTCGCGGACAGGTCGACTTTCGTTCTGCCCAAGTCGAGCGCGAGCTCGGTGCCCGACTCTTCCCTCTTGCGAGCGGGGTCGATCTCACCAATCCGGAAGTGACCGTACGGATCGAGCTCGACCCTGGCGCGGCCCACTACTTCTCTGAGGTGATCCCCTGTGCAGCAGGCCTGCCCCTCGCCGGCGAGGGGCGTTGCCTGACGCTCATCTCAGGCGGCATCGACTCGGCCGTCGCGGCGTGGTTGATGCTCAAGCGCGGCATCTCGGTCGACTATCTGTTCTACAACCTCGGCGGCAGCGATCACGAGAACCAGGTGCTCGAGGTGATCAACATCCTCGCCCGCCGCTGGAGTCACGGCTCGCGGCCCAGACTCTGGCTCGTGGATCTGCGAAGGCAAGTCAGCGAGCTTCGGGAGCGATCGCCGGAGAGCCTTTGGCAGGTCGAGCTCAAGCGCCTCATGCTGCACGGCGCCGAGGTGGTCGCCGCGAATGCCGGCGCGGGCGCCATCGTCACCGGCGAAGCGATCGGCCAGGTGTCGTCACAAACCTTCGACAACCTCGCGGTGATCGAGGCCGCCGCCCACCGGCCCGTCCTGAGGCCGCTTCTGACATTCGACAAGTCAGAGATCGTCGCCCTCGCCCGGCGCATCGGCACCTACGAGTCGTCGGCTCAAGTCCCGGAGTACTGCGCGCTGCACGGGCGAGCGCCGTCGACGTCCGCCAGCCTTCGCGACCTGGAGCGAGTCGAGGCCGGCCTCAACCTGGACACCCTGCTCGCCGATGCCCGCGAGGCGCCGGTACTCGATCTGCGTGCCACCGCTCCGCTTCCAGGAGGCGGCGAGAGGCCGCTCGGGGTCGATGCCATTCCCGACGGCGCGAGGGTCGTAGATCTGCGCTCGCCGGCGGCGTTCGAGACCTGGCACTACCCAGACGCGGTGCGCATGGACTACCTCGAGGCGGTCCGTGCCAGCGCCCACTTCGACGCGGCGAAGACCTACGTCGTGTGCTGCGAAGTCGAGTTCAAGAGCGCCGACGTAGCCGAGCGGCTCCGTGCCGCGAAGAAGACCGCGTTCTTTTTCAAGGGCGGCACCTCGCGACTGCTGAAATGGGCCGAAAGCCAGGACCTGGTTGCGTCGAGCGCGGTCTCGCCCGCCGTGAGGGACTCAAACTGAGGCCTCGGGCGTAGCTACACCGCGCTGGCCGATCGCTCGTCGGGCCGAGTCGGCCCAGCAGCCACAACCTCACCACCCGCGTCGGCGGCGAACTGCTCGAAGTTGTCGACGAACATCTCGGCGAGCTTTGCGGCCTGGGCGTCGTAGGCCAGAGGATCGCTCCAGGTCGATCGGGGCTCGAGGATCGCCGCCGGCACGCCCGCGATCGCCACCGGCACCTCGAGACCGAAGACGGGATCGATACGGGTCTCGACATCTTCGAGCTCGCCGCTCAAGCAGGCCTCGACCATGCGGCGGGTGTGAGGCAGCGGAATGCGCTCACCCGCGCCGTGGGCTCCACCGGTCCAACCGGTATTGACGAGCCACACCTTGGCGCCGCGGGCACGAATCTTCTCGCCCAGCATGTGGGCGTAGACCGCCGGTCGCAGGGGCATGAACGGTGCCGCAAAGCAGGTCGAGAAAGTGGCCTGCGGCTCGGTGACGCCGCGCTCGGTTCCCGCGACCTTTGCGGTGTAGCCGCTGAGGAAGTGATACATCGCCTGTGCCTCGTCCAGCTGGCTCACTGGCGGCAGCACGCCGAAGGCGTCGCAGGTCAGAAAGACGACGTTGCGCGGATGGCCGCCGACGCCGCCGAGGTCGACGTTGGCGAGCTGGGTGACCGGGTAGCTCGATCGGGTGTTCTCGGTCTTGGAATCGTCGTCGAGATCGAGCTCGCGGGTGTCGGCATCGAAGACCACGTTCTCGAGCACGGTCCCGAAGCGCTGCGTGGTAGCGAAGATGTCGGGCTCGGTCTCGGCGTTCAGCTTGATCACCTTGGCGTAGCAGCCGCCCTCGAAGTTGAAGACACCGGCATCCGACCAGCCATGCTCATCGTCGCCGATGAGAGTGCGGCTCGGGTCGGCACTCAGGGTGGTCTTGCCGGTCCCACTGAGCCCAAAAAAGAGCGCTACGTCGTCTCGATCGGCGCCGTAGTTCGCCGAGCAGTGCATGCTGAGTACGCCTTGCTTGGGCAACATGTACTTCAGCAGACCGAAAATCGACTTCTTGATCTCACCCGCATACTCGGTGCCGCCGATCAGGACAAGCTTCTCGGCGAGATTGACGAGGATGAAGGTCGAGCTACGGGTGCCGTCGCGCTCGGGATCCGCCTCCAGACCGCAGAGGTCGATGACGTTCGCCTCGGGCTCGAAGCTCGCGAGCACGTCGGGATCCGTCTCTCGCAAGAACATGTTGTGCGCGAACAGGCTGTGCCAGGCCTTCTCGGTAACAACGCGCAAGGGCAACCGGTAGTCGGGGTCGGCCCCGGCGTAGCCGTCGAAGACGAACAGCTCCTTGTCCTGGACGTAGGCCTTGGCGCGCTCGAGCAGCGCGTCGAACCTGGCCGGCTCGATGGGCTGGTTGACCGCGCCCCACCACACATCTACGCGAGTCAGGGCCTCATCGACGACGAACTTGTCCTTGGGTGAGCGGCCGGTGTGATCGCCAGTGTCGGCCAGCAGCGGCCCGTCCTTCGCGAGCGACGCCTCGCCGCGCGCCAGCGCCTCTTCGTACATGCGCGCGACACTGAGATGGCGGTGTAAGCCAGCCGGCCGAAGCTCGCCGCGAGCCCCTAGGTCGATTACGTCTTGTGCCATGGAATCTCCCACGCGATTACTGGGCTGCGCAGGCCCGGATCGCGGGACTATACCCCCAACCCCTGTGTCCGACTAGGGATTGTCTCCAAGGGTTGGAATCGGCTAGAAACAACCCTACTCGGAGACTCTCACAGATGCTTCATCTGCTTTTCATCGGCGCTGGCGGCGCTCTCGGCGCGATCGCCCGCTACGCACTGTCGACATGGATCATGCGCCTCTCGCCCGGCCTTTTTCCGGCCGGAACCGTCGCCGTGAACGTGGTGGGGTGCCTCCTGATCGGCGCCCTGATGTTCCTGGTAGAGCACTCGCAGAGCCTCGGCGAGAACGCGCGACTCTTTCTGATCGTCGGCTTCTTGGGCTCGCTGACGACCTTCTCGACGGTTGGCTACGAGACCTTCCACTTCCTCCGCACCGGCCAGCCGAAGCTCGCCCTCGCTACCGTCGCCGTCAATCTCGCAATCGGCATCGCGGCGGTAGCCATCGGCTGGACCGCGACCAGTGCGGTTCGTGGCTAGGCGCGCGCCCGAGACAGCGTGTTGGATTTGGCTCCTCGGGAGGGACTTGAACCCCCAACATTTCGGTTAACAGCCGAACGCTCTACCATTGAGCTACCGAGGAACTCGGCCGCTTGCGGCGACTGGCGGATCTAGGTCCCCGCAGCGATCGGGAATGTTAGGTATGCCTGGCACCCTTGTCAACGTGAGAGCGGGGCTTGATCGCTGGCGCGAGACCGAGCCCGGATCCTCCTTCTAGGCGGAGGGCGGTCGGTCCTCCAAAACGATGGCGACGCGGGCGGGAAAGAAGGTGTCGATGCGCGCGCCCACGCGGTCGCTAAAGAAGCGCCGCCACTGAGACGCGGTCCAGCTGCGCCGCAGCGAGACGTAGCCGTCCCTGCGGGCGACACGACCGAGCAGCAGGATCGGAAGTAGGAGGCGCGCGAGCCCGCGGACCCACCATGTGGGCATCAGGTCGACGATCACCGACTCGCGAGCACTGACCCGGGTCATCTCCAGGCACGCGCGCTCCTTGCCGGCGGTGTCGAGATGGTGCAGAAAGAGCGTCGACAGCGACCAGGTGACGCTCGAGTCGGCGAACGGGAGCGCGCTGGCACAGGCGACCACGGGCCGTCGAACGTCGCCCAAGCAACGGCCATAGACCAGGTGCCCGAGCTTGAGATCCACCGATACCACCCGCATGTCCACACCCACGCGCGCGGCAGCGGCGGCGGTGGCGGCGGCCACGTCGCCGGTCCCGGCGGCTACATCCAGCAGCGTCGCGGGGCCCCTGTGCCGCACGACCAGTGGAATCATCGTTCGCCGCGCCACCGACGAGCCGAAGATGAGGCGGTTGACGCGGCGCAGATCTCGAAGCGCGCGCCGGAACTCGGCCGGCGACAGTTCGTAGCCGTCGAGGATCTCCACTTCGGACGCCGGAGATGCGGTCAATCGACGCTCCGGACGGGCGCCGACGCCCATAGAGAAGAGCGGTCCTCGATCGGCGCCATGGCGGGAGATCCGTCGATCTCGGCGGCGTGCTCGCCCTCCAATTCGAGTCCCTCGAACTCGCGGCGGTTGGTGGCCAACGAGGCTTTCAGCCAGTCAGGGAAGACCCCCTTGGTGAGCTCCTCGCCCAAGTCGAAGGGTAGGAAGAAGACGTCATCAGGGTCGTCGATCTGACCCTCCTCCTTCGCCAGCCAACCGATCTCGCTCAGCGTCGGGCGCAGCTCGCTCAAGAACCGTCGATATCCCTCGCGGAAAACGCCCCTTCCTGACGGTAGGTCGGGCATCGGGCCGATCTCGTCGACCGAGGGAACGCTGCGCGGCCGAACTGTCTCGTCGGTCCAGCAGGGGGCCAAGGGGTCCGGTGGGCCGAAGCTGGACAGCACCGAGTGCTCCCCGCGGCGCCAGCGCCACGCCTCTCTCCCGAGAGACGGCCCGACCGAAACGCCCTGCTCGCGCCGCTGTCGACGATGCAGGGTCTCGCACAACTCCCAGAGAACTAGGTCACACAAGTGAGGGAGACGCCGCTTCAGCCGCTCTCGAAAGTGGGTCCAGAGAGCCGTGCGGTCGCTACCCGCCCGTTCCTCCTCGCGCTGTGGATGCCGCTTCGGACCGAGGAACCGTAGCCGCATGCGATGCATCGTCATCGCCGTGGTCAGGCGTCTGGCACCCGCGCCCACCGCACCCGCGCCACCCGGACAAAGGAGAGCGGCCAAGAATTCGTCGCCGCCAGCTTGGCCACCCAGCAGATCGCGCATCGGGATCGCGTCGAGGAAGAGCCGCAGGCGCAGGATCCGCACCGGAGCCGCCTCTGGGATCGGCATGCCCAACTGATAGAAGGAGTAGCGCAGAGTGGTCGCCACCACGTGGCGCAACAAGGTCGCACCGAAGTGCGACGACGCTGGCTGGGGACCAGGAGCGAGCAGAGAACGACTCAGCGCCGGGATGCTCGCAGCACCCCTAGAAACCCCCTCCTGAGCGCTCAAAACGACCCCCTTCCAACGCTTCGAAAACGCTATGGCTGCCAAATTGACAGGTCTCAAAACCTACCTTACACTGCGCGTTCTGGCCTTGTCGGGGCGTGGCGCAGTCTGGTAGCGCACCTGCCTTGGGCGCAGGGGGTCCTCAGTTCAAATCTGGGCGCCCCGATATTCCCGAGCGGTCGGTAGACCAGAAGCCGACCTCGACAGGCAGTTAGCTGCCTGTAGCTCAGCTGGATAGAGCGGCGGCCTTCTAAGCCGCGGGTCGGGGGTTCAAATCCCTCCAGGCAGGCCACATGACAGGGTTGAAGAAGAACTAGTGGTGAGCGTAGCTCAGTCGGTAGAGCGCCTGACTGTGGCTCAGGTGGTCGGGGGTTCGAATCCCCTCGCTCACCCCAAAATGCGCCCGTAGCTCAGCTGGATAGAGCGACGGCCTCCGGAGCCGTAGGTCAGGGGTTCGAATCCCTTCGGGCGCACCAGTACCCAGCCTCGTCTTCTTCGGTCTACCCTCAGAAACAAACGGTTTCTGGGCCTGATCCAGGTCGCCCAACACTGCGCTCGAGAAGCACGTTCTGCCCGCACTTGGCAGTCACCCCATGCGCCGGGTGTCGCACGACCAAGTGGTTCGGCTACATCGGAATCTCGCTGATCGACCAGCAGAGGCCAACAGAACCCTCACAGCCCTTGCCGCCGTTTTTGGCTACGCCGACATCCAGGGTTGGGTGCCGGCTCAGTTCAACCCCTGTCGGCACGTTGCTATGGCGAGAGAGGCACGTGAGAAAGTGGACGCCCGCCGAACGCACAACGTGCTCGAGCCGGCTTTCGAAGGAGGAGAGCGCATGAGAACCAAAACCGAGCCACAGAACGGACAAACCCTGAGAATGAGCTGGCTCGCAGCCCTTCTCGTCGCGTTGCTGGCACTCGGCAACGTCGCTGGCGTCGCCGCCGAGGATCGCTCGGACGAG
>JAYZDP010000036.1:0-17332 GCA_036337765.1 Acidobacteriota bacterium
TGCGCGCCCGCCGTGTTGACTCGAGTCCATCTGGTGGGGCGGGCGGGCGGCGTCGCATTGCTGCGCCGGGCCGGGGGTTGGCGGCTGGGGGAGCGGTGGGACGACCCGGCCGACGCGGAGGCCGTCGCGGATCTTCTCGACGAGCTCTCGGCTCTCGAGTCGGAGAGATCTCTCGACCAGTGGGATCCGCGGGCCGCGGGCCTCGATGAACCGCGACGGAGCATTCGGCTGGTTACCAGGGAGGGCGCCGAGGTGGCACTCGACATCGGCGCCGAGGTGCCAGGCACGTCGACCATGCTTGTCGCGGTCGCCGGAACCGAGCGCACTCGCGTGGTGGAGACAGAGATTTGGGGTGCTCTGGCCCGCGATCCTGGCGGCTGGCGCAGCCGCTCTGTGTTCTCGACTGGAAGCGAACAAGTCGCGTCGATCGCGGTGCGCACCGCCGGCTCGAGTCTCAAGATCGAACTTCGGGACGACGAGCCCTGGCTGGTGGAGCCGATCGAGGACCTTGCCGATCCACAGCTCGCGCGGGGTCTGTTCGACGCCGTCGATTCGGTGGAGATCCAGGACTTTCTCGATGGCGAGGCGCCAGACTCGCCGAGAGCGGGCGGTAGCGAGATCGAGCTGTGGCTCAAAGACGGATCCAGGGAGGTGCTGAGGGTAGCGGAGGCGCTACCGGAAGGGGGCCACATCGCCGTTCTCGCCGGGCGCACGTTCGAGATCGGCGGCGGCTTCGACGAGGCCCTTTCCCGCCCCGTCGACGACTGGCGTAGCCGGGCGTGGCTGCGGTGGCCGGTCTACGACATCAAGGGTGTCCGCGTCGAGAGTGAAGAGCTGGAGCCCCTCGAGCTCTCGCGCGTCGAGGACGAGTGGCTATCGGGAGTGGAGCCGCTCGATTCGACACGCGTCATCGAGCTGTTGTACGCACTCGATGAGGCCGCCGCCGCCGGCTTCGCCGTGGCCAGGCCCGCGACTGCCCCTCGCCTGGTCGTTCATCTACGCGCGGGCGAGGCGGACCGGCATGGCACCCTCGAGCTCTACCCCGCGGGCTCGAGCGGTCTGGTGGCGGCCACAGCGTCGGGCCGGTCCGCGACGCTTCTCATTCCGCTGGCCGCCAGCGATCGGATCGACGCGGCTGTCGCCGCGCTACGCGAATAGCGATTCTTCGTGCTCGCCATAGGCGTCGCGTAGGACGTCGGAGATCTCTCCCAGCGTGACCTCGGCGCGAACGCAGTCGAGAATCGCGGGCATCAGGTTTCGGTCCTCGCCCGCGGCGCCACGCAGGGCCCCGATTCCGGCGGCGGCGGCGGCGGCGTCGCGACCTTCGCGCAGCGCGTTCAGCCGCTCACACTGCTCACGTTCCGCGGCGGGGTCGATGACCAGGATGTCGGGCACCGTTTCCCCTTCGACCCGATGGCGGTTGATGCCGACGACAATGTCTTCTTCGCGCTCCAGCGCCCGCTGGGCCTGGTAGGCAGCTTCGGCGATCTCGCGCTGCTGAAAGCCCTGCTCGATCGCGGCGCGCGCCCCCCCCATGGCGTCGATGCGCTCGAGGTAGGCAGTGGCCTCGGCGACGATCTCCTCGGTGAGCGACTCCACTGCCCACGAGCCGCCGAGCGGATCGGTGAAGCGGGTGATGCCGCTCTCGTGGGCGATCACCTGCTGCGTGCGCAGGGCGACCACCACAGATTCTTCGGTCGGCAGGCCCAGGGCCTCGTCGCGCGCGTTGGTGTGCAGCGACTGCGTGCCCCCACACACCGCGGCGAGGGCCTGGATCGCGACCCGTACGACGTTGTTCTCCGGCTGCTGCGCGGTGAGCGTCGATCCCGCGGTTTGAGTGTGAAAGCGCAGCCAGCAAGAGCGTGGGTTGGTGGGCGAGTACCGCTCCTGAACCAGCTTGGCCCACAGCTGGCGCGCAGCGCGGAACTTGGCGACCTCGCCGAGGAAGTCGTTGTGCGAGTTGAAGAAAAACGAAAGGCGCGGTGCGAAGCTGTCGATGTCGAGGCCCCGCTCGAGTGCCGCATCGATGTAGCACAGGCCGTTGGCGAGGGTGAATGCGACCTCCTGAGCGGCGGTCGAGCCTGCTTCGCGCATGTGGTACCCCGATATCGAGATCGGGTTCCAGCGCGGCACGTGCTCCGAGCAGAAAGCGACCAGATCAGTGACGAGCTTGATCGAGGGGCCTGGGGGGTAGATGTAGGTGCCGCGTGCCGCGTACTCCTTGAGGATGTCGTTTTGTACGGTTCCGCCGACCTTCGCCCAATCGATTCCCTGCTCTTGGGCCACTGCCAGATACAGCGCGAGCAGTATCGGTGCGGTGGAGTTGATGGTCATCGAAGTCGTGACCTGATCGAGCGGGATGCCGTCGAAAAGGACTCGCATGTCGTGGATCGAGTCGATGGCGACGCCAACCCGCCCGACCTCGCCGCGAGCCTCGGTGCTATCGGAGTCGTAGCCGATCTGCGTGGGCAGATCAAAGGCCACCGACAGACCCGTCGTTCCCTGGGCCAGCAGGTAGCGGTAGCGACGGTTCGACTCCGCCGCACTCGAGTAGCCGGCGTACTGGCGCATCGTCCACAGCCGCTTGCGGTACATGTCTGCATACAGGCCGCGGGTGAACGGAAAGGCACCAGGATCACCGAGATCTCTGGCATAGTCGAGAGTTGAGTCCGCGGGCGCGCGAAAGGGCTTCTTAGCCGCGTTCTCGTGACTCGAAACGGAAGTGGAAGTCTTGTCGGACATGGGGGAGGATTATAGCGGCGATCATCTGGGACGCGGCTGGTTCTCCACCGCCCGTCCAGCGCCGGGACGACGGCCAAACCACTGAATCCGCTGCCGATCGCGATATTAGACAAGCACCTATTTGTAGGGGGTAGAGTCACCGGACACCACAAGATGTAGTGGTTGTTCTTGACTTTCCGCCTCTGTTCATCGTAGGTTAAGCTAATCCGGTTAACACAGGCGCGGCTCGAAAAGAGGGTCGAGATTCGTTCGTTGGCCGCGCTGCAGTAGACGGTTTCGAGGGAGATCATGGCCGAACCGATTGTGCCTTCACGCCCACAAGACGCCATCGCAAAAGAGAAATCCGACGCCACTCAGGAGGAGCAGGCCGCTCGTTGTGGAACCGGCGTCGGTCTTCGTTTCGGGCGCCGCTATACAGAGGCGGGGGTGCATCCGTTCGACAACATCCGCTGGGAGAAGCGAGACGCCAGGATCTCGAGCGAGAAGGGCGAGGTGGTCTTCGAGCAGCTCGGCGTCGAGGTGCCGGAGTGCTGGTCGCAAACGGCCACCAACGTTGTCGTCTCGAAGTACTTCCGTGGCCACGTTGGCACACCGGAGCGCGAGACCAGCGTCCGCCAGCTGATCTCCCGTGTCGCTGACACGGTCAGCGACTGGGGCCTCGAGGACGGCTACTTCGCCTCGACCGACGACGGCGAGACCTTCCGCAGTGAGCTGACCCACATCCTCGTCAACCAGATGGCGTGCTTCAATTCGCCGGTGTGGTTCAACGTCGGCATCGAGCCCGCGCCACAGTGCTCGGCGTGTTTCATCAACTCGGTCGATGACACGATGCAGTCGATCCTCGAGCTCGCTAAGACTGAGGGCATGCTCTTCAAGTACGGCTCCGGCGCCGGTAGCAACCTGTCGACCATCCGTTCGTCGCGCGAGGCGCTCGCCGGCGGTGGGACCGCGTCCGGCCCGGTCTCCTTTATGCGAGGCTTCGACGCTTTTGCCGGGGTGATCAAGAGCGGCGGCAAGACACGCAGGGCTGCCAAGATGGTCATCCTCGACATCGATCATCCCGACATCCTCGACTTCATCCGGTGCAAGGAGCTCGAGGAGCGCAAGGCCTGGGCGCTGATCGAAGCCGGCTACGACGGCGGCTTCAACGTCGTCGGCGGGGCCTACGACTCGGTGGCGTACCAAAACGCCAATCACTCGGTGCGGGTGACCGAGGAGTTCATGGAGGCGGTCGAGGACGGCGGCGAATGGACGACCAAGGCCGTCACCGACGGCTCGACGGTCGACACCTACCAGGCGGTTGAGCTGATGGACAAGATCGCCGATGCGGCACATCTGTGCGGCGATCCTGGTATCCAGTTCGACTCGACGATCAACGACTGGCACACCTGCCCGAACACCGACCGGATCTACTCGTCGAATCCCTGTAGCGAGTACATGTTCCTCAACGACTCGGCCTGCAACCTCGCGTCGCTCAATTTGATGCGCTTCTACGACGAGGAGGCGGGATTCGACGTCGATAGCTTCCGACATGCGTGCGAGGTGGTCATCACCGCGATGGAGGTTATCGTCGGCAACGCCTCCTATCCGACACCGGCAATCGCGCGCAACTCGCAGAAGTTCCGCCCTCTGGGCATCGGCTACGCCAATCTGGGTGCGCTCTTGATGGCGCGAGGTCTGCCCTACGACTCCGACTCCGGACGAGACTATGCGGCGGCGATCACGGCGCTCATGACCGGATCCTCGTACGCGCAGTCCGCACGGGTAGCGGAAACGACCGGGCCTTTCGAGGGTTTCGGTCCTAATCGCGAGCCGATGATGCGGGTGATGCGCAAGCACCGCGCCGCGCTCAAGCTGATCGAGGCCGCATACGTGCCGTTAGATCTCTTGCAGGCCTCGCGGACCGCATGGGACGAGGTGGTCGAGCTAGGTGATGAGCACGGCATCCGCAACAGCCAGATTTCGGTCCTCGCGCCAACGGGGACGATTGCGTTCATGATGGATTGCGATACAACCGGTGTCGAGCCCGATATCGCTCTCGTCAAGTACAAGAAGCTGGTCGGCGGCGGCCTCATCAAGATCGTCAATCAGACGGTTCCACTCGCTCTCCGGCGCCTCGGTTACGAGAAGGACGAGATCCAGCAGATCGTCGAGTACATCGACGAGAACGAGACGATCGAGGGCGCCGACGGCCTCAACGACGAGCACCTGGCGGTCTTCGACTGTGCCTTCCAGCCGGCCAACGGCGGCCGCTCGATCCACTACGGGGGGCATCTGAAGATGCTCGGCGCCGTGCAGCCCTTCATCTCCGGTGCGATCTCGAAGACCATTAACATGCCCGAAAGCTCGACGGTGAGCGACATCATCGACGCCTATCGCGAGGGCTGGCAGCTGGGCCTGAAGGCGATCGCGAT
Source organism: Acidobacteriota bacterium (assembly GCA_036337765.1). Lineage (GTDB taxonomy): Bacteria > Acidobacteriota > Thermoanaerobaculia > Multivoradales > Multivoraceae > JAYZDP01. The sequence continues at coordinate 5,157 of JAYZDP010000036.1, forward strand.
CTATCGCGACGGCTGCAAGCGAAGCCAGCCCCTATCGACCAAGCAGGACGACGACCAGGTCATGCCGGTGATGATGGTCACGCCCGGCATTCGCGAGGGTGCGCGGCGTATCAAGCTACCCGACGAGCGCCAGGCCGTCACCCACAAGTTCTCGGTCAACGGCCACGAGGGCTACATCACGGTCGGCCTTTACGACAACGGCCAGCCAGGCGAGATCTTCCTCACCATGGCCAAGCAGGGCTCGACCGTCTCCGGACTGGTCGACGCCTTCGCTACCGGCATCTCGATCGCGCTGCAGTACGGCGTGCCGCTCAAGACCCTGGTCGACAAGTTCAGCCATACCCGTTTCGAGCCTGCTGGCTTCACCACCAACCCGGACGTGCCGATCGCGAAGTCGATCACCGACTACATCTTCCGGTGGCTGGCCTCGAAGTTCCTCAGCTCGGCGGAGCAGCACGAGGTTGGGGTGGTCCAGCGCGAGAAGCCGACCGAGGACGAGGTGTCGTGGGGCGTGAACTCGGCCGATAGAGCCCAGGCCGGGACCGCCGCCTCGTCGTCGACCACCTTTCTGAACTCCCAGGATGCTCCCAGCTGCCACGCCTGTGGATCGATCATGGTCCGCAACGGCAGCTGCTACAAGTGCATGGAGTGCGGGGAGACGTCCGGCTGTAGTTAAGGCTCCAAGACCGGTAGATCGCGCGCGAGTGATCGCGTATGCTCGCGCCGATGAGCGACCCTGCCGCCGGCCGATCGTCCCTCCTCATCCCTGTAGTGGCGGGCGTGCTCCTAAGCGGCTTGGCTGCCTACGCGGGCTGGACGCTGGGATCGTCAGCGGCCGTCAACGTTGCGGCCGGGGCGGAGGCCGAAGCCGAGATTGGGTACCCGGCGATCCTCAACAACTTCAGGCTGCCATCCGTGAGTGGGGAGGAGGTCGCTGCAGAGGATTTCAGGGGCGACGTCGTGGTGGTCGATTTCTGGGCCACCTGGTGCAGCCCGTGCCGCGTGCAGGCGCGGATCCTCGAGCCGATCTTCGAGGAGTACAAGAGCCAGGGCGTTCGGTTTCTCGCCATCAGTCTGGGCGAAGACCTGGAAACCGTGAAGAGCTACGTCGACGACAAGCCCTACCCCTACCCCGTGCTCTACGACATGCCCGACCAGATCGCGATCGAGGCCGACATCTACGCCCTGCCGACGATGATGGTGCTCGACACCAAGGGCGAGGTGGCCTACTTCCAATCGGGACTCTCCGACGCTCTGTCCGTGCGTGAAGCGATCGAAAGTGCGCGACTCTGAGGGCAAACCGCTCGACCTGAGTGGGTTTTCCTCGGTCAACATCCGCAATCTCTCCATAAAGTGTGGGAACTGTGACAGCTACCAGACCATGGCGGGTTTCGCGCAGGGAAGAGACTGGAACGTCTACACGTTCGAGTGCGAGAACGGGGTGTGCGCCCCGGCGGTGACGCGTACCCTGGTCGAGGTGCCACGCGAGTTGGACGAGTACGCTACGCGAGACCCCGAATGGCGCGGCGGCAAGCGGCATGCGGGATCCGGCGACGACTCCTAGCGGTGCGGTCTTACCATTCATCTCAAACGACTCTTCCTTGACGGGGGTGAATAGGACATGTCGACGGTTGTTCACATCGTAGGAACTGGAACCATCGGTGAGCCGCTGATCGGGCTGTTCGCGGACTTCGGTCTGGGTGCCGAAGAGGTCACGTTCCACAAGCGCACGCCGTTGGTATCCGATCGCGCGAAACTCGAGCACCTAATGACACGCGGCGCCAAGCTCGCGGTCGACGACGATGTGCGAGCGGACTTCGAGGCTCTCGGTCATACCGTCACCTACGAGGCGCGAGAAGCGCTGGAGCGGGCCTCAGTGGTCATCGACTGCACGCCGGCCGGCAATGTACACAAGCAGCGCAGCTACCAGAGTTTGAGCGGACCGACTGGGTTTCTCGCTCAAGGTAGCGAGTTCGGTTTCGGCAAGCCCTACGCCCGCGGCATCAACGAGGAGGTTTTCGACGGCGCCGAGGACCGCTTCATCCAGGTGGTGTCGTGCAACACCCACAACATGGTCACGCTGATCAAGACCTTGACCTCGGACGACGACGGCGGCTTCGATCTCGAGCGGGCCAACTTCGTCTGCATCCGGCGCGCTAACGACATCAGCCAATCTGACAAGTTCATCCCCTCGCCCAACGTTGGCGCCCATGACGACCCAGAGTTCGGTACCCACCATGCCAGGGACGCGCACTACGTTTTCGACACCCTGGGCGAGGACTTCGACCTGTTCTCCAGCGCGGTCAAGGTCAACACTCAGTACATGCATTCGATCTGGTTCAACATTCGCCTGAACCGCGACGTCACCCTCGACGAGGTCAAGGAGCGGTTCCACGCCAATCCCCGGGTGGCGATGACCGAAAAGCGGGACGCGAATCTGATCTTCAGTTTCGGTCGTGACCACGGCTACTACGGTCGCATCCTGTCGCAGACGGTGATCGCGGAGCCGACTCTAACTGTTCGCCGCAGGCGCGAGGTCTACGGCTTCTGCTTCACTCCGCAGGACGGCAATTCACTGCTGTCCTCGATTGCGGCGGCGCTGTGGCGCCTCGACCCCGATTGGGAGCGGGTGTCCGAGAAGCTGTCGCCACTGCGGCGATGGCTCTACCAAGAGATCTAGTGTCGAGGGCGATACGCCTACGAACAACCGGGGATAGGACTTGAGTGGGGCAGACGACCGCCGCCGCGCCGTAGCAGGGGTCCTCGCCGGCCTCGATGAGGTCGAGGTCCGGGTGGACAAGTTGGTGACGGGTGGCGACGGGCTCGCCCGCGTGGAGGGGGTACCGCTTTTCATCAGCCGCGCGGCTCCGGGCGATCGGGCGCGAGTCCGCATCGTCGACCGCCGGCCGGACTACGGTCGGGCCGAGATCGTGGAACTGGTGGAGCCCTCGCCGGTGCGCAGGGAAGCGCCGTGCCCGCACTTCGGCCGCTGTGGCGGTTGCGACTTGCAGCACATAGACGATGCCGCGCAGTCGAAGCTGCGTGCCGGGGCTGCGCTCGAGACCCTGCGTCGCATCGGCAACGTCGAGCCGCAGGAAGTGGAGGTCGTGACCGGGGCGGCGTGGGGCTACCGGCTACGCGCTCAGCTGAGGACCGATGAAGAGGGTCGAGTCGGCTATTTCGCGCGTGGCTCGCGCGATCTCGTGGCGGTCGATGCCTGTCCGGTTCTGCTCCCTGAGCTCGAATCCGTGATCGGGACACTCGCGGAGCAGCCCGGGGCTCTTCGCCCGAGGATCGACCTCGCGGTGGGCGATTCGGGCTTGATAAGTGCGGCTCCGCCGGTTCCCGAACATCCTGGTGGGGCAATCCGGCGCACGATCGCAGGGCACCGTTTCGAGTTCGACGCCCGGACCTTCTTCCAGGGCCACGCCGGGTTGCTCGACGACCTCTATCGCGTGGCTTGCGGCCATTGGCGTGGCGAGACTGCACTCGATCTGTATGCGGGTGTTGGCTTGTTCAGCGTCGGGCTCGCGGGTCGCTACGATCGGGTCGTGGGCGTTGAGTCAGATCGGGTCGCGGCTCGCTACGCGCGACGCAATGTGCGCCGGGCGCGGCTCGCGCAGCGCGCGCCAGTCGCGGGTGGTTGTCACATCGAGGTCGAGGGACGATCGGTCGAGGGCTTTCTGCCGACGTGGGCCGAGCCCGTGGATCGTGTGCTCGTGGATCCCCCTCGTGGGGGACTCGGTCGACCGGTCAAGCGCGAGCTCAAGCGGATCGCGGCAGGCCGGCTGACCTACGTGTCCTGCTACCCGGCTACTCTGGCGAGGGATCTGCGCGACCTGTCGGATGTGTATGCGGTGGAGAGTGTGACCCTTCTAGACATGTTCCCTCAGACGGGTCACATCGAGGCGGTGGTGCAGATGCGGCTGATAGCTTCGTGATCATGAGCGCCGGGCCGAGCTACGAGATCGTGCTGACGAAGGAGGACTTCAAGTTCTCCGTGGCGCACTTCACGGTGTTCGGCCCGACGACGGCGGAAGTTCTGCACGGGCACAACTACTCGGTGAGCGTACGCGTTGCGGGCGAATCCACCGACAATCTCGGCCTGCTGCTCGACCTAAGCGCCTTCAAGACCGAGATCCGGCGGGTCTGTGGCTCGCTGGATTCACGGACGCTGGTTCCTACCGAGTGCCCGCTGGTCGAAGTCGGTGCCGCCGCCGACGCGGTCGACGTGCGCTTCGGTGATCTCGCCTATCGGCTGGCCTCCGAGAGCGTCGTTCTCTTGCCCATTCGGAATACAAGCATCGAAGAGCTCGCCCTCTATTTCTGGCAGCAGCTGGCGCCCTCTCTGTCAGGGACGCGGGCACGGGGGCTGTCGGTCGAGGTCGCCGAGACGGCGGGGCAGAGTTGCGCCTACGTCGCGCCGCTGTCATCAGAGCACGGAGTCTCGGTATGAAGGCGAGAGCCATTGCGGTCATCGGAGTCTTGGGGTGTCTCGCCCTCGGGTCTGCAACGCCGTTGAGCGCTCAGAAGCGGCGCGGCAGCGAGGGGTTCTTGCACCATCGGCTGAGCGCCGAGTACTCGCAATGGTTGGTTGGACCGATCTCGTGGATGGCGACGCCCGACGAGATCGACGGCTTTCTGGCCCTGCGTGCCGACGAAGAAGCGGCGGAGTTCATCGAGTCGTTCTGGCTCCGTAGGGACCCGGATCCGTCGCGCGAAGGTAACCCGCCCCGGGAGCTCTTCGAGCAGCGAGCCGCGCGCGCCGATGATGACTACACCGAGGTTTCGGTAGCGGGGAGACGAACGGACCGGGGAACGATCTTCATCCTCTACGGCCCTGCCGAGAGTAGCGAGTACGAGGAGCTACGCGACGTCAGCGAGCCGGACGTGGAGCTGTGGAAATATCCGAAGAAGGCACAAGAGGGCCTCGACGGCAAGCGACCGGCACGCCGATACCGCTTCGCTCGACGGGGTGACGTTGCGACCTTCTACCGTCCCCGCGATCCGACCGACATCCGCAACCGCCTGGGGCGCGAGCCGCAGCCGCCACGCGGTGGCGGGTTCCCCGATCAGCGGCCCTCGCGGCGGCCGTAGTTCCCGAGTGCGAGCGTGATGGCGGCAGCCAACGCATCGTTGCGTTGGCGCCATGTCTGGGGATTGAAGGTCGCCGCCGGTGCCGACGCCTCGACGACGCCTCTCCCATTGCTCGGGTCGCGCGACAGCTTGATTCGCATGTCGGCCCAGATCAGCGCCCAGCGCGGGTTGGCCTCGACTCGAGGATCGTGCGGGATCTGTAGCTCCGAGAGGGCGTCGAGGGTGGCGTTGAGGAGCCGAGCGCCGGTGCTGGCGTAGGGGGCGTTGAATTCGTGGCGCGTGACATAGGAGCCGGGCGAATACACGAACTTGTCGGTGTCCATCAACTGGAGAAACCCGTTGGTGCGGGCCAGTTCATCGAAGTTGGGGTCGGTGCGCACGCGTAGCCGGGTCTTCTCGTCGGCCTGGATGGCTTGTGCGAGATGGCGCAATGCCAGGGCCGAGTAGCCTGCCATCGCATAGTTGGTGGCCACCAAATAGTAGGCGGCGCCGCTGCCCGCCTCGTTGCGGACGTGCTCCTCGAACTTGGTGCTCGCCTCCTCCAACCGATCGAGGAGCAGGAGCACGGCCCCCAGGTTGATGGCGTTGTCGGGTGCCGTGCGATCGAGCTTCTCGGCCGTGAGAAAACTGTCGAGTGCGGCCGTATAGTCGCGTTTGGAGAGTCTGAGGGCGCCGAGGTTGAGCCAGCCCTGCCGCATTTGGGGGTCGAGCTCGAGGCTTCGCAGCAGGTCCGTCTCGCCCTCCGCGATCATGCCCATCAGAAAGCGCGCTGTCGAACGCAGCAGGTACGCCCGAGCGTTGCTGTCATCGTGCGCGAGCACGGTGTCGAGAAGCTGCGCCGCCGGCGCTGGTTGGCTGGCGTCGAGAAGCTCTTCGGCGGTCGCCAGCACGACCGCTGCGTCTCCAGCGGGTTGGAGAAGGAGCGCGAGCCCGAGTAGGAGCGTGGTCATCACATCCATCGACGCGCGCCGCAGACGGCGCGTTGCCTATTCAATCAGACCTCTTGAGTGCTTTGGCGTCCCGAGGATCGACCCCCTCACCCTTCGAGTCGCTGTCGCCGATAGCGAACTTCCAACTCAGATCGTCGTCGCCGTACACGTCGATGATCACGCGATTCGGCATGCATGCGTTGAGACACACCTACGCAAGCCTGCTCATCGCGCAGGGCGAGAACATCAAGTACGTGTCCCGCCAGCTCGGCCATACGAAGGTTCAGATCACCGTCGACACCTACGGCCACCTCTTCGAGAAGAACAGCGCATCGGCAATGTCCGTCCTCGGCGACGCCATCGACAAGCTACAGCGGGAGGCAGACATCGCCGCCAGCGGGCTGCATGTCGCCGGGTCCATCTAACAGCCATCTAACAGAAGGGGAGCGAGGCTATCGGAACCACAGGGAATGAGAAGGAATCAGCACCTCTCCGAAGGGCCCGTACTTACTAGCCCCAGCCATCGAGCAGGATTGAGAGCGAATCAGCTGGAAATGTCGGTATCAATCAAACCTATAGAATCGTTGCCATGAATCTTCCGTCGCCCTTGGACATTGCGGCCGCCTTGGACCGCCGCGTCATCGGACAGCCCGACGCGGTGCGCGAGATGAGCGTGGCCCTGGCGAAGAAGCTCGCCCAAGTCCACGTCGGCAACATTCTGTTGATCGGCTCCTCTGGCTCCGGAAAGACGACCCTGATGCGGGCGGTTGAACGGTTTCTCGCCGAGCGCCCCGAGCTCGCCGGCCTATCGACCTCGATCCGCGTGCACGCCAATGTTCTCGGTGAGGAGGCGGAGCTGGGCCACCCTGGAGAGAAGCTGCTGGTTCGGCTCATCAACAGCGCCCGTCAGCAGCACGGTGTCGACACCCCCGTGGACGAGCTCGTCGAGCGCGCCTCGCGGGCGCTCGTCTTCGTCGACGAGGTTGACAAGATCCGCTCGATCGTCGGCGGCCGACCCAGTACCAGTGGAATTCGTGCCCAGGAGGCCCTGTTGACCCTGATCGAGAATGAGGCCGTTCAGTTTCGTCTGCCGGAATGGGCGGGCGGAGAGATCGTCGAGATCGATTCGAGCGGCATTCTGTTCGTGTGCGCGGGTGCCTTCGAGGGTCTCTACGACGCGGTCTACGATCGCGTTACGATCGGCGACGACCGCGGCGCGCTGCAGCCGGTGACAGTGGTCGAGGGCGGCAAGGTGCACGAGGAGCTGCCCTTCTCCCTGCGTGACTGGCTCCACGTGCAGGATCTCTTCGACTACGGCATGAGCCCTCAGTTCCTGTCGCGCTTCGATGCGATCGTGTTGCTCAACGACCTCGAGCCCGACGATCTGGTGCGAATCTTCCTCGAGAGCCCAGACCTCGGCTACCGCCAGGCCGAGGAGTATTTCGCCAGTCGCGGAATCCAGCTCGCGATATCGCCCAGCGCGGTCCGCCGCATCGCCGAAGCAGCCGCCGCCAATCCTCGGATCGGAGCCCGCGGGCTCAAAGAGGTGTTCCGGCGAGTGATCAGTGACTACGAGTTCGATCCTTCGCTGGTCGAGGGCGGGGCCGGCAACGCCCTCATGATCGACCTTCCGGAGGTGGAGGCGGCCCTGGAGCACCATCCGTCCTCCGCCGCTGCCGCCAAGCGCTGAGCCGGGGCGGCACGAACGACAGCAGGAACAGGAAAACGATCGCCAGCAGCAGGTTGCGGGCGACGCCGTTGCGTTCGCCGTGCGCGGCGTCGATGAGTGAGGCCGAGAAGTAGGCGTAGACCATGGCGATCGGCAGTAGAGCCGCGGCGGTCGAATACATGTAGACCGCGAAGCGCACTCCGGCGAGACAGACGCTGTAGTTCACGACTGCGAAGGGCATCGGCAGGAAGCGCAGGCGCAGCATCGGCCAGAAACCAAAGCGTTGCAGCTGCGCCTCGAAGCGGCCGAGTCGTCCGCCGAGCAGCTGTACCACGAGGTCGCGCGCCAGTGTGTGGCTCAGGGCGTAGGACAGCGCCGCTCCGCCGACCAGGCCGGCCCAGGCGACCAGCCCGCCGACCAGGGTCCCGAAGACCGCACCCGCGGCGACGATGGCTACAGTGCCGGGCAGGCCCACCGCGGTGAGCAGCGCCGCCGCGACGATCATGGACGGCGCTGTCGCCGGGTGCCTAGACAGCTGTTCGAGGTTGGCGGCGAGGTTCTCGAGCGCCATCTGCTCACGGATCCCGGGCAGTTGCAGAGCACCGAAGCCGGCGCCGAGGATGACGACGAACAGGGCGAAGCGGAACAGCGGTCGGCCGTTGGGGCGAGGCATGAGAGCCTAGCCGTCGCCTGAGGGCGCGTCGAGCGCGAGGAACTCCCTCAGATGCCGTTGCAGGATCGCCGGCGCCTCGGGGTCCATGAAGTTCAGGCGATGCTCGTTGATGACCATTACCTCCATCGCCTCCCAGTCCTTCCAGCAGTCGGCGCACACCTTGGCGACTACCTCGTCCGCGAGTTCGGCGGGAAGCGGCGGCAGCGCATCGAGCGCGGCCGCCTCGCGCTGGCAGCGCCGACACAGCACGGTGGTGGCCACTATCGGACTTCGCCGGGAAGCACGATGGGGCTGTCGACGCGGTCGAGCACCTCTCTGGGGACCGACACGATAAGGACCAGATCGCTGGACTCGCGGCTTCCCTTGAGGCTCTTGACCATCTCGTCCGGGACGGCGAGCTTGACCCAGGCGGGGCGCTTGGGGTTTTGGCGCGCTGTGTCCATGACCAGGTTCTCGACCGCAGCGACCTCGACACGGTCGGGGTACTTCTCCAGCGCGAAGGCGAGGTTTTTCAGCGGTTCGCTCATGGCGCGCGATTCTACAGGGAGCGAAAGTACTCGACGGTCGCCTTCAGGCCCTCGTCAAGATCGACCTTCGGCTCCCAGCCGAGGACCTCACGGGCTCTGGAGATGTTGGGCTGGCGGGTCTTCGGGTCATCGACGGGTAGGGGCTTGTAGACGATCTCCGAGGTGGCCCCGGTCGCTTCGATGATCTTTTTTGCAAACTCGAGGACCGTCATCTCGCTCGGGTTGCCGATGTTGACCGGGTCCGAGTCCCCGTCTCGCGCCAGGCGCCAGAAGCCCTCGATGAGGTCGGTTACGTAGCAGAAGGAACGAGTTTGGCTGCCGTCGCCAAAGACCGTGATGGGCTCGTTGCGTAGTGCCTGGTCGATGAATGCCGGAACCACGCGGCCGTCGCCCGGACGCATTCGCGGGCCGTAGGTGTTGAAGATGCGCGCGATTCGCGTATCGAGGCCATGCGCGCGGTGATACGCCATGACCATCGCTTCGGAGAAGCGCTTGGCCTCGTCGTAGACACCGCGGGGCCCCACTGGGTTGACGTTGCCCCAGTACGACTCCTGCTGTGGGTGCTCGAGGGGGTCGCCGTAGACTTCGGAAGTCGAGGCGAGCACGTAGGTTGCCCCATGAGCTCTGGCGATGCCGAGGGTATTGTGAGTACCGAGTGAGCCCACCTTCAACGTCTGGATGGGCAGCTCGAGGTAGTCGATCGGGCTCGCGGGCGATGCGAAGTGGAAGACGTTGTGCACCGGGTCGGTGAAGTGGAGAGGCGTCGAGATGTCGTGGCGCACGAAGTCGAACATCTCACGGTCGTTGAGGTGGTCGATGTTCTGCTCACGGCCAGTGAGCAGGTTGTCGGCGCAGATGACACGATGCCCCTCCGCAAGTAGGCGTTCGCAGAGGTGGGACCCGAGAAAACCGGCTCCGCCGGTAACGAGCGAAGTGGTCACTAGGATTGCGGCTCCATGGTCGTTCGGCCGACCGACACGTAGCGGAAGCCCTCGGCGGCCATCTCGGCGGGCTGGTAGAGATTGCGGAGATCGACGATCAGGGGCGAGGTCATGATGAGGCGGAGTCGGCTCATCTCGAGCTTTCTGAACTGGTTCCACTCGGTGAGGATGACCAGGCCGTCAGCGCCGTTCGCCGTATCGTAGACGTTGGCGCAGAACTCGGCCGTTGGCAGGAGCGGTCGGCTCGGCTCGATCGCCGCTGGATCGAAGGCTCGTATCGCCGCCCCCCCCGCCACGAGGCCCTTGATGACTGCGATCGCCGGCGATTCGCGCACATCGTCGGTGTCGGGCTTGAAGGACAATCCAAGGACCGCGATGGTCTTGCCGTCGATGCCGCCGAAGGCGTCGTCGATCTTGCGCAGCATTCTGAGCTTGGCGTGCTCATTGACCTCAAGTACCGCGTCGACAATGCGCAGGGGGGTCGAGGCGTCGCGGGCGATCCGCACCATCGCGCGCGTGTCCTTCGGGAAGCAAGAGCCTCCGAAGCCAGGGCCGGGATGGAGGAACCTGGCTCCGATGCGCTGATCGAGCCCCATTCCCTTGGCTACGACCTCGACGTCTGCGTCGAGAGCCTCGCAGAGCTCGGCGACCTCGTTGATGAACGAGATCTTGGTGGCGAGAAAGCTGTTGGAGGCGTACTTGATGAGCTCGGCACTCTCGACCCCGGTGGTGACGAACGGAACGCCCTCGTGACGCAGCGGCGAGTAGATGTCGAGCATCAGGTCGCGGGCCCGCGGGTCTTCTGTACCGACGACCACACGATCGGGATGGAGGAAGTCGTCGATGGCCGAGCCCTCACGTAGAAACTCCGGGTTCGACACGATTGCAAAGCCCTGACCCTCTGGGGAGCCCTCCTCGACGAGCGACGCGATCAGAGCACCGGTTCCGATCGGCACTGTGCTCTTGGTGACGATGATCTTGTAGCCGTTGAGGTTCTCGGCGATCGTCGCTGCCACCTCACGCACGAAGGTGAGGTCTGCGCTGCCGTCGGTCAGCGGTGGTGTGCCGACGGCGATGAAGATCGCCGTCGACTCCTGGATCGCGGTCGCGATGTCGGTGGAAAAGGACAGGCGTCCCTCACGCGCGTTCTTCTTGACGATGGTTTCCAGCCCGGGTTCGTAGATCGGGATCTTCCCGGCTTTCAGTGCCGCGATCTTGTCGGTGTCCTTGTCGACACCGACCACCTGCATGCCGAAGTCGGCGAGGCAGGCTCCCGTCACCAGGCCGACGTAGCCGGTTCCGATAACGCTGATTTTCATGGCGTGTTGCCGTCCTGCACTGCGCTTGGTGGAGCCGCGCTCTCGAGCTCATAGCGTTGCTTGATTCCCGCCTTCTGGCGGTTGCGGATCAGCCAGCGCAGTAGGCGAGACTGGTCCACCCCCACCAGGATGTCGTTGAGCGCCTCGTAGACCGTTGGGTCGTTCAGCAATCGCGCGGCAGTACCGTCGCCGGTGGTGAGCTTCTCGGTTGCCACGTTGAGTTGGTCCAGCAGCGTGCGCAGTTCGTCGGTGATCTCATCGGCGAACGCCTCGTCGCGCAGCAGCCGGGGCAGCAGTCCGTCGCCTTCGGCCATCTCGGTGACCACTTCGCTGAGCCGCCCCGAGGTGTTTTGGAGCTCGTCCAGAGAGGCTTCCAGCTGATCCGCCAGCTCCTGGTCGGAAAGGAGCCGCGGCAACAGCCCGTCGCCGGTCTCGAGCTTCCCCAGTGTGGTCTGCAGGCTCGAGATCGTTACGTCGATGCGGTTCGCCAACTCGTCGTCGTAGAGCAGCCTGCCTAGCGAGCCCTCCCCCTTGGCGATGTCGCCGACCACGACCCGGACCGACTCGAGGATTTCGGCCACGGTCACCGCCAGTTGGGGGCCGCCCTCCTGCTCTGCAACGAGGACGCCGAGCAGGCCCTCTCCCTGCTCCATCCGGCGAAGGATGGTCGACAGCGAGCTCGCGGCCAGCGACAGGTCCTGCACGACGTCGCCGCCCGATGCCAGGAGTTCGTCGATCTCCGGAGCAGGCGCCGCCAGGATCTCACCGTTCTCTGGGATCTCTGCAAAGTCGGGGGTGCCGGAGGTGATGGCCACATACTTGTCGCCCAGAAGCCCCAGGGTTTGGATGCGGGCCACCGAGTCTTCGCGGATGCGATGCGAGTAGCGGCTGTCGATCGCAACCCAAATCTGCAGCTTGGCGTCGTCCATTTCGACCGGCAGGATCACGCGGGCGACCGTGCCGACGTCGACCCCGTTGAGCTGCACGGGGTTTCCGGAGACCAGGTTGTTCACGCTGTCGA
>JAYZDP010000037.1:0-8447 GCA_036337765.1 Acidobacteriota bacterium
CCGAATGGATCCGGATCACGCACGGTCACCAGGGCATCGGTGTTTCCTGCCTTTGCCCGCAGGGCGTTCGCACTCGCATGCTTCTCGGCGAGAACAACGAGCGCGCCGACGGCTTCCTGGTCAAGGGCTCGGTTTCGCCCCAAGAGGCTGCCGAGTGCGTGGTCCAGGGAATCGACGCCGAGCATTTCCTCATCCTGCCGCACCCGGAAGTGGCTGAGTTCTTCCGCCGCAAAGGCGCCGACTACGACCGCTGGCTCGGTGGCATGCAGCGTCTTGCGGGCAGAGTCCAGGACGGCTACCAGCTCGAACGCCCCGGCGGCTAGTGGAGTTGGTGCGTTCTGTGTTTCGGTGTACCCGTCGACGATGACGGCGATGCGATCCGACTAGGGCCGGGGTGCAATCTCGTCGAAGCGGCGGAGAGGGCCTGTCCAGTCTTCGTCTAGCCACTGCCAGAGGGTGCTGTCGTCACGTGGCCCTCGGAGCCATTGGGTCACGAGTAGATCCAGGACGTCTCTTCTCCTTGGTCTAGTACCCCAGCAGAGAGGTCCAGCTTTGCGGCGGTTTTCTGACGCTCCGCGCCTGGGCGCCTAGCCGAAGGGCGTTCGCGGCTTGCGGAACAGGCGCTGCAGCGAGTAGTTACCACCGCCCAGCAGTACCAGAGCCACGAAGATCAGCAGATACAGAAACGAAGGCTCAGGGTCGCCCCAGCGGCTGAGGGTTTCGTCGGGAACCGGAGCCAGACCCACGAAGGAGAGGATGTGGAGGTGGAGCTTGTGCTGGGCGACGGTCGCGATGAGCATCGTGAAGGCGGCGAACGCGGCTGCGATACGCGGATAGATGCCGAAACCGATCAGTAGACCGCCGGCGAGCTCGGCGATGGTCGCGAGCCAGGCGAAGAAGATCGGGGCTGGAAAGCCGAGGTTGGCAACGATCTCGATGAAGACCGTGGCTTCGCCCGTGGTCAGGCGGATGAATTTCTCCAGGCCGTGCGCGAAGGCGATGCCGAAGCCGGCTAGGCGCAGCGTCAGGAGTGCGACCTGGGTGGCCCACTCGGTGCTCACCAGTCGATGCTCCGGTCTAGCCGAGCCCCTCGGCGTCGGGCCTCGGCCTCTACCAGCGGTTGGGCGAGCTCGACCCAGCGGCATAGCTCGAGGCGCGTGTCGCGTGGATCGATGAGGTCGTTGACGGAGTAGGACTCGGCTCTGGGAAAGGGGGTGCGTCCCTTGGCCATGGTCTCCTCGAGCTCGCGCCGCCGGGCGTCGGGATTGTCGGCGGCCGCGATCTCGCGCCGAAAGGCGACCGCCACGCCGCCCTCGAGCGGCAGTGCTCCGCTTTCGGCGGAGGGCCATGCGAGGGTCCGACCTTGGGGGCCGAAGTGAGCGGCTGCTGCGACACCGTAGGCCTTGCGTACGTGGACCGATACCCAGGGAACCGTCGACTCGACCGTGGCTTGGATGGCCTCGACCCCGTAGCGGATGGTGCCGGCCTGCTCCGAGGCCGAGCCGATCATGAAGCCCGGTTCGTCGACCAGGCTCACGATTGGCAGGTGGAAGGTCTGGCACAGATTGATGAAGCGGCGCGCCTTCTGCGCGCCCTCGGCGCCCATCGCGCCACCGAGGTGGTTCGGGTCGTTGGCGAAGACGCCGACGGTGTGACCGTCCAGCCGGGCGAGGCCAGTGATCTGGGATCGGCCGTAGAGCGGGTTGAGCTCGAAGAAGGTGTCGGTGTCGACAATCAGCCCGATGACACGGCGCATGTCGTAGAGGCGACGTCGATCGCGAGGGATGATCTCGAGTAGCTCCTGTGCGGCGCGGGTTGGCGGATCGTCGGTGCGTGTCGGCGCCCGGGGCGCGACCTCGCCGACACGGCTCGGCAGATAGCCGAGAAACGTCCGCACCAGCTCAAAGACGTGATCTTCGTCGTCGGCGACGCGATCGACGACGCCGCTACGAGCATGGACATCGGGGCCGCCGAGCTCCTCCTTGGTTTTCTTCTCGCCCAGCGCTCGTTCGACCAAAGCGGGCCCGCCGATGAGGACCTGCGATGTCTCTCGGGTCATGAGCGCCATGTGCGAGGCCGCCAGCCGGGCCGCCGGCAGTCCGGCGGTCGCCCCCATTGCCGCGGAAACGACCGGCGCCGTGCGAAGGACCCGGGCGATAGACGCGAATCGCGGTACCGAGTACACCGGCTCGCCGCTGACCGTCGGCCGCTTGCCCTTTGCGGCGCCGCGCACGCTTCCTCCGCCGCCCTCGAGAAACCGGATCAGTGGGACGCGCAGCCGGCAGGCCAGCTCCTCGGCGAAGACGCTCTTGCGCAGGCCGGCGGGATTCGGCGAGCCACCCCGCTGGGTGAAGTCCTCGCCTCCGACCACGCATTGGCGGCCCTCGATCCGGCCGATGCCCAGGATGTAGTTGGCCGGCGCGAAGCCGATCATGTTGTCGTTGTCGTCGTACTCCGGGAAGCCGGCATGGGTGCCCTCTTCCTGGAACGAGTGCGCGTCGATGAGGCCGTCGATGCGCTCGCGGATCGTCAGGCGGCCGCGGCCGTGCTGCTTGGCAACGGCTTGCTCGCCGCCGTGGAGCTTCGCCAGCTCGCGACGGCGCTCGATTTCCTCGATTTCTTCGCGCCAGCTCATCTCGAGTGTCGGATGATATCGCTGGTACCGCCCGAGTGCGTTCGGCACCGATAAGATGCGCGCCATGCAAGTGTTCGCCTTCCAGGGCTTTCGCTACACCGCCAAGACCGGCGATCCCGGCCGGATGGCCGCTCCGCCCTTCGACCAGGTCGACGATCGTCTTCGCGACGACCTGCACTCGCGATCGCCCTTCCACTTCTCTTGGTTCACCCGCTCGGTGGCGCGCGGCGTCGACGGCGAGCACGAGGCTGCGGGAGCCGTACACTCGAAATGGATCGAGGAAGGAGCCGTCGCCCGAGACTCGGATCCGGCGCTCTACCCCTACGTCATTGAAGTGCCCGGCGAGGAGCCACGCCTCGCCCTGTGCTGCTGCCTCGACGTGGGCTCGCCAGAGCAGAGCCCGCTGAAGCCCCACGAGCAAACGGTGGAAAAGCCCCTGGCTAACCGGCTGGCGCTGCTGCGCGAGACCCGGGTCGACCCCGAGCCGGTGATGTTGCTGGCCGACGATAGCGGTTCGCTCGACACGCTTCTGGCTGAGGACCTCTCGGCTGCCGCGCCGCTCGTCGCCCATACTGACGGTGGCGGCGTTCGCCACGTGCTGTACTCGATCTCTGAAGCACGCCGGATCGAGGTCTACAAGCAAGCACTCGCTGGCCGCGCCGCGACCATCGCCGATGGCCACCACCGGTGCCGAACGGCGCAGATCTACGCACGTGAGACCGGGGCTCGCCCTGGCAATCCCGCGGCCACCAAGATGGCGGTCCTCATCAGCCTAGAGTCACGTGGGCTGCGCATCGATCCTATCCACCGTGAGCTCGCCCAACCCTTGTCGACGATGGGGATGCAGGCCGGGGTCTGCGCGAGAACCCCGCTCGAAGTTGGTAACGGCAACGCGATCGCCGCGGCCGTCGCGGCGGCCGAGGGCCCGACGATCGGTGTGTGGACCCGCGGTGGCTCGCCGGAGCTCTGGCGTCTCGATCCGGAGATGGCACCGGACGATACGCCGTTGCGCGCGCGTGACTTGCCGGCGGTGCTTTTGCACTACATGCTCTTGCGTGCAGTTGGGGTTCCGCTCGTCGCCTCGGTCGACGGCACGATCACCTACCGCTCGGACCCCGAGGATCTGTTCAGCGCGCTCGACCGAGGAGACGCGGGAACCGGGGTTTGGCTGCCGCCGATGGATCCTGCGGTCTTCGCGCGGGCGGTGAGCGCGGGCGACCTGTTGCCGCCGAAGTCGACGCGCTTTCTCCCCAAGCTCGCCTCAGGGTTGGTCTGGCTCGGTCACGATTCGGCTCTACTCTGAGGGACTGATGCCGACGACCTTCGACGATGACGAGGTGCCGACCGTCCAGTTCGATCCGCGGCTCGAGATATCGCCCTTTCTCGTCTTCAAGCGGCTGCGCGATCAGAAGCCGCTCGCCTTGGTCGACGTGCGAAGAGAGCCGGGCCTCGAGCGCCTACGCGGTGCTGAAGCGTGGTCAGAGGACTGGAAACCGCCGGAGGATCGTCAGGTGGTGCTCTTCGACCACGATGGAGCCGAGGCCCTGCCGCTCGCCGAGCGCTACCAGAGCGAGGGGCACGCCAACGTCAAAGCGCTCTTCGGCGGCCTACAGCTTTGGCGCTTCTCCCTAGACCCCGAAGTCGTCGGCCAGGATACGTTCCTGGAGACGGATGCTGACTAGCCGGGGGCGACGGCCTCGAGGCCCTTCATTACCCAGCCGTCCTGTAGGTGGATGATGCGGTTGCCGTAGGCGGCGTTGGCCTCCGAGTGGGTCACTTGGATGATCGTGGTGCCTTCGTCGTTCAGTGACTTGAAGAGCTCCATGATCTCCTGCGCCTGGCCGGAGTGCAGGTTGCCGGTCGGCTCGTCGGCGAGGATGACCTTGGGCGCGGTGATGATGGCACGCGCGACGCCAACGAGCTGCTGCTGGCCGCCTGAGAGCTGGTTGGGGTCGAGGTCCTTCTTGCCCACGATCCGGAAGCGGTCCAGCGCGTCAGCCACCATGCTCTGGCGCTCGGCTCGCTTGATCTTGCGGTAGGAGAGCGGCACCTCGAGGTTCTCGTACACCGTCATCTGGTCTAGCAGGTGATAGCTCTGGAAGACGAAGCCGATGTTGGCCTTGTTCAGCTCGTTGCGGTGCTTCTGCTTCAACGCGTGAACTGGCTGGTCGAGGAAGTGGTACTCGCCCTCCCATACCGAGTCGAGCATGCCGAGGATGTGCAGGAGAGTCGACTTTCCGGCACCCGACGGCCCCATGATGGTGACGAACTCGCCGGCCCCGATGTCGAGCTCGATCTGACGCAGCACGTAGCTGCGCCCGTACCCCGATTCGTAGAATTTCTCGAGGTTACGAAGCCGGATCATCAGTTGTCGCCGGACTCGTCTTCGACAATCTTGCCGTCGAAGAGCCGGATCGTGCGCTCGGCGTAGCTGGCGTAGCGTGGGTCGTGGGTGACCATGCAGATCGTCGCGCCGCCCGAGTGCAGCTCGCGCATCAGGTCCATGACCTGCTCGCCGTTCGACGAATCTAGGTTCCCGGTCGGCTCGTCCGCGAGCAGGATCGAAGGATCGCCAACCACCGCACGGGCTACGGCGACACGCTGCTGCTGACCGCCGGAGAGCTGAGCCGGGTAGTGCTTCATGCGATGAGACATGCCCACCCGCTCCAACGCCTGTTGCACGCGCTCCTTGCGCTCAGCGCTCGGCGTGCCGCGATAGGTCAGGGGCAGCTCAACGTTCTCGTACACGTTGAGATCACCGATGAGGTTGAAAGCCTGAAAGATGAAGCCGACTTCTCGGTTACGTATCCGGGCCCGCTGTGACGTCGACAGCTCTGAGACCTGCTGGCCGTTGAGGGTGTAGTTGCCCTCCGAGGGCGAGTCCAGAAGCCCTAGAATCGAGAGCAGCGTCGACTTACCGCAGCCAGACGGTCCAGCGATCGACACGTACTCGCCCTTGCCGATGTCGAGGTGGATGCTCGACAGGGCGTGGGTCTCGACCTCCTCGGTGTAGAAGATCTTGTTGACCGACTGCATCTGAATCAGAGTTTCGGTGTTGCTCATGCGACTCCCCTGAGCTGGCTCAGCTCGAATAGACCCCTCGCCGCTCAGTCGAGGCGGATGCGATCGTAGTCCTCGTACTGCGAGATGTCGTTCAACAGTACCTGGTCGCCGACGGCGAGGCCCTGCACGATCTCGATGGTGCCCACGCTCGATTTGCCAAGCTCGACTTGCACGCGCAGCGCGATATCGGAGTCGACCTCGAGGCGAAAGAGCGTGATGCGCGAGTTGGCCTGCCCGTAGGCGGGCCTACCGACGTAGAGCACGTCGGTCAGTCGTTCGATTTCGATGGTTCCATCGACCGAGAGATCCGGCCTGGCGCCGCGGGGAAGCTCGCCGGTGAGGGTGACGTCGACCTGTACGGTGCCTTCGCGCACGGCGGGATCGACCCGTACCACCCGCCCTTCGATCAGACCGTTGCGGGTGTCGATCGAGGCGATCTGGCCGACGAGGATGTCCTTGGCTTGAGTCTCGGCGATGCGCAGCTCGGCCTTCAGATCGTCCGGCTTCGCCACCATGGCCAGGGCCTCGCCAGGCGTGATGCTCTGACCGACCTCGACCGGCACTTCCTGCAGCACACCCGAGATCACGGAGCGGACGTTGAGGTCGTCGAGCTGCTCGAGGCGAAGAGCGTACAGAGCGCGCTGCTGGTCGAGCCGGGCCTGCTGGGAAGCGAGCTGTGTCTGGACCGCTTTCGCGGCAATTACTAGTCGCTTGTTCTCGATCTCGAGCCGGCTGCCGAGCTCGTCGGCGATCAGTTGTGACAGCTTGCGGGTGATATCGGGGACCAGACCGTCCTTGGCGAGCTCCTCATCGGCCTCCGCCTGCAACAGCGCCTGCCGGTACTGCGACTCGACTCTCGCCGCTGCCGCCTTGTCGTTGAGAAGCTGGCTCTCGAGGGTCACCTCGAGACTCGAGTACTCGGCCTCGCCGGCGCGCAGCGCGAGCTCGGCGTCCCCAGTCGACTGTTCGAGCTCGGTATTGGACAACTCGACAATCACGGTCTCGGTCGAGACCTCAGCACCAGGCAGAACGACGATGCGCTCGACCGTTCCCATCGTCTGGACCGAGATGAAACGAATCTCTTCGGGCACCAGGGTTCCAGGGCCGCGTACCTGGCGCAGCATCTCGCCACGTTTGACGGTGTCCACCCAGACCGTGGCCCGATCGACCGCCGGCGCGGCGGGCTCGAGGCGGTACAGCCCCAGCGTCACGAGCGCGAGAACGATTGTGCCCAGGATGCTGTAGACAATACGACGTCGTCGCCGAGCTTCGGCGACCCCCTCTCGCTTGACATCCATCGCCATCGCTATTCAAGCCTATCGCGCGGTAATCATCCTAGTATCGTCGTTCGTTAGGGAGTACGAAGACCTCGGGCGGAAGGTTTCCGCAATCAGGACTGTACCGCGGGGGTTCTATTCCATCTCGCCTAGCTTTTTCTCGAGCTCGGCGAGGCGCTGCGCAAGACGATCGACGTCCACAGTGCCGGCATCTTCTTCCGGCTCGCCGGTCTCCTCTTCCGGCTCGGCCTCGGCGTCGGCGGCAGGGGCGGTTATGTCCGTCCACCGAGATCGGAAAGCCTCGGACATCTGCGCGGGGTCCCACCACATCTTGGGGATTCCTGCAGGCGGAAAGCCGGGAGTGAACCCGAGGCCTTGCGCGGGGCCTTTCGAGGTCAGGTCCTCGAATTGCGACTTCCAGCTGTCCTGCACCTGCTGATAGACGGCGACTGCGCTCGACAGATACCAGTTGAGAAAGTCTCGAAACGCCCGGTCCGTGACGGATGCCAGCTGCTGCATGACCTCTAGCGGCAGCGCGTTCTCTGACTCGAGGAGAATCTGCGTGAGGAATCGGCGGGTCAGGTCTTCGCCGGTCTTGGCGTCGACCACCTTGATGGTCCGACCCTCCTTGACCAATTTGGCGAGCCGATCCACGTTGACGTACTCGCTCGATTCCGTGTCGTACAGCCGCCGGTTCTGGTATCGCTTGATGACGACGGGCTCGCTCATGACTGGCTGGCCTTCTTCTTGGCCCGTTTCGCCGGCTTGGCGCTCTTGGGCTTGACCGACTTTGCGGGGGGTTTCCGAGTGCGAGGCGGAGTCTTCTGCTGGCTGCGAGCTGGAGCGGGGGCAATGGCCGTCTCGATGCGTCGTAGCCGCTCCTCGATCCTACCGAGCCGCTCCCCTAGATCCTGAACGTCGGAGCGAGTCGGCACGCTGACGCTCGTGAGGGTCCGTTCGATCGCGCTGCCCATGCTCTTCTGGGCGGCCAAGAAGGACGTCATCCAGGTTCCCATCACCCGCGAGAAACCATCCGAGCCCATGAACTCGTTGAGATAGGTGTTCCACTCTCGCTCTGTCTGAGTCAGGTACTTGCGCCATGCATCGAGCGGGTCGTCGGGCAGAGCCGTGTTCTTGGCCATGGGGTCGATCCTTTTGCAAAGCAGCAGACTTGGTCGGAAAGCGGACCGGATCAGTCTACATTGGCAGCGCGGGAGTGTCGACGGACGTTGCCTTTCTGGCTTGACAGCTTGAAGGGTCGCATCTATGCTGCACCGCAGCGTACCGGAAGGGCGGCGTCTTGGCGACACCGTGACGAGAAGCGATTGCAAGAGGGCGTGCGACGTGAGTGACGCCAAGGTACTCGGTGCAGAGAACGTGATCGCCGCGCAGAAACGGTGGCTGGACTTCCAACGCAACGCGCTCGATCGCGGCTTCGAGGTTCTGACCCGCTACCAGGAGCAGCAGCGGGA
>JAYZDP010000038.1:0-2447 GCA_036337765.1 Acidobacteriota bacterium
TGCAACGATCAACACGCAGTACTGCGCGACCTGGGTGTAGGTAATGCCTCGCATACCGCCGAGCGTGGCGTAGGCGAATACCATCACGACCCCGATATAGACGCCGGTGTTGATCTCGACCTCGGGCAATCGCGAGAACACCACGCCCACTCCGCGCATCTGCCCGGCGATGTAGGTAAACGAGACGAAGATCGTGCAGGCGGCCGCGACCAGCCGAGCGGTCTGGGCGTAGTAGCGATCGCCAACGAACTCGGAGGTGGTGAACTTGCCGTACTTGCGCAGGTAGGGCGCGAGCAGCAGCGCCAACAGCACGTAACCGCCGGTCCAGCCCATCAGGTAGATGGTGCCGGTGTAGCCCATGAACGAGATCAGTCCGGCCATCGAAATGAACGACGCGGCGCTCATCCAGTCGGCGCCCGTCGCCATGCCGTTGGCGATCGGCGGCACGCCGCGGCCGGCTACGTAGAAGCCGGCCGTGGTCCCCACACGGCTCCAGAACGCGATCCCGATGTAGAGCGCGAAGGTGATCCCGACGACGAGATACGTCCAGGTCTGAACGCTCAATCGACGCCGTGCTTTCTATCGAGGCGATCCATCTTCAACGCATAGATCAGGATTAGGACTACGAAGACGTAGATCGAGCCCTGCTGCGCGAACCAAAAGCCGAGCGGAAAGCCGCCGACCTGGATCGCATTCAGAGGCTCGACGAACAGGATTCCCAGCCCGTAGGAAGCTACGAACCACACGGCCAGGAGCCATGCCATGAGGCGCAGGTTGGCGCGCCAGTACCCGACAGGATCCGCGTCCCTTTTCGCCATAGATCGTCCCTCGTTGGAGCCGCGCGATTACATCAGGGAGGTGTCGGACGGTCAAATGAAAGCGCGAACCGAGCCGGCCCGAGATTCCTGCCCAAACTGTTGTGCGAATACTTGTGCTCGTTTGGTTTTTGACTACCATGCTTAGGCCGCGCCGCCGCACGCCGATCTTCACCGCCGCCGATGATCGAACCCGCCGTTCTCGAACAAAAGACCCTCCCGCACAGCGAGGAGTCCGAGCGGGCGGTCCTCGCCGCGATCCTGCTCGATCCGCCCCGCCACCTGCCGACGACCGCCGGTCGGTTGCAGCCGGAGGACTTCTACTCCGAGCGCCACCAGTGTCTGTTCCAGACCATGCTCGACCTGCAGGGCGACGGCGTCGAGATCGACGTGCGAACGCTGCAGGCACGGCTCGAGCAGCAGGACCGATTCGAGCAGGTTGGTGGGCTCGCCTACGTCGCGACCCTGGATGTCGACCTGCCCGACCTGGGTCGCGTCGAGCATTACGTCGAGATCGTCAAGGAGCGCTCGCTGCGCCGCCGACTGATCGCGGCGAGCTCCGACATCTTCCGCAACTGCCAGGACGGAGGCGTCGAGGCAAAGGAAGCGCTCGGCCGCGCCGAGCAGGCCATCCTCGAGCTCGGCGAAGAGGCAATTCCACAGGGCTTCGTGCAGGTCGGTGAGGCCATCCGCGACACGGTCTACGACCTCGAGGAGTCCCCGGGTAAGGTCTTCACCGGCACGCCTTCTGGCTTCCCGGACTTCGATCGGATGACGCACGGCCTAAGCCCAGGCAACTTGGTGATCGTCGCCGGGCGTCCCGGAATGGGCAAGTCGAGCTTCGCGATGAACGTCGCGCAGAACGTATGCCTGAGGTCCAACGGAGCGGTCGCGGTCTTCTCGCTCGAGATGAGCGTCACCGAGCTCTCGATGCGTGTGCTGTGCTCCGAGTCCAGGGTGCCGCTGGGCAAGCTGCGATCGGCGAAGCTTTCGGATCGTGATTGGGAGAGCATCCACCAGGCTGCCAAGCGCACGGCTGACGCCAAGCTCTACATCGACGACAGCGCGAACCCGAGTCTCTTGGAGGTGACATCGAAGGCACGTCGACTCAAGCTCGAGCACGGTATCGATCTGTTGATCCTCGACTACCTGCAGCTAATGCAGGCGGGCGGGCGCCACGAGAATCGAAATCTCGAGATCGCAGCGATCACGCGGGGACTCAAGCAGTTGGCGAAGGAGGTCAACATTCCGGTCATGGCACTGTCGCAGCTGTCGCGCCAGCCCGAGCGCCGCGGCTCCGACCACCGCCCGCAGCTGGCGGACCTGCGCGAGTCCGGTGCCATCGAGCAAGACGCCGATCTGGTGGCGTTCGTCTATCGCCCCGAGGTCTACGAGGTCGACAACGAGGACGTCCAAGGCCTCGCGGAGCTGATCGTATCCAAGAACCGCAATGGCCAGACCGGCACCGTCGAGCTCGCTTGGGACGGCCAGACCACTACGTTCTGGAGCCTCGACCGCCACTCTCCGGTGTGAACCAGCCGGAAAGACTCGCCTGCGTCGAGGTCGATCTCGACGCGCTACGCCGCAACTTCGCCCGCCTGCGCTCGACGATCGGCGACGCTGCGATCCTTG
>JAYZDP010000039.1:0-14735 GCA_036337765.1 Acidobacteriota bacterium
ATCACGGTGTTCGACCCCGAAACCGTGATCTATCGGGCGACGTGGCGCGAACCTGCCCTCTACTCCGAGGGCATCGTCCACGTGCTCGTCAACGGCAGTTGGGCGCTTCGCGACGGTGAGGTCACGGGCCAGACGCCGGGAGAGCTACTACGGCCTACTCCACTCTAGGTGCTTCGGTGACCTGCCCCTCGCGCTCGATGCGCATCCGCCGCGAGCGTCCGCCCGAAACCTCGAACGTGACGCGTCGGTGGTCATCACCCTCGGGGTAGAACGTGTGCTCGCCCACCGGTCGCAGGCGGGTGCGACCGAGCCGCAGCTCGCCGCCGACCAAAAGTACGGGGATGGGCGATCGCCCTGGATCATAGACGCCGGCGTAGAGCGACAGCTCCTCTCGGTTCATCGGCACTTCGAGTATCGCCCGCTCCTGGATGCCGAGCGCCGCCCTGGCGATCGCGCTCTCGATGACGCCGGGCGATGAGGCACCGCTATTGGAGAGCACCACGATCGTCAGGTCGTGGTCCGGGTACCACGCCAGCTGCGCGCGGAAGCCGTTGATGCCGCCACCGTGTGCGATCTTGCGCCGCCCTTCCAACTCGCCGAGACCGAGACCGTAGCCGTAGCTGATCTCTGCACCCGAAGTCAGCACCCCGGGCGCCGTCATCGCCGCCAAGCTCTCACCAGATATCAGCTCGTTCGTCGCCAGCGCCTGCTGCCAACGCAGAAGATCGCCAACACTCGCGCCGAGCGAGCCTGCCGAATACGGCAAACGCATGCTCAGGGGATCGTCGTTGACCACTTCTGCGTCCCGCACCTCGTAGCCCTCGGCGCGACCCGGAACGATCGGCGCGTTGTCAAGGTAGTGCGTCTCGTCCAGCTGCAGCCGCCCGAACACCTCGTCGCGCAGGAACTGCTCGTAGGTCTTGCCGGAGGCCTTCTCGACGATCTGCCCGAGAAGGTAGTACCCCGAGTTGCTGTACTGGTACTTCTCACCTGGAGCGAATTCCAGCGGCTCCGAGCCGAAGAGCTCCATCATCTCTTCGGGACTGAGATCCTCCGTAGCGCGCTTCCAGAACTCGGGCATCTCGGTATAGCCCTTGATGCCGCAGGTGTGGTTGAGCAGCCTACGCACGGTGATCGTCTCGCCGTGGGTGTCGTAGTCGGGGAGAAATCGAGCCAGCGGATCGTCGAGCGCGACTTTGCCCCGCTCAACCAGCAGCAGAATCGCGGCCGCAGTGAACTGCTTGGTCACGGAGCCGATCCGATACACCGTGTGCGCCGTCGCCGG
The DNA here is from genome assembly GCA_036337765.1 of Acidobacteriota bacterium. Classification (GTDB taxonomy): domain Bacteria; phylum Acidobacteriota; class Thermoanaerobaculia; order Multivoradales; family Multivoraceae; genus JAYZDP01. The sequence continues at coordinate 1,286 of JAYZDP010000039.1, forward strand.
GACCGCGTTCTCGAGATCCGCCATGCCATAGCCCTTGGCCAGGATCGTCTCGCCGCCGCGCGCCACGCCGACCGACACACCTGGAATCTGGGTGGCCGCCATGGCGGCTCCGACAATCTCATCGACACGCCCTTCGAACTCGTCCGCCCCGATCGGTGCGCCTGCGAAGAGTCCGATCGCCACCACGGCGACCACGATTCGAAGAACGGCATTCATCATCGTCCTACCTCTCGTCTGTCAAGCCGACCATTTCCGCACTCTCCGCCCAGAGACGCGCGGCCACGTCCATGTCCTGGGATCGCCGCGACGACCGCGACACCCTACAGCGATCGAAGTACTCCCCGGAGATGCCCTCGACCTCGGGCGAAGAGGCGAGGTAGACCGAGGTCTCGGCACCGCGCCGCGGCGAGATGAGAAACGGCTTGATCAGGGCCCAGCCGATCGCCATCCACGGCCCCATCTCGCCGTCGGCACCGAAGTCGCTGCGCACGACGCCCGGATGGAGACAGTTGGCGCTCACCCCGGAGCCTCGCCACCGTCGCGCCAGCTCGCGGGTGAAGAGAATGTTGGCCAGCTTGCTACGGCCGTAGACCTGCATCGACTGGTAGCCCCGGCGGGACTGGAGATCGTCGAAGTCGAGAGCAGCCCGGGTATGGGCTCTCGAGGCGACGTTGACCACCCGCGACGGAGCCGCCGCGCGCAGCGCCGGCTCGAGCAACAGCGTGAGCAGAAAGGGAGCCAGATGATTGACCCCGAAAGTAACCTCAAAGCCGTCCCGGGTCTCTTCCCGCTGTCCCTGGATGAGCCCGGCATTGTTCACCAGCACGTCCAGGCTCGGATGAGCCTGCGCCACCTCGGCCGCCAGGCGCCGCACGTCGGCGAGCGACGAGAAGTCGGCGAGGCGCAGCTCGACGCGGTCGTTGCCGCCGCGCCGGCGGATCTCTTCCACGGCGCGCTGTCCCTTCGAGGCGCTGCGCGCGGCGGCGACAATGGTTGCGCCCTGCTCGGCGAGCGCGATCGCGGTCCACTTGCCTATGCCGGCGTTGGCGCCGGTCACGAGGACGGTCTTGCCCTGCAAGCGCTCCCCTACCCGAAGAAGAGGTCCACGCCTTCCATGCGCACTCGATTCCTACCGCGCTCGAGCCGACGATCGAGGGCTTCACGCATGATGTGGCCAAGGTCGGCGGCACGCAGGTCGATGCCCGTCACCCCGACCCGCCCGTCGTCGCCGGGCTTGCGAAAGCGGAGCGTGCTGCGATCGAGCTCGACCAGGAAGGAGTCGTCCAGTCCCGGCCGGGGCGTCGCCTTGGCCACCTCCAGCCCGAGAACGCCGCTGAAGTCTTCCACTACCGACTCGAGATCTCGTGCCACGGTTGCAACCTGTCTAAGGCGCATCGGCGATCCCCTCCCCAGTGAAGTATCTGCGCATGCCAAGGCTACCCGCTGCCCGCATGCGGCGCCAGCACCTTGCGAGTCTGCCCGCCGGCGGAGAGAATCCACAACCATGGGAGAGAGTCGTCAAGACCGGTTCTCGGGGACAAAGCAGGTCACCGAGCAGCATCGATTCGAGGTCGCACCGCTCGAGGCCTATCTCGCGGAGCACGTCGAGGGCTTTGCGGGGCCACTGGAGTTACGCCAGTTCAAAGGCGGGCAGTCCAATCCCACCTACCGACTGCAGACACCGAGCCGCCGCTACGTTCTGCGGCGCAAGCCGCCCGGCAAGCTCCTACCGTCGGCGCACGCCGTGGATCGCGAGTACCGAGTGATGACAGCGCTTGGCACGACCGACTTTCCGGTGCCAAAGACGCACTGTCTCTGCACCGATGACTCGGTCATCGGCACCTGGTTCTACGTCATGGAGAACGTCGAGGGTCGGGTGCTATGGGAGGCCACGCTCCCCGAGCTCGATCGCGACGAGCGTGCCGCGATCTACGCCGAGATGAACGCCACCCTCGCCAAGCTTCACCAGGTCGACTACCGAGCGATCGGCCTGGAGGAGTTCGGCAAGCCGGGAAACTACTTTGCCCGCCAGATCCACCGTTGGACGAAGCAGTACCAGCTGTCGGAGACGGAAGAGATCGACGCCATGAGCCGGCTCATCGACTGGCTGCCGGAGAACATTCCGCCCGGTGACGAGTCTTCGATCGTGCACGGCGACTACCGACTCGACAACATGGTCTTTCACGCCACCGAGCCACGGATCGTGGCGGTCCTCGACTGGGAGCTCTCAACGATCGGTCACCCGCTTGGCGATCTTTCCTACCACTGCATGCAGTGGTCCACAGCATTCGACGGCGTCGATCTGGATGCGCTCGGCATCCCCGGGCTCGACGAGTATCGCCATCTCTACTGCGAGCGGATCGGGCGTCCGGCAATCGAGAACTGGAACTTCTACCTGGCCTACAACCTGTTTCGCAGTGCCGGAATCGCGCAAGGTATCGCCGGGCGCGTTCGCGACGGCACGGCCGCCAGTGCCTGGGCGGAAGAGATCGGTGCATCGGTGAGGCCCACCGCAGAGCGGGCCTGGGCGCTGGTCGCACCCTGAAAACCACCTTGCCCCAGTCACCCGAGTCGGTCGCCCTCGTACGCGGCCTGCTCGTGCGGCTGCTGGCGCTGGTCTCCCTGATCGCCTTCGTCTCGCTGTGGGTCCAGGTCCATGGCCTGATCGGCGAGAACGGACTCCTCCCGGCTCGGGACCACCTCGAGCGTCTCCGTCCGGCGCTCGAAGGACGCTGGTGGCGCGCTCCTACGCTGCTGTGGCTCGGCGCCGGCGACGTGGCGCTTAACGCAGTATGCGCAGCGGGCGTGGTGGCGGCGGGCCTGGCACTGTGCGGCATCTTCCAGCTCCCGGCGTTACTGGCGACATGGACCCTGTACCTCTCGCTCACCGTCGTCGGGCAGGACTTTCTGAGTTTTCAGTGGGACGTGCTCCTGCTCGAGGCTCTCGTCGTCACCTAGTGGCTGGCGCCCGCGGCGCGCCGGACGACTCTCGACGTTCGACTCCCTGCGCCCGAGCTCGGCATCTGGCTCGCCCGGCTCTTGGTCGTGAAGCTGATGTTCCTCTCGGGCGCCACCAAGCTCCTGAGCTTCGACGCAACATGGTGGGACCTCAGCGCGCTCGAGGTTCACTACTTCACCCAGCCGCTGCCGATGGCGACGAGCTGGTGGGCTCACCAGCTTCCTGCTGCCCTGCACAAGACGTCGGTTGCGATCATGTTCGCGATCGAGCTCGTGGCTCCTTGGCTCGTGTTCTGTGGCAGGCGAGCGCGCGGCGCCGCGTTCGTCGCTCTCGCGCTACTCCAGCTCGCGATCGCGGCCACGGGCAATTACGGCTTCTTCAATCTGCTCACGTTGGTGCTGTGCGTCTCGCTGCTCGACGATCGCCACCTGCGCCCGATGTTCAGGCGCCCTCGGTCGCGGCGCCACGACGCGAGCGCGGCCCGCCCTGGTCTCGTCGGTAAGGTTCGCCTCGCTCTGGCGGCCGTGCTCCTGATAGCGAGCTTGGGCGTCTTCGCCCGAGAGATCGTTCGCACCCCACCCTCGACAGCCCTCAGCCCCAGCCAGCGCATCTGGGTGGGTCGACTCGACCGCGCGATTGTCGGGCCGACACGCCCGCTGCTGTCCGTCGTCGCCCCTTTCCGCTCGATCAACGGCTACGGACTGTTTCGCGCCATGACCTTGGAGCGTCCCGAAATCGTCATCGAGGTAGGGTCCGGCGAAGAGTGGCGAGCCCTCGAGTTTCGCTACAAGCCTGGCCTCCTAGAGAGCAGACCTCGGCTCGTTGCACCCCACCAACCTCGGCTGGACTGGCAGATGTGGTTCGCGGCGCTCGGCCCGCGCTCGGCCGGCTGGCTAGGCCCCCTCTCGCTGCGCCTACTCGAGGGAGAGCCGTCCGTCTGGGCACTGCTGGACGAGGGAGGGGTCCCCGAGCCGCTACCCGAAGAGCTGCGGCTGCGATACTTCAGCTATGAGTTCACCACCCCGCTCGATCGCCGACGCACCGGTCAGTGGTGGAAGCGCGAGTTGATCGGCGAGCTGAGCGCAGCGATGACCGCGGCCGAGCTCCGTCGCTTCCTCCGGCAGGGCATCCAGTAGGATCGGCGCCGCATGAGCCGGGATCTGCAGGTCGTCGCGCACCCCCTGGTGCAGCACAAGCTCAGCCTGATGCGGGATCGTTCGACCGCATCTGCCGACTTCCGCCGCCTCTTGAAGGAGACCAGCATGCTGTTGGCCTATGAGGCGACACGGAAGCTCGCCACTACCGAGCGCGAGATCGAAACGCCACTGGAGACCGTGTCGGCACCGATCCTCGCCGGCAAGAAGCTAGCTCTGGTGAGCGTGCTGCGAGCCGGCAACGGAATCCTCGACGGCATGCTCGAGCTGCTGCCGTCGGCGCGCGTCGGCTACGTAGGCCTCTACCGCGACGAGGAAACGCTGGAAGCGGTTCGCTACTACGTCAATCTGCCTCCTGGTATGGACCAACGTGGCGCGCTGATCGTCGATCCGATGCTCGCCACGGGCCACTCGTCGGTCGCCGCGGTGGACGTGGTGAAGGAGAGCGCGCCCCAGTGGCTGCGCTTCGTGGCCCTAGTAGCCGCCCCTGAAGGGATCGAATACTTCCACGATCACCACCCTGACGTGCCGATCGTCACTGCGGCCGTCGACCGCGAGCTCAATGAGAACGGCTACGTACTCCCCGGTCTCGGCGACGCCGGCGACCGAATCTACGGGACGCAGCAGAAACAGGAGAGCGGCCATGAGTGAACTGACGAGCCCAGGCAAGCTGGGGGTCTGGACGGGCCCGGACAGCTTCTCTGCCGGCGAGCTAGGAGACTTCGCACGACGAGTCGAGGCGTGGGGCTACTCGGCGCTCTGGATCCCGGAGGCAGTGGGTCGTGACCCATTCGTAACGCTCGGCTTTCTCGCCGCGCAGACGGAGAGCCTGATCCTCGCCACTGGCATCGCCAACATCTACGCCCGCGACGCCGTGACCACCAAGGCGATCCACAAGACTCTGTCCGAGATGCTGCCGGGGCGCTTCATTCTCGGCCTGGGAGTCTCACATCCGCATCTGGTGAGCCGCCTACGAGGCCACCAGTGGCAGAAGCCGGTGCCGAAGATGCGGGATTTCCTCGACGCCCTCGACGCGGCGTTCTACCGGGGAGCCGAACCGGAGATCGACGCCCCGATCGTAATCGCGGCGCTGCGACCGCTGATGCTCAAGCTCGCCGCCGAGAAGACGCGTGGCGCACATCCCTACCTCGTCACGCCGGAGCACACCCGGAGAGCCCGCGAGCTGATGGGAGAAGGCCCGTGGCTGTGCCCCGAACAGATGCTGATTCTCGAGACCGACGCCGATCGGGCCCGCGAAATCGCGCGCAGCAACCTGGGGGTTTACCTGCGCGCGCCGAACTACCAGAACAGCCTGTTGGAGCTCGGGTTCTCGGAGGACGACTACACGGACGGTGCTTCCGATGAACTGATCGACGCGCTGGTCGGCTGGGGCGACGCCAACGCTCTGCGGTGCCGAGTCGAAGAGCACTGGGAAGCCGGTGCGGATCACGTCTGCATCCAGGCTTTCCGCACCGACGGCGAACCCGGCCCCGATATGGAGGCGCTGCGCCTTCTAGCCCCGACGGCCTAGCGTCGCCTCCAAGGGGCCGCGCCACAAAATGTGGCAGCACCACGGAATGTGGCAGCACCACAAAATCTTGGGCCACTGGACGCGGCGACCACAACCCATAGTATGATCGCGTCCGCCGGGATTCGGTTCAGCACCGTAGCGCGACCCGGAACCGGGTCAAGAAATGGGGGTAATACCTATGGCCGCAAAGAAAACAGCTAAGAAGAAGAAGGCAGCGCCGAAAAAGAAGGCTGCCAAGAAGAAGGTAGCCAGGAAGAAGGCCGCAAAGAAGAAGCCGGCAAAGAAGAAAGTCGCAAAGAAAAAGGCCGCGCCGAAAAAGAAGGCCGCCAAGAAGAAGCTAGCCAGGAAGAAGGCCGCAAAGAAGAAGCCGGCAAAGAAGAAAGTCGCAAAGAAAAAGGCCGCAAAGAAGAAGCGCAAGTCGGCCAAGAAGAAGTAGCGACCGTCGCTGAGCCGAGCCTTCCCGGCCTCTTCTCAGCACCGCATTGACAGGCCCCGGGCATCGCGCCCGGGGCTTTGTCTCGTTCAGCTCAGACGTCGCACAGCTCGACTGCTTCAGCGAGCGACTGCAGGGGGTCACGCGTCGGAATGAACTCCTGCGCGACGTAGCCCTGGTACCCCGTTTCCACGATCGCCCGCATGATCGGGGCGTACTGCAGCTCCTGAGTGTGGTCGAGCTCGTGACGGCCGGGGTTGCCGGCGGTGTGGTAGTGGCCGATCTTGTCGTGGTGATCCTGGATGGTTCGAATGACGTCTCCCTCCATGATCTGCATGTGGTAGATGTCGTAGAGGAGCTTGAATCTCTCTGAGGCAACGCGATCCACCAGCTCGACACCCCATGGCGTCTTGTCGCACATGTAGTCGGCGTGATTGACCTTGGAGTTGAGAAGCTCCATGACGATCGTTACGCCTCGCTTCTCTGCCTGTCCGATCACCTGGCGTACCGCGGTGACGCAGTGCTCGAGGCCCACGTCGTCGGGCACACCGTTACGGTTGCCGGAAAACGTGATGACGTTCGGAAAGCCCGCATCGGCAGTCGCGTCGATGGCCTTGCGAATCGCGTCGAGGCACTCGCCGTGGTTGGCCGGATCGTTCAGCCCCTTGGTGATGCCGTGGGCGTTAGTCAGGGCACAGACGAGGCCGTGCTTCTTGACGGTCGCGAAGTCCTCCGGCCCCAGGAGCTCTACCGAGCGCAGACCCATCGCCGCCCCGGCCTCGCAGAGCTCATCGACCGTGAAGTCCCGAAAACACCATTTGCACACAGACTGATTGACGCGGGCGTTGCGTACCACCTTCCGTGGCGATTGCGACCAAACGGGATGGGCCGCCGCGGCCAACCCCAAGGTCGCTCCAGCAAGCATCTGACGGCGGTCGAAGGTGTGTCGTTGTCGAGTCATGTGCCCTTCCTTTCAAGATCTCGAATCATGCGCTCGGCTCCGCCCCGGCCGCATCTACCGGCACCACGGCAGGGGCGCCCTCCTCGGTCTCGTCCCGAAACGCCAGCAGAAAGCCAACTGCGGTCGCCAGACCCACGAGCGCGAGAGTCATCCACAGAGAGGAGTAGTCCAGGGTTCCCCCGGCGGGGGTGAAGGACTCGGCGAGAAAGCCTAGAAACGGTGCGGCGAGAACCGGCCCGACACCGAGAATGATGATGCCGAAGACGGTCTGCGCCGAGTGGCGCACGTCTTCAGGAGCGAGGCGATCGACGTAAATGTAGGCAACCGCGAAAAAGCATGCGTAGCAGAACCCGTGCAAGGCCTGGCTCGACACGATGACCCATGTCGGCAGAGCCGCTGTGGCAAAGATTGCGTAGCGCACAAAGTACGCCAACGCCCCGATGGTGACGACCCAGCGTACCCCGAGTCGCTTGAGCAAGAGCCCGACGCCGGCCATGACGGCAATCTCCGCGAACTGCCCGATCGTCATCGCAGGTCCGATCTGGCTGTCACGCAGGCCGAGGACATCGGCGAAAAACGGCGCTGTCTGCATGAAGTAGATCTGGTGGATGACCGCGATCGGCAGGCTGGCGAGTACCAATACGGCAAAGGAGCGGTGGCGGAAGAGACGGAAGGCCTTCGCGAAGGCCAACTTCTCCACACCCTCCCTGCGCGGCGGAGTGTGCGGAAGAAGAAAGCAGAAGCCCGCATACCCGATCGATGTGACCCCTGAGAAGACGAGCGCGTGGGCCAGCCGCGAAGTGGCGTCCGCCACCTCAGTGCCGGCGTAGAAGGGCGGCATCAGCTGCAGGCTGACGTCGGAGAGCAGCCAGACCGCCGGGAACAGCCAGCTCGCCGCGATCCAACCGATGGTTCCGTACACCCGGACGAAGGGAAACTCGCGATCCGGATCGTCGAGATGGGCAAAGGCCATCGAATTAGTGAGTGCCAGGGTGGGGGTAAAGACCACGCTGTACAGCACTGAGAGCCAGAGCCAGGCAGCGAACGTGGTCTGAAAGGCAGTCCAGATCTTGATGGCGCCACCGAGTACGAGCAGCACCGCGAGGAAACGCTCGCTGGCAAAGTACCGGTCGGCGAACTGGCCGGCCACGAAGGGAGCCGACACCGCGCCGATCGAGCCTGCGAGACCGAGGATCCAGCCAACCTGACCGGGCGTAAAGCCGAGTCCACCCTCCGCCGAGGAAGCCTGGAGATAGCGCGCCAACACCGGAAGCCAGAAGCCCCAGACGGCATACTGCAGAAACATCATCCACGAGAGACGCTTTTTCACCGTCGACGAACTGCTCATACGCTTTCCCAAGTCTCGTGAGGAGATGAAGCGCGGGTACGATACCAAGACCATGACGAGCCCCCGCCGCACCGCCTACGACCAACTCGCCGCGCTCCAAGCGCGTGGCGCCCGCGCCAACCCCTACCGCGCGGGGCGTAGCAGGGCGATGGGTCGGCACGGCTGCGTGGCGTCCTCTCATCCGCTCGCCACCCTCGCCGGCCTCGACTGTCTGCGCACAGGCGGCACCGCAATGGACGCCGCCATCACCACCGCAGCGACGCTCGCAGTGGTGGAGCCGATGATGACCGGAATCGGTGGCGACGCCTTCTTCCTGCATTGGGACGCCGCTACCAAGGAGCTCACCGGGCTGAACGGCAGCGGCCGCTCCCCTGCCGCTCTCGAGCGTGACCACTTCGAGCGAGCCGGAATCGCCGAGATCGCGACCGATTCCTGGGAGGCGGTCACCGTCCCGGGCGCGGTCGCGGCCTGGCATGCCGGCTGGGAGCACTTCGGAAGCAGGCCGTTCGCCGAGCTACTCGCCCCCGCGATCGACCACGCGGAGGGAGGCTTCCCGGTCGGAGACGTCGTCGGCGCCGCCTGGCGCGCCTATGAGGATCGGCTGCGCCCGGACCGCCACGCACGAGCCAACTATCTCGCCGGCGATGCCGCTCCCGGAGCTGGTTCGATCTTCCGCAGCCCCGAGCTCGGCCGCTCGCTGCGCGTCGTGGCGGAAGGGGGCCCTGAGGCGTTCTACCGCGGTCCGATCGCCGCCGAGATCTGTCGCTATTCGGAAGAGACCGGCGGGTTTCTCCAGCCGAGTGACTTCGCCGCCCACGAGTCGCGCTGGGTCGATCCGATCCAGACCACCTTCCGTGGCCACCGCATTGCGCAGATCCCGCCGAACGGGCAGGGCCTGGCCGTTCTCCTGATGCTCAACCTCCTCGAGACCGCCGATCTGCAGGGAATGGGGCACTCCTCTATCGACTATCTCCATCACCTGATCGAGATCAAGAAGATCGCCTACAGCGACCTTCACCGTTGGGTCGCCGATCCCGAGCATGCCAACGTACCTGTCCAGAGTCTTCTCAGCGCCGAATATGCTGCCGGGCGCCGCACACTCGTCGACCCGCAAAAGGCCGCACACGACACAACACCAGGTAGTCCGAACGGGCATGACACGGTCTATCTCTCGGTCGTCGACGAGGCCGGCAACGCGGTGTCTTTCATCAACTCTCTGTTCGATGCGTTCGGTTCCAAGATCGTCGGCGGTGACACCGGGATCCTGCTACACAATCGCGGTTGCGGCTTCACGCTCCAGAGCGGGCACCCGAACGAGTACGGGCCCGGAAAGCGTCCGTTTCACACCATCATTCCGGGAATGGTCCTGCGCGACGACGAGCTGTACCTGTCGTACGGCGTCATGGGCGGCCCATTCCAGCCCCAGGGGCACCTGCAGTTCCTGCTCTCGCACCTGGAGTTCGGTCTATCGATCCAGGAGGCCATCGATCTGCCTCGCTGGCGCCACACCGAAGAAACGACGGTGCTCCTCGAGCATGGCACCAGCGAGAAGACCATGAAGGGACTCGAAAACCGGGGCCACGATGTGCTGCCCGCCCACGGCAGCGCCTTCGGGGGGGCGCAGGCCATCCAGATCGGGCCCGACGCAACTCGCATCGGCGCCTCCGACCCCCGCAAAGACGGTTGCGCCCTCGCCTACTGAGAGACGGAGTAGGATCGCGTGCTCACGGCCGCAAAAAGGGGAATCCGATGACCATCGCACTGACCAAGGATTCGATCGATCTCGGCATCGTCGTGCGCAATGCGGACGCATCACTGGCGTTCTACCGAGACACGCTCGGCTTCCAAGACAACGGCACCATGCCGATGCCGGGCGGCGGCACCATGTACCGTCTGATGTGCGGCACTAGCCTTATCAAGCTCGTAGAACTGGCCGAGGCTCCTCCCGCCCAGGCCCCGCCGGGAGGAATCGCGGGGGCCAGCGGCTACCGCTACTGGACGATCTCGGTGCCGAACCTCGACGACCTTGCCGCAGGCTGTGAGTCGGCCGGCTACAAGATCGCAGTCAGCCCCCGAGAGATTCGACCCGGCATCAAGATCGCCATGATCGAAGACCCTGACGGCAACTGGGTCGAACTATTAGAGACCTCGTAGTCGTCGCGATGGCCAACTACGAGGAGGCCTACCGGAGATCTCGGGAGGACCCGGAGGGCTTTTGGGCCGAGGCGGCCGAGCAGCTCGACTGGGACCGGAAGTGGGATCGAGTGCTCGACCTGAGCGCCGGCGAGAACGGGAGTTGGTTCGTCGGCGGCCGCCTCAACACTTGCCATAACGCGCTCGACCGCCATGTCGCGGCCGGCCGCGGCGACCAGATCGCCTTGATCTACGACAGCCCGGTGACCGACACGGTCTCGGAGATCTCCTACCGCGAGCTGCTGGCCGAAACCGCAAGGGTGGCCGGCGCCCTGCTGGGCCTAGGGGTCCAGACGGGCGACCGGGTCCTGCTCTATATGCCAATGATTCCCGAAGCGGTCGTCGCGATGCTCGCCTGCGCGCGCATCGGCGTCGTGCACTCGGTCGTTTTCGGCGGCTTCGCACCGCAGGAGCTGGCGACGCGTATCGATGACGCCGAGCCGCGGGCCATCCTGACCGCATCGTGCGGAATCGAGATTCAGCGTGTCATCGCCTACAAGCCCCTTCTGGACGAGGCCATCGAGCTCGCCCAGCACAAGCCAAACCACTGCGTCGTGCTCCAGCGGCCGCAGGAGACGGCAACGCTCCAGGACGGGCGTGACCTGGACTGGAGCGAGTGGGTCGCCGATGCCGAACCGGCCGACTGTGTCTCGGTCGACGCCACTGATCCGCTCTACATCCTCTACACCTCGGGTACCACTGGCATCCCCAAGGGAGTCGTTCGCGACAACGGCGGGCACGCGGTCGCGCTGGCCTGGAGCATGAAGCACGTCTACGGCATCGAGCCGGGCGAGGTCTTCTGGGCGGCATCGGACATCGGCTGGGTGGTCGGTCACTCCTACATCGTCTACGCCCCGCTGCTACACGGCTGCACCACACTGCTGTTCGAAGGCAAACCGGTCGGTACCCCCGACGCCGGCGCCTTCTGGCGGGTTGCGGCGCAGCACCGTGTAGCGGCTCTGTTCACCGCCCCAACCGCCTTTCGCGCCATCAAACGGGAGGACCCGGACGGAAGCCTCCTAGAGCGCTACGATCTCGCCGAGTTCCGAACCCTCTTTCTCGCCGGTGAGCGGGCCGACCCCGACACCCTGCAGTGGGCGGAGAATCTGTTAGGCGTGCCGGTCATCGACCACTGGTGGCAGACCGAGACCGGCTGGGCCATCGCCGCGAACTGCATGGGCCTCGGCATGCAACCGGTCAAGCATGGCTCGCCGACGCGCGCCGTGCCCGGCTACGACGTGCGGGTCGTCGACGAGAGCTGCAACGAGCTTGCCCGCGGCGAGACCGGCGCGATCGTGCTCAAGCTTCCCCTGCCCCCGGGGTGCCTCCCGACCCTCTGGCACAACCCCGACGGCTTCCAGGAATCGTATCTGGTCGAGTTCCCCGGCTACTACAAGACCGCCGACGCCGGCTTCATCGACGACGATGGCTACATCTTCGTCATGAGCCGCACCGACGACATCATCAACGTCGCCGGGCATCGCCTCTCTACCGGCGGCATGGAGGAAGTGCTGTCGGCCCACCCGGACGTCGCAGAGTGCGCTGTGATCGGAGTCGCCGACAACCTGAAGGGCCACGTACCACTGGGCCTGGTGGTGCTCAAGGCTGGGGTCGGCCGCGAACCGGCAGAGATCGTCGCCGAGTGTGTCCAGGCCGTTCGCGGACAGATCGGGGCAGTGGCCTCCTTCAGGGTCGCGACCGTCGTCGAGCGCCTGCCCAAGACCCGCTCGGGCAAGGTGCTCCGAGGCACGATGCGAAAGATCGCCGACGGCGAGGAGTGGCGGATGCCCGCGACTATCGACGACCCCGCGATTCTCGACGAGATCGCCGACGCTCTTCGCGAGCTCGGCTACGCCGGCGGCCCTACGTAGTCTTGTCAGGCCGACCCGGCTTTCCGAGAAGCGCCGTGATGATGCCGTGTAGCGTTCGCACCTCCTGATTGGTGACTTGCGCACGGGTGAAGACGTTGCGGATGTTGCGCACCAGCGACGGCCGCTTCTCCGGGACCTCGAAGAATCCCCCGGCGTCGAGTGAGGTCTCCAGCCGGTTGAAGAAGTTGTCGAGCTCGGCCTGGGTAGCAGCTCGCTCCCACTCCTTGACTCCCCGCAGCTTTGGGATCTCGGCGTGCTCGGCCATGCGCCACTCGTAGGCCATGAGCAGAACCGCCTGCGCGAGATTCAGAGACGCGTACTCGGGATTCAGGGGCACGTGAACGATGCGGTGCGCCGCCACCACATCGGCGTTATCGAGTCCTGCCCGCTCGGGTCCGAATAGCCAACCGACCTGCTCACCGGCCGTCGCGCGGCCTCGCGCCTCGAACGCGGCGGCGCGAGGGTCCAAAACCGGCTTGATCATGTCGCGTAGGCGAGCGGTGGTGGCGTAGAGGCAGGAAACATCGGCCACCGCCTCTGCGGTGGTGTCGAAGACCTCTATCGTCTCGAGCACGCGATCGGCACCCGCGGCCGAAGGCAAGGCGTGGGGGTTGGGCCAACCGTGGCGAGGACGCACCAGGCGAAGCCGGTCGAGGCCGCAGTTGAGCATCGCACGCGCCGAAGCACCGATGTTCTCGCCCAGCTGCGCCGCCACGAGGATGACGACGGGGCTTTTCGAATCCGATTTCATCACGTCGGCTGAGTACGATGGCTTGCTATCCTAGGCGACAAAACCATCGACGACATGGCCAAGGAAAAACCCGTCGCTCTCGAGCAGGCGAGCATCCTCTCTCAGACCGAGATCCAAGCACTCCGGGACGTCCAAATGGCATCCATCGGCGAAACCGGCACTACCGCATCGTCGAGAAGCTCGGCGAGGGCGGCATGGGAGTCGTGTACAAGGCCGAGGATACGCGCCTGCGCCGCTTCGTGGCGCTGA
>JAYZDP010000040.1:0-9898 GCA_036337765.1 Acidobacteriota bacterium
GGGCGACGTTGAAGCCTTCGCGCGCATGGGGGCCTACGAGAGCCTGCTCCATGGGGTCGGCTTGGTTTGGGATCATTACTACCACCGCGGTTCGGTGGCCCGGGCTCTCCTCGGCACTGCCCTGAGCGGGGTGGTCGCTCCGACGCTACAGGATATCGACGGGCCGGGCGTCGCGACCTGCGACGCGCAGCTCGACGCCACTGCCGAGCTTGCCGACTCCGACTACTTCGCCGCCCACGGCGTGTTCGCCGCTTTGGGGCCACATGCCACCGACACGGTGAGCGAGGGGCTCTGGTCGCGGGCCGCGGCCCGCGCCCGCGAGGTCGGTCTGCCGGTACACCCGCACGTCGCGCAGTCGATCGAGGAGGTCCGGTTCAGCCTCGAGCGGCGAGGCCGGCCGCCGATGACCTGGCTGGTCACGGCGGGGCTTCTCGACGACCTGCCGGCGACCGTCTTCGCGCACTGCATCTACGTCTCGCGCGACGAGCTCGCCCTGCTGGATCCGGCGCGCGACTGTCGGGTCTTCTGCCCGCACCGCCAGCGGGTCTTCGGTTTCCCCGCCGACCCTCTGGCGTGGTCGGAGGGAGATCTGCGCTGGGCGACGGCTACCGACTGCTCGCCGTCGAACGACTCGATGAACCTGCAAAAGGAGCTGCGCTACCTCGCCGGCCAGCGGACCATGTCGACGACCTGGTCACAGCCGTATCGCCGCTTTCTCGACCGCGCCGATACGGAGGACGCTGAGCGGGCCTGGGAGGCGCGGGGCGCGGCTTTCGCCCGGGCCTCTGCCGACACCACAGCCCAGCGCCTTCTCGATCGGGTCTGGCACGTTCCTGGCGGCCTTCACCCGGCGTTTACGGCGGGTAACCTCGCCCCGGGTACCCTCGCGAACCTCGTTGTCTGGGACGATGACCATCCTAGCTTCTGGCCGGCGCCTGGGCTCGGCACGCTGGCGATGGGCGACACCACGCAGGCAATCCACGCTATGTGGGTCGCTGGGCGTGAGGTCGGGAGGGCGGGAGACTTCCACCGCAGCCTCGTCGACTCCGACGCCTACCGGGACGCGCTGGCCGAGGCGGAGGGCCGTCGGCGGCGGATCGTTTCCGGCGACTGAGACGTCGCCTCGAGGTGGCCGGTCAGTCGAAGATCTCGACGGCGCCGCTGTCGAGTGCATAGGCCGCGCCGACGATCTCGAGCTCGCCCCTGGCCACCCTGGGAGCCAGTACGGGGGACTCGGCGAGGTTCGCGGCCGCCGCCTCGACGTTGGCACGTACCGCGCTGTGGACGAGCTGCTCGCGGTCGGCAGCGACGGAGCTCTCGAGCAGCGGCTCGATCGAGGGTCTCACCCGGTTGACGATCGTGCGCAGGCTCCCTGAAATGGGAGCGGCGGTGCTTTCGATATCGGCGAGAGCAGCGGCGATGGCGCTGCAGCGCTCGTGGCCGAGGACGACCACGAGCCGGGTGTCGAAGGACTCGACGGCGAGCTCAATGCTCCCAACCTGCGTGGGCGCGGCGATGTTGCCGGCGACACGGACGACGAACAGATCGCCGAGCCCCTGGTCGAAGACGACCTCGGGCGGAACGCGCGAGTCTGCACAGCCGAGCACGATCGCAAACGGGGTCTGAGCCTCCACCAAGTCCGCTCGGCGGTCTCGGTCCGTAAGGGCTGAGCTGCTTGGCTGTGACACGAAGCGCTGGTTGCCATCTCGCAGCCGGCGGAGAGCTGCCGCCGCTGAGACTACGGAGTCCTCAATCATCGAGGTATACCTAGGTCTCGGCTCCATCGAAGGTGCGCAGGCGCAGCCCCGCGATCTCGGCGGGATCCAACATGCGCGCGTTAACCGCGAGGCGGCTGTCCGGTGCCTTGTCGGTGGATTCGTAGTGCGTCACGCAGCCGCAGGTCCGGCAATGGTGGAACTCGATAACCCGGTCGTTCCAAAGGTAGGCAGCTGTCGCCTCCGCGGGCGACGTAACCCTGGCGCTGCTGCGGTTGCAGAAGGCCCACTTGGCGGCGTACTGGCGACAGATCGAGCATGTGCACTGCACCAAATGGCCGGGGAGCTCACTGATCTGGATGACGACGGCGCCGCAGTGACAGGAGCCGATGAGCATGGTGGCCGCGAGTCTACTTTCGATCAGGGCCCCGAGCTCTCGGACCGCGCTCACAGTGCGGCGAGTCCGATTCGGCTATCGTCGGAGCCAGCACCGATTGGACCGCCCCGGCATGACGTCTCTCGAGATTCGCCAAGACGACCTGACAGGTCCCGAGATCGCAGCCCTGCTGCAGGAGCATCTCGACGAGATGTATCGGATCACGCCGCCGGAGAGTGTCCACGCGCTCGATCTCAAAGAGCTGCGTCAGCCGAGTGTCACGTTCTGGTCGGCGTGGCTCGATGGGGAGCTCGTTGGATGTGGGGCCCTGAAGGAGATGGACGCCTGTTCCGCCGAGATCAAGTCGATGCGCACTTCGCTTGGGCATCGTGGCAGGCGAGTCGGCTCGCGCGTTCTCGAGCACATCCTCGAGACCGCCGCGGCGCGCGGCTATTCGCGGCTCTATCTCGAGACCGGGTCGCAGGAGGAGTTCGCTCCCGCCCGTGGCCTCTATGAGCGCTATGGCTTCGGCTACCGCGGCCCCTTCGGCGACTACGTCGAGGATCCGAACAGCGTCTTCATGACCAGGCGGTTGGCCCCCGAAGGCGTCTGCGTGAGGCAGGGGCGCTAGAGGCCGAGCTGGCTTTCGACGACGGCGATGGCCCCCCACGCGGTGGCCGAGGCGAGAGCCACCGAGGCCGCGAGCACGATGACGATTTCGCTGGTGACGACCATGCCGATGGTCGCCGGGCTCGAGCCGATGCGTCGCATGAGGTCGAGCTCCCGGCGGCGGAGGCGGAGGGTCAGGGAGATGACGAGGGCGAAGAACGCTGTCGTCGATGCCGCGACGACGGCGAAGTAGGCGGCGAGGGCGTCGCGGGCGCGGATGACGATACCCAGCACTGTACGCACCACCTCGATCGGTCGTACGGCCTGTAGGTCCTCGTCGAGGGCGTAGTCGCCGAGCAGCAGATCGTGGGCGCGCTGGTCGCGCGGCACGACCAGGATCGAGGTCAGAGGGGCGTCGTCGGGCGAGCCGTGGGCGTGGAAGCTCGAGCGGTTCGAGTCGTCGATCTTCTGAAACATGAAGATCGCGGCGCTGGCCTCGATGTTCTCGGCCTCCGGTGTGTTCTCCGGGTCCTCCTCGGCGTTGCGCGATGCACTGACCTGGTCATGGCCGTGGAGCAGGCCCTCGAGCGTCCATGCCGTGCGCACGTCGGCAAAGAATGCGTCGTCGTCGGGCGTCCCGTTGGGGCCGAGGATGCCGACGACCGTGAGTAGCAGCGGTGTGCTGCCTGCGATGTTGTAGAGGTTTCGCTGGTCGGACTGGAGGGTGTCGCCGACCTCGAGCTTGAGGTTCTGCGCCAGACTCGCCCCCGCGACGATCTCACCCAGGAGAGCCGGCAGCCTCCCAGCGGCCGGCACCAGGCCGCGGACCGGGAAGTACTCGACATCCGTCCCCACGATCGGTGAGCCGCCCGCGGTGTGCTCGACGTAGAGCGGCACGACGGCGCCGATCCCGGCCGCCGCGAGCTCACGCGCCTCGCCCGCCTCGACGTGATCGGACACCTGGCCCCGAAAGTAGAGCGAGCTCATGGTGAGGTCGAACTCGTTGCCTTTGTAGCCGACCAGAATGGGAGAGTCGCGCGCGCGCCTCAGGAGCCCCTCCTCGAGAACCGCGGTCGCGGTCCAGGTGAAGATCGGCAGAAAGGCCGCGACCGTCGTTCCGAGCAGCAGGATCCCTGTACGCCAGGGCGACCAGCGCAAGTAGCGCAGCGACAGGAAGAGGGCGTCGCGCATCATCGCGACGAGTCCTCGAATCGCAGCTCGCCAACCGCCAGAACGCGATCGAAACGGGCGAGGAGCGCGGGGTCGTGCGTGACCATGAGCATGGTCAGCCCGTGGTTCTCACAGGCAGCTTCCAAAAGCTCGACCACGCGCACCGACTGCTCGGGATCGAGCCCGGCGGTGGGCTCGTCGGCCAGTAGCAACGAGGGATCGGTGACAAGCGCCCTCGCGATCGCGACCCGCTGGCGCTCACCGGCCGAGAGCTCGGCGGTGTCCGAGGCGGCCCGGTCGCCGAGGCCGAGCTCGGCGAGTAGCTCGTTGGCTCTCTGGCGAGCCGGTGAGTCGAGGCGAAGCGCCGGGTTGAGGCGGAAGGGCAGCAGGACGTTCTCCTCGACGTCGAGGTAGTCGACCAGCGGGAAGTCCTGGAACACGAAGCCGAGGTTGCGGATGCGGTGAGCACGGATCCGTGCTTCGTCGAGTGCACCGAGCTCGCTGCCGGCGACGTGGATCGTGCCGGTGGTCGGTCGCAAGGTGCCGGCCACCAGATTCAGCAGCGTCGACTTGCCGCAGCCGGACGGACCGTGCATGGCAACGCGCTCACCCGCACGTACATCCCAATCGTCGAGGCGCAGCTCGAAGGCGCTGTGAGAGTGACCTCGGGCGGGAGGGTAGGAGAAGCGCAGGCCCTTGATACCCACGACGGCGGAGTTGCTCACGGGCGACTCGGGGCCTGTGGGCCAGGCTCCGGCTCGCCCGGCGCCTCATCGAGGATCCCGGCCCTGAGCAGCTCGGCGGGGCCAACCATTCCGCGCGACGAGGTCGGCAGGTCGTCGAGCGGGAAGGTGCCGGCGCCAGCGAGCGGGTTGCGGATGCGCTCGGCGTTTCGGACTCGGCTGGAGACGATGCGCAGGCCTTCTGCGCCTTCGGCGGCGCGCGCCAGGGTGTAGCTCGCCTGATAGCGGTTGACGCGATGGTGGCTGTGGAGCTGATGGCGGACGATGCCACCCACGCTCCAGTCGGCGATCACCTCGATCTGGCTCTCGGAGCCGCCCGCCAGAGCGAGGCTCTCGTCGTCAACGTCGAGGACGTCGATCGCAGTGTGCTCGCGCCCCATCCGGGCGAGGGTGGTGAAGTGCTCCACGTACTCGTCGGTCAGCGCATCGCCGGCGAAACTGGACGACAACAGGCTGTGGATGGCTTCGCGGTCGGGGCCGCGCTCGGGATCGCCGAGGTCATACACGTCGTACACCCGTGTGTGCAGCTGGCGGAAAGCGGCGAGAGCTTCTTCGCGGCCCACCGAATCCACGAGCTCGGGTCCGCCGCAGGCCGATATCGACAAGAGAATCAGCAGGCCGAGCGCGCCATGGCGGGTAGCTTTTGACATGGTCCGGGGCGGATTATAGGTTGCCGGGAATGCGTCTCCGACTGCTGTGCCTAGCTCTCGTCGCCTTCTTGGCAAGCGCGCCGGTCGCTCACGGACACGCCTACTGGCCGACCTATCATTCCGCACGAAGTGCCGTCTCCATCGGTGAGGACGGTCTCGAGGTCGCCGTCATCCTCGAGGTTCCCACGTTCCGCCTGGTAGCCAACTTCAAGGCGCACTTCGCCGATCTGGATCTGATGGCGGAGATCGAGGCGGGCCGCTTCGAGGCCTTGGAGAGCCAGTTCCGTGACGAGCAGTTCTCGGCCTTCATTGAGACGTTGGCGCTCGAGGTAGGGGGCGCTCCGGCCGCCGGGGAGTGGACTCCTGTCGATACCCCCGTCAACGGCAGGGGCACCGAGGGCTTCTTCGTATACATGTTCGAGTTCGCTTTCCAGGCCGACCCGCTGGCCGGCGACGAGCTCGTGGTGCGAGTGCTCACCCGGTCCTTCCCCGACGAGGAGCTGGTGATGGCGAACCAGGCCGATGCAGCCGACGGTTGGGTGGTGGCCGAGAGCTCGATTCCTCCGCCGGAGGAGTTCGAGCTGCCGGCGGGCGCGGAGCTCGAAGACCCCGAGCTGGGGCTGTGGACGAGAGACCCGGTGAAGCGCGACCTGCGTGTCACCTTCAGGAGGACGCTCCAGCGTCCTCAAGAGTAGACAGTTCACGGGGAGTCGACGCTGGTTCGCCGCCGTGGGCGCGCCGGGCGCTCCCGTCCGGCCAGGCAGCGACATTGCTAGGGTATTTGTGGATGGACTTCACGAAGCTGAGCCCGATTCTGGCCGTCGCCGGCCTGATGGTGCTGTCGAGCGGATCTGGCGCAGCAAAGCTGTTGGCGCAGGAGGCCGATACGGTCCCGGATTTCACCGGGGTCTGGGTGCGCGACGACACACAGAGCGAGGATCCATTGGAGATCGTCTCGGAGGAGGTCACCTACGGTCCCGGCGGGTCTTTCTCCGGCGTCACCTTCGGTCGTCGTGGCCGCGGCGGCGGGGGTCGCGGGCCCGGCCGGGGTGGGGACACCGCGCGAGACGAGTTGCAGGATGCACGCGAACGGCTGAGGCACCTGGTACAGGGACTCGATGCCCTGAGCATCCGCCATCGCGATCCGGAGATCGAGCTGCGCGATACGAACCGTGAGACGCGCGTCGTCTACACGGACGGACGCGCGCTCGGCGACGGCTTCGGTAGCCAGACCGTGTCCGTCATCGAGAACGGCATCCTCGTCATCGAGACTCGCAACGCCGGGGCACAGCTCATGCAGTCGATGGAGCTCGATCCCGATGGTCAGCGGCTGTATGTGCTGACCGACATCCAGGGTCGTGGAACGGAGGCGGTCCGCTTCCGCACCGTCTACGACCGTGTGGGCGATCCTCCAGCCGGAGAGCCGCGGGCGGCGACGGCCGGTGACGATGCGCCACCGCCCCTTCGACGTTCCCCTTCGACGAGCCGCTCGTCGACCGGACCGTCGCGCTCGGCTCTCGTCTCGCCGGGTAGCGCGCCAGAGCTCGACGCGGCGCACGGCGGCTCGATCATTCGCTTCCTTCCGCTGCGCGGGCCTGCGGGCGTGGCCACCAGCGGCAAGGTGGAGTTCCAGACGCTTACCATCGAGCCATCGGTGACGTCGGTGGAGTTCTTCCTCGACGGGGAGCGTGTGGCGCGCAAGACCGTACCGCCCTTCGACGCCAAGATCGACATACCCCATCCGCCCCGCGAGCAGGTGGTGCGGGCCGAGGCTTTCGGCGGCGCCGGTCGCCCTCTGGGGCACGACGAGATGGTGATCAACCGTTTCGATCCGCCGTTCCGCGTACGCGTCGCCTCGATCGGGCGCGCTGCCGGGCAGCTCACGGTCCAAGCCGAGGTGTCGGTGCCGCGCAAGGCGGAGCTCGAGAAGGTCGGTTTCTTTCTCGGTGAGACACGGCTCGAGGAGGCGACGCAGGGGCCCTTCGTCGTGACGATCGCCGCCGCGGACGTCGGCCCCACGGACTACGTGCGTGTAACGGCGCGTCTGGCCGACGGCCGTGAGATCGAGGACGTCGAACTGCTGCAAGAAGGGGTGTTCTCAGAGGAGGTCGATGTTCACCTGCTACAGCTGCAGGTGCTGGTCACCGACAAGAGCGGGGCGCCGGTCTCGGGGCTTGTGGTGGAGGACTTCGAGATCGTCGACGGTGGCGGCAAGCGTCAGATAGAGCGGCTATACACCTCGCAGAACGTCGCGCTCGTGTTGGGGCTGGCGGTCGATTCGTCCTACAGCATGGAGCTGCTGTGGCCTCAGACCCGTGCCGCGACGCTGAGCTTTCTCGACACCACCCTGGGGGCGCGGGACCGTGCCTTTCTGGTCGATTTCGATTCCCGGGTGCGTCTGTTGCAGCCCCTGACCGGCGACAAGCGCGCGCTGGCATGGGCGATGGGAAGGCTCGAGCCCGAGGGCGGCACCGCGCTCTACGACTCGATTCTGTACTCGCTGCTGCAATACGACGGGGAGCCGGGCAGGCGGGCTCTGATCGTCATCACCGATGGCGTCGATTGGGGGTCGCGGGCCGATCCGAAGCGCACGATCGAGCTCGGCGAACGTCTCGGTGTGCCGGTCTACATCATCGCGATGAGTGCACGTGGTGGTCGCGGCGGCGCACCGGGCGCGGCCAATGTGGACGCGCTCGCCCGCAACCAGCTCAGCCTAATCACCAAGCCCACCGGCGGGCGGATGTTCCACGTCGTCTCGAATGAGCAGATCCTCGCCGCCTTCCAGCGCATCCGCGACGAGCTTTCCCGGCAGTACGTCATCACCTACTACACCGAGGCGGCTCCCGATCTGGGATCTCGCCCGCAGGTGAAGATCCTGCGCAAAGGCCTACGTGTGCGCGCGGCCATTCCGCTGGATCTCGCCGACTGAGCTCAGAGGCGGGTGGGATTGGGCGCGTCGCCGTAGACGGCGGCGGGGTCGAAGACCTTTTCCGACTCCTCGAAGGCGAGCTCGCCGCTGGCATTCGTGCCGAAGGGCACGGAGCGGTAGAAGCAGGATCGGTAGCCGACGTGACAGCTCGCTCCGCCCGCGACGTCGACGCGGAGCCAGATCGAGTCCTGGTCGTCGTCGATGCGGATCTCCACCACCTTCTGCACCAGACCGCTGGTGGCGCCCTTGTGCCAGAGGACGGCTCGGCTGCGACTCCAGTAGACCGCCTCCCCCAGTTCGAGGGTTGCGCGCAGGGAGTCGGCATTCATATAGCCGTGCATAAGCACTTCGCCGCTGGTGGCGTCGGTGGTGACGACGGGTATCAGACCGTCCGCGTCGAACTTCGGGGCCAGCTCGGTGCCTTCTTCGACCTGCTCGACGGAGCGGCGCTCGGCGAACGGGATGCTCGGTGGGTCGTCGTTCATCGGCCGAGAGTCTCGGCGAGGCTCGCCGCCGCGCGCCGAGCGAAGTAAGTGAGGACGATGTCGGCCCCGGCGCGGCGAATCGCGGTGAGGGTCTCGAGCATCAGCGCCTCGCCATCCATCCAGCCGCGCTCGGCGACGGCCTGAATCATCGCGTACTCGCCGCTGACCTGATAGGCGGCAACCGGAACATTGACATGATCACGAACCCGGCGGACGACGTCGAGGTAGGGCAGGGCCGGCTTGACCATTACCATGTCGGCGCCCTCGGCGATGTCGAGGTCGATCTCGCGCAGGGCCTCCACCGCGTTGGCGGGGTCCATCTGGTAGGTCTTCTTGTCGCCGCTCTTGGGCGCCGAGTCCAACGCCTCGCGAAACGGTCCGTAGAACGACGACGCGTACTTTGCGGAGTAGGCGAGGATCCCGACCTCTTGATGTCCGGAGTCGTCCAGGGCGCGGCGTATCGCTCCGACCCGGCCGTCCATCATGTCGGAGGGCGCGACGATGTCGGCGCCGGCGTCCGCCTGTGCGACCGCCATCGCAGCCAGCACGTCGAGGGTCTCGTCGTTGAGGATCTTGCCGTTATCGACGATGCCGTCGTGACCGTCGGAGGAGTACGGATCCATGGCCACGTCGGTGATGACGATGAGGTCTGCCAGTGCGCCCTTCAGAGCGCGCACCGTGTCCTGCAGCAGACCCTCAGGATTGGTCGACTCCGAGGCGAGAGGGTCCTTGAGGCCGTCGTCGAGGGCGGGGAAGAGGGCCACGGCCGGCACCCCGAGCTCAAAGGCGGTGCGCGCCTCCTCGACCAGCAGATCGATCGACAGCCGCTCGACGCCAGGCATCGAGCCGATCGGCTCGCGGATGCTCTTGCCGTCGATCACGAACAGCGGATAGATCAGATGCGCCGGCGTCAGCTCAGTCTCGCGCACGAGGGAACGGACTGCGGCGGAGGCACGGTTGCGCCGCGGACGCGACACCAGGTTGGTTGTGCGCGAGCCGAGCTTGGGGGCCGAGGGGGGATTGGTCACAGTGGTCATGGAAGGCACAGAATATCAGTGTAGTCGGGTGTTAACCTTGACGGCCCTCGCGCCCTACCTAGGGCTTCGCCGCCGTACCGACACAATCCCAGGAGACACTCCCATGACGATGGTCATCGACAAGACGGACATCGTTGCGGCCGAGCTTGCCGACGTCCAGTCGAGCCGCGACCCCCGCGACATC
>JAYZDP010000041.1:0-15023 GCA_036337765.1 Acidobacteriota bacterium
CAGAAATACGAGGCGACTGCGGTTCACGACCGTGCGCTTGCCTACCTGAGCCATTCGAGTGGATCGACCGCCCGATTCTGCTCCCTCAACTCGAAGTAGAGCTCGGCAGTGGCGGCCCCGAGTACAGACCCCAAAGTTACCACATCGCCCCTGGCCACCTGGAGGGTCTCGAGCCCTGCATACAGCGTCAGAACTCCTCCCGCATGCTTGACGACCACGGTCAGACCGTAGCCCTGAAACGGCGAGGCGAAGATTACGTTGCCCGGATAGATGGGTCTCACGGGAGAGCGTAAAGGCGCCTCGATAGCGATGCCATTGTGCGGCACCTGCGTGCGGTAGCCGGGGTCGAGGCGAGGCCCAAAGTCGGTGACGACTCGTCCCGCCAAGGGCCAATCCAATACCCCCTTGAACCCCTGGATCGCCTCTTCCTGCAACTCCCGGATGGAGTCGGTATCGACCAGCTCGATCATCCGCGACAGGCGCTCAGCTCGATCCCGCAGGCTCGCCGAGCGCGCCTCGAGCTGGCGGCGCTTCGCCATCGCTTCCCCCGCCAGCCGGCGATGGCGCACCCGCGCATCGGCCAGCTCCTGGCGACGCTCCTCAACCTGCTCCAGCCACGCGACGAGGCGAGCCTGTTCGATTGCCAGGGCCGACTGCTCCTGATCCAAGCGTCGCTGGACCTGACGGTACTCGTCGAGCGCAACCGCATCTCGACGGGCCAAGAAACGCAGCTGCCGCACACCGGCGAGGACATCCGCCTGGGGATCCATCGACAGCGCCAATCGCAGGTAGCGCTCCCGCCCGAGGCTGTACAGCGCAAGCAGGTGGGTCCGCAGCGATTCCCGCAACGCGCCCCACCGCGCCTCCAAAGCGACCACTGCCTTCTCGCTGGCGCTCACCCGCTGGTGCGCCAGGTCGTAAGACAGTCGCGCCTCTCGCGCCCGCCGTTCCTGCAGCTCGAGCTCGACCTCAGTCTCCCGTAACCGACCCGCTAAACTGCGCGAGCGTGCCCGGGCCTCAGAGAGCTCACCCTGAAGCCGAGCGATCTCCTCCTGCACCTGCGCGAGATCCGCCTCCCGCGACCCCTGCCCCCAGACGCCCGACGCCACCGCCACCGCCACCGCGACAGCGACAGCCCTGCGAGACATGCCTACTCCTGGAAGAAAGAGTGCGCGCAGCGAACAGCGAGGTCCGCCGAGCCAAAAGACATCCGAGATCTGGAAATGCTACTCAGCATTTCCAGATCTCTCAGAAACTCTCTACAGCTTCATCCTCGGTGTCGACGACCTCGAACACCGTCACCAGCTGGGTGATCTGCAGGATGTCGGACACTTTCGGAGGCAGGCCCACTAGCTTTAGCTTGCCGCCCCGGTTGGTCACCGTAGTAAAGGCGGCAACGAGCTCCCCGATGCCGGACGAATCGATCGTCGAGACATCCTTCAGATTGATGAGGATCTTACGTGCGCCCGACTCCAACGCCTCTATCACCGAGTCACGCAGCGCGATGTCACCGGAACCGATCGTGATCTTGCCCTTGGGATCGAGGATAGTGATCCCCTGACGGTGTCGGATACCGATCTTCATCTTGTCTCCTCCTGTTTCTCTCCCGCCTCCTGGAAGACGATGCGCTTACGCAGGGTTACTTTCGTGCCCCCGGTAGATTGAAAGTCGTACTCCACGCCGTCCATGAACTTGCCCATGTAGAAGATGCCTCTTCCATCGGGTTTCAAGAGGTTCTCCTCCGCCAACGGATCTGGCACCTCGCCCGGATCGAACCCCTCACCTTCGTCCGTCACCCCGATAACGAGCTCCTGGTCGACAATCGCCAACGTCACCTCGACACGTTTGTCCGGATCCTGCCGGTTTCCATGCTTGATCGCGTTTGCGACGGCCTCGCGAACAGCAATCCCGACCCAGTACCGGGTGTCCTCGTCACACTCCGCCTTCACCAACGACTCCTCCAACATGAGCTGCACGAGCTCGACGTTTTCGAAGCGACTCTCTAGAGCGAGGTGCACCTCCTGGTCCCGAGACGACAATGACGTCTGACTCCAGGGCCCGGAGTTTAGCAGACCCAAAAGGTCATGAATTCAGGGCCCGCGCCCCCATCGGCAAGATGACGAGTAGCTGCACCAGATCGAACACCGCATGCGCCGTGATTGCCGCCCAGATGCTCTGGCGCCAGCGCACCAGCATGGCAAAGAAGATAGACAGGACCGCGACGCCGACAAGCATGAACGGCTGCTGGTAGCTCAGGTGAGCGAGCGTGAAAAGGACGGTCGACAGGGCGACTCCGATCCGGGGCTGCAGAAAGCCCCGAAAGAAGACCTCTTCGAAGAAGCCTGCGGACAGAGCGACCAGCACGCGAACGGCCGCGGGTAGGCCGGCCATCCACAAGACCACGCTGGGCGGAGATTGGGGAAGCGTCTCGGCGCCGCCGAGCAGGGTGATGAGCCCCACCAGGAAAAGAAGCAGCACGATCACAGCGAGCCAGATGCCAGCCCCGGCCACGCCGCCGATCAAGATCTCGCGCCCGAGGTTGTGGGCACGAAGCCCGAACTCGTCCCACCAGCCCCCGCGCGCGGGGCGCGGGACATAACCGGCCACGTACCACAGCGTAAGCACCAGAGCGAGAATGGCGTGGACGATGAAGAGCTGCGCCGTCCCGACCTCGCTCAGATCCGGCTCGACGGTCTGGCCCACAAGAGAGATCGGCGAAAACACCGCCAGGTAGAAGACGCCCGCCAGGCAGGCGGCTGCGAAACCTCGTCGCATTCGCGCCACCAGCTCGGAGCCGGCCTGGTCCGCACGAAACAGCGGCGGAAGGAGCTTCCGGCGGAGCATGCTGCGGTCGACAATGAAGACCGTCAGCGCGGTCAGCACGAGGGGTGCAGTGAGGCGGAGAATACCCACTGTTTCGCTATTCACAAGCCTGACGAAAGGAGCCGAAAGCCCGAAGAAGGCCGAGAATCCGCGTGTTAACATGCGCGCCGGTTTTCGGGGCGACGATTGTACGTTAAGCGCCTCGCTCCGCTGGCGCGTCGAACAGACGCGCAGTCCAACACAAGGCCACACTCAAGGCCCCCAAACCCCTTTCTTCCACATCTAGGAGGGACACCGTGCACCGCTTCCCAGGCGTCGACTTCATGGACTTCGACTCGCTTCTCTCCGACGAGGAGCGCCTCAGTCGCGAGACCGTCAGGGCGTTCATTGATGACAAGGTCAAACCGATCATCGAGGAATGCCACCGCGAGGCCCGGGCACCGATAGAACTCGCGCCGGAGATCGGCGATCTCAACCTCTTCGGCTGTTGGATCGACGATTACGACCTTCCCGGCCTCAAAGGAGTGCCCTACGGTCTCGTCATGCAGGAGCTGGAGCGCGGAGACTCCGGCATCCGTAGCATGGTCTCGGTGCAGAGCTCACTAGTGATGTACCCGATCTACACCTTCGGCAGTCAAGAGCAGAAGGACCGGTGGATTCCCGCCCTGGCCTCCGGTAGATCGTTCGGTTGCTTCGGCCTCACCGAGCCGGACTTCGGATCGAACCCGGCCGCAATGCGTACCACCGCTCGCAAAGACGGATCGAGCTGGGTGCTGAACGGCGCCAAGCAGTGGATCACCAACGGCTCGATCGCCGACGTGGCCGTCGTGTGGGCCCGCACCGACGACGGTATCCGCGGCTTTCTGGTCGAGAAGGGCACCCCGGGCTTCACCAGCTCCGACCAGCACGGCAAGTTTTCGCTGCGAACGTCCATCACCTCCGAGCTGGGCTTTCTCGATTGCCGCGTTCCGGAGGAAAACCTTCTGCCGCACTCCCAAGGTCTGCGCAGTCCCCTGGCGTGTCTTTCCCAGGCCCGCTACGGCATCGCCTGGGGCGGTATCGGCTCCGCCATGGAGTGCTACCACACGGCGCTGGAGTACGCGAAAGAGAGGGTCCAGTTCGGCGGCCAGCCCATCGCGTGTCACCAACTCGTGCAAGACAAGCTGACCTGGATGATCTCGGAGATCACCAAAGGCCAGTTCATCGCCTATCAGGCCGGTCGACTCAAGGACGCCGGCAAGCTCAAGCCGGAGCACATCTCTCTCGCAAAGCGCAACAACGTCTGGGTGGCGCGCGAGTCCGCAAAGCTCGCGCGAGAGATCCTCGGTGCGAACGGCATCGTCGACGACTACCCGATCGTGCGCCACATGCTCAACATCGAGTCGGTCTACACCTACGAAGGCACCCACGACATCCATGGACTCGTGATCGGCCAGGCCATCACCGGCATCCCTGCCTTCCAGCCACCGATGACCAGCGCCCAGGCGCGTGGCGCCTCGATCGGAGCTACCGCTCGATGACGCTGAGCCGCGAAGTCGAGCAGGCGCTCATCGAAGTCACGGAGGTCGCCGCCATCGCCTCCGCCCGCACCATGGGCCGAGGCGATCGCCATCTCGCCGACCAGCTCGCCACCGAGGCCATGCGAACCCGCCTCGGCGAGGTCGACATCGACGGCCGCATTGTCATCGGCGAGGGCGAGCGTGACGAAGCCCCGATGCTGTTCATCGGAGAGGAGCTCGGCGCCGGCGTTGGACGGGACGACGTGGCCGCCATCGATATCGCCGTCGACCCACTCGAGGGCACCAACCTCTGCGCCACCGGGTCGCCGGGTGCCGTTTGTGTGCTGGCAGCCTCTGAGCGCGGCGGCTTGCTGCACGCGCCCGACGTCTACATGGAGAAGATCGTGGTCGGGCCGACCGCGCGCGGCTCGATCCACCTGGACGCTCCGGTCGCCGAGAACCTCGAGGGTATCGCCAAGGCCCTAGGCCGTCAGGTCGAAGACCTCACGATCGTGGTG
Source organism: Acidobacteriota bacterium (assembly GCA_036337765.1). Taxonomy (GTDB): domain Bacteria; phylum Acidobacteriota; class Thermoanaerobaculia; order Multivoradales; family Multivoraceae; genus JAYZDP01. The sequence goes on from JAYZDP010000041.1 coordinate 4,841, forward strand.
CTCGAGCGCGATCGCCACCAGCAGCTGATCGAGGACATTCGCGCGACGGGCGCCCGGATCCATCTGCTCACCGACGGAGACCTGGCGCCTGCGATTGCCGCGGCGGTCCGCGGCACCGGCGTGCACGCGGTGATGGGAGTGGGCGGTGCACCGGAAGGGGTGATCACTGCAGCGGCGATGCGCTGCCTCGGAGGCGAGATTCAAGGCCGGCTCGCTACTCGCACCGAGAAACAGGAGCGCCGCCTCGAGGAGGTCGGCGTCGAGAATCCGGAGCGTCTTCTGCATACGGAAGATCTCGCCCCCGGTGAGGAGATCGTTTTCAGCTGCACCGGTGTGACCAAAGGGGATCTCCTGGAGAGCGTCCGGTTCTTCGGCGGCGGTAGCCGGACGCACACTCTCTTCATGTCGTCGAGCCGAAACCTGATCCGCTTCGTCGACACCATCCATCGTGAGAGCGCGGCGACACCGGTGCTTTTCTGAACCCGCCAAGTCCCTGATCTGAAACGGTTTTCCGGGCTGCAACCGGCCGGCAACGTCATCGATACCGGGCTATAATCTCTCACCGCCTTCCAAGAAAAATGAGCATCTCCGGAAACCTGAAGACGATGGAGCTCGCCGAGCTCCTCCAGTGGGTCGCCCAGTCCGGCAAGACCGGCACTCTCGTCATCGGCGACGACCGAATCCAGAAGCAGATCTACTTCCAGGGCGGCCAGATCATCGCCACCGGGTCGTCGAATCCGACCGAGCAGCTCGGGCACTTCCTGGTCAGCCACGGCTACATAAACGAGGACCAGCTCGTGCAGGCGATCCAGCACCAGGAGTCGAGCGGCATGATGCTCGGCAAGATCCTGGTTACGAATCGCTTCATCACCGAGGAAGAGCTGCACGACCTGCTCACGCGCAAGGCCCAGGAGAGCATCTTCGACATGTTCGGCTGGACCGCGGGCGACTTCCGTTTCGTCGAGGAGGAGACACTAGATCGGGGCATGATCCCCATGGCCCTTCATGTGCCCGCGGTTGTGCTGCAGGGCATGGAGCGCGTCGACGACGTGCGCCGCATTCGCGAGGCGATCACGTCCATGGACTGCGTCGCCGTCTCGGTGGGGCCACTGAGCGACTCCCAGCTCACTCCCGGCGAGCAGAAGGTACTCGAGCACGTCAACGACTACCGCACCCTCGAAGAGATCTGCGTCGAGACGCACTCGAGCGACTTCTTCGTCTCCAAAGTGATCTTTCAGGCGCTGCAACGGGGCGTGCTGAAGGTGGTGCGCCCGCGCGTGCACGAGATCGACTCCGACGCGGCGGACGTCAGGGGCGTGGAGGCAGAAACGCTGATCGACATCGCCGACGCGTCAATCGGTCGCGGCGAGTTCTCGCGCGCACTGCGCCACCTGCGCGCGGCCCGGAGCCTCGATCCGAACGGCGAGCAGACCGAGCGCTCGATCGCCGATGCCGAAGAGGAGATGCGCACCGCGATGCGCGACGAGGGGGTGAGCCTGAAGGCCGTACCGCGAGTGTCGATCACGCCAGAGGACGTGGCAGGGCTACGCCTCTCGCCCGAGGAAGGTTTTGTGCTGTCACGGATCGACGGTACCTACGACATCGAGTCGATTCTCAAGATCAGCCCGATGCCGCGGCTCGAGGCCCAACTCGTGTTCCGGAAGCTCCTCAAAGCCGGCCACATCCATCTCAGCCAGGACGCCCGTTGACCGCCACGAGCTGGCTGCCTCCACTCTTCGCCGATCTCCCCGCCGGGCTCGCGGAGAGCTTCCTGCCCCATCGACCCTGGCAGTTGCTCGGCGAGCCGCTCGCCGAGCTCCTTGCTGCCCTTCCCTCCGAACGGATCGAGACCGCGCTTCAGCCAGAGGCGCACCTGTCGGGTGACCGCGTCGTCATTGGCAAGGGCACGCGAATCGCGCCCGGCGCGACGCTCGAGGGCCCAGTCTTCATCGGTGAGAACGTAGACATCCGCTGTGGCGCCTATGTCCGCGGCGGCGCCTGGATCGGAGACGGCTGCACTGTCGGCGCCAATACCGAGGTCAAGCGCTCGATCCTGTTACCGACAGCCAAGGCTCCCCACCTCAACTACGTCGGCGACTCGATCCTGGGCCGTGACGTCAATCTCGGCGCGGGCACGGTGCTGTCGAACTTTCGCCACGACGGCGGGCAGATCCGCATCGCTCGAGCGGGAGGAGAGCCGTTCGAGACCGGCCGCCGCAAACTCGGCGCCATCCTGGGCGACGAGGTCAAGACCGGCTGCAACAGCGTGCTGCACCCTGGAGTGATCGTCGGCCGCGGGACCGAGATCTATCCGCTCGTCCAGCTGCGCTCCGGGGCCTACCCGGCCGACTCGATCGTCAAGCTGCTCCAGGAGATCAACGTGGTCACGAAGCGACGCTAGTCGCCTCGCGGCGTTGCACCACGACGACTGTCCGATCATCGCTGGCGTGGCCGTGCGCGCAGAAGCCCGAGACCGCCGCGAAGACCGCGGCACACACGTCCTGTGCCGGCTGCCCGCGAAGTCCCCGCACGGCGTCGATCAGACGATCGACACCGTACTCCTCGTCGTCCCCGCAGCTCGCCTCGACGATGCCGTCCGTGTACATGACGATCATGTCGCCAGGCGCCAGCGAGACGAAGCCGCGCTCGTAGGTCGCGTCGGGCACCGGGCCGAGGACCAGGCCCCCGGACCGCAAGAGCGTCACCTCCCCGGCGGCGGAAAGGTAAAACGGAGGCGGATGGCCGGCGTTGACGTAGAGGAAGTTGCCGTTGCGCTCGAGCTCGCCATAGAACATCGAGACGAAGCGCGACGTGAGGCTCGACTGGTGAATGATCTGGTTGAGCCGCTCCATGGTGCGCACAATCTTGTACTCACGCCCCAGACCCATGTGCAGGCCCATGTACACGTCACGCACCTGTAGGGCCGCCGGCAGTCCGTGTCCCGACACGTCGGCGACCGCCAGACCGAGGATCTTGTCTGACAGCGCGATGTAGTCATAGTAGTCGCCACCGACGGTCTCCAGCGGCACCGAAAGGCCCGCGATGTCGAAGTCGCCGTAGCTCGGCGATCGCCGGGGCAGGATCGAAGCCTGGATTTTGCGCGCCTGGCGCAGCACATCGTCGAAACGCTCCTGGCGGATCTTCTGGTTGAACGAGTGGCGCAGGACTCCGAGCGAAACCAGCGAGGCCTCGCGGTCGCGCCCGGAATGCAGGTCAAAGGCGACCAGATACTCCTCCTCGCCCACCGCGATCGCAGCGAAGTTCTCCGCCCCCAACGCAGCTTCGATCTCGGGGTCGAGGCTCGGATCGTCCGCACTCATGTACACCACACCGTGGTTCAGGCACTGGTTGACCGGCGGGTAGGACCGATCGAGCCGAGGGGGGTCGTCGATCTCGGGTGCATCCCCGAAGCTGCGAACCAGCAAGAAGGAGCTACCGTGCTCCTCGCGCCGGTACACGCGACCGCCGCTCACTCCGAGCCGATCGCCGACCCGCGCGGTGATCGCCTCGGCGGACTCGACGACCGTGATGCCGATGTCTTCATGGTGCGGAATCGACTCGACAGCCTTCTCGGCACCGTCGATCAGGCTGCCGATATCCGAGAGGAGAATCGGGTCGCTCATGCGGGGATCAGCATGCCCGCGATGGTCGCTGTCAGCCAGGAGGCGATCGCTCCGCCACACATCGCCTTCAGCCCGAGCTTCGCCAACGTAGCCTTGCGCTGGGGCGCCACCGCCGAAATGCCACCGATCTGGATTCCGATCGACGAGAAGTTGGCGAAACCGCACAGGGCGTAGGTCGAGATGATCACGGCGCGGTCGCTGAGCTCGCCGGCTTGGATATAGCTGCCCAGCGTGCCGAACGCGACGAACTCGTTGAGCGACAGTTTGACTCCCAGGAGGTTGCCGACCTTCGAGGCATCCGCCCAGGGCACGCCCATCAACCAAGCCAGAGGGCTGAGCAGAACCCCGAAGAGCTTCTGCAGAGAGCCCGGGAAGAAGCCCTCATACTCGCCTGTGACAGGCGAAAGGCTCTGCGCCCCGTACTGGACGTAGCTACCGTCTAAAAGGCGGCCGTCGATGAGCCCGTCGAGGAAGCTCAGCACGACATCGACCACCGCGATCAACGCGATAAAGCCCAGCAGCATGGCGCCAACGTTGACCGCCAGCCGTAAGCCGTCGGAGATGCCGTTGGTGGCGGCCTCGATGAGGTTGTCGCCCGAGTCGATCTCGGGCAGCGAAATGTCGCCGGAGGTCTCCGACTTCTCGCGCTCGGGGTAGATAATCTTGCCGACCACCAAGGCGGCCGGTGCCGACATCACAGATGCCGCGATTAGATGTCCGGCCGGGACACCGAACGCGATGTAGCCCGCCAGCACGCCGCCAGCGATGGTGGCGAAACCACCGACCATGACGGTCAAGAGCTCCGATCTCGTCATCCCGGCGAGAAAAGGCTTGACCAGCAGTGGAGCCTCGGTCTGACCGACGAAGATGTTGGCGCTGCAAGACATGGTCTCGGCACCGCTGGTACCGAGCGTCCAGCGCATGAAGCGCGCCAGCGTCTCGATCAGGCGCGACATGATGCCGAGGTAGTACAGGACGCTCATGAAGCCGCCGAAGAAGACGATCGTCGGCAGCACCCTGAACGCGAACTGGACTCCGAAGCCCGGCCACGGGCTACCATCGCCCGTCGCCCAGTGCTGCGGGCTGGCAAGGTTGCCGAACAAGAAGCGAGCGCCGTAGTCCGAGAGGTTCAGAAACCCCGTGACGCGAATGCTGGCGGCTTGGAAAATGCGCTGGCCGTGCATGCCCTGCGAGGTGAGCCAAGCAACGACAATCGAGATCACGAGCACCTGCAGCGGGAGCTGTAGCTTCGGCACCAGGCGGAAGCGAGAGTTGGCGACCAGGGCGACGAGAACGAGCCAGAAAGCCGACGCCGACACGCTCGAATCGAGATAGTAGAGGACGGCGGCAGCCGCGAATGCCCCCGCCAAGAACACGCCGACGCGAGGCCAGTTGCTGGACCCGGCCTCGAAGCGCAGGGTCATGTAGACGATGAGGAGGCCGCCAAAGACCGCCATGCCGATGAAGCTGAGAACATCCTCGCGCAGAATGATGAGCGCGAACAGGAACTGCAGGCCCAGACCCCAGACCACCGGCCTTAGCTTCACCTCGCGACGATGGTAGGAGAGAGCCCAGGCAAGCCCCAGCAACGCCACCAGCCCCAGCACGCTGATCAGATTGGCTACGGGCAAGCTCCTACCCTCGCTTCTGGTCGGCCCCGCACCTCCTCAGCGCCGGCTCGCTGTCTACGGGCCGCCGCCCTTCAAGTAACGGTAGAAATCACCGTCCGTCGACAGAATCAGAGACGTCTCCTTGTCGACCGTGGAGCGAAACGTCTCCATGGTCTTGAGGAACTCGTAGAAGCGCCGTGAGTCCGCCGACTGGTTGTACGCGGATGCGTAGATCTCGGTGGCCTCGGCATCCGCCTTACCGTGGATCTCCTGCGCCTCCCGATAGGCCTCGGACTGGATACGCTTGAGCTCGCGATCCATCTCACCGAGGATGTTGGCCGCCTCACCCTGGCCCTCGGAGCGGAAACGATCCGCGATCCGGCGCCGTTCGGAGATCATCCGGTTGTAGACGTCGGGCCGGACCGTCTCGCCGTAGTTGATACGACGAAACCGGACGTCGAGGATCTCGATGCCGAGATCGGCCTCCGCCACCGACACCTGGGCAGCTTCGAGGATCTCCCGGCGGATGATGTCGCGGCCGTTGCTGATCTCCGCCAGAGTGGCCGTGATCTCCGGCTGCGCCTCGTCGACGGCCGGGGCGCGGTTGGTCGAGCGGATGACCTCGATCAGCTCGTGGTTCGCCACCGCGTTACGGGTGCCGCCATCGAGAATGTCGTCGAGGCGCGACTGTGCCCGCGACTCGTCGCGCAGCCGCTCGAGGAACTTGAGCGGATCGCTGATCCGCCACCGCGCGTAGACGTCGACCCAGATAAAGACCTTGTCCTTCGTCGGCAGCTCCTCGGCGTCACCTGACCACTCGAGAAAGCGCCGGTCGAAGCGCCGCACTTCCTGGATGAAGGGAACCTTGAACTTGAGCCCTGGTGCGGTGTGGGGCTCGCCGATCGGCTTTCCGAACTGGGTGATGATGACCTGTTGCCACTCGTTGATGTAGTAAAAGGACTGCGAACCGACGATGAGTACGAGGACCACGACTGCGATGATCGGTAGCAACTTCACTGTGAGTCCCTCCCCGCGGCCGTCAGCGGGCCGGCACCATCCATGTTAAGTAGCGGCACCAGGCCCTCGACGTCGTCGTCGATGATGAGCTTGCGGCCGACCAGCGGCAGGATCTCGCTCATGGTCTCGAGGTACATGCGGTTGCGGGTGACGTCGGGCGCCTTGCGATACTCCTGAAATAGTGACACGAATAGCGCCGCATCGCCCTCGGAGCGATTGACGCGATTGAGCGCGTAGCCCTCGGCCTCCTGAACGGTGCGGCGCGCCTCACCCTCGGCACGGGGAATGATCTGGTTGTACTGCGACTGCGCCTCATTGATCAGTTGCTCGCGTTCCTGCTCGGCCTGGTTGACCTCGTTGAAAGAAGGCTTGACGGGATCGGGTGGGGTTACGGATTGCAGCACCACCTGGTCGACTCGGATGCCTGTCTGATACTCATCGCAGAGATCCTGCAGGCCCGTCTTGACGAGATCCTCGATCTCCTGGCGACCGACCGTGATGACCTCGTTGACCGTTCGGTCGCCGACAACTTCTCTCATCATCGCTTCGGACATGTCACGAAACGTCTCCTCGACGTTGCGCACTCGGAACAGGAACTTCTCCGCGTCGGCGACGCGGTACTGCACCACCCACTCGACGACTGCCGCGTTGAGGTCGCCGGTCAGCATGCTCGACTCGGTCTCGTGGCCGCGACTCGTGAAATCGCTGCGCACGCCGGAGGAGACCGTGCGGAAGCCGAACTCCTCTTTCAGCTGGCGCTGAACGGGCACCTGGATGTTGCGCTCGATCCCGAACGGCAGCTTGAAATGCAATCCAGGGTTCTCCTCGCGGACGTACTTGCCGAAGCGGAGAACCACCGCCACCTCCTCGGGCTGAACGGTGTAGAAGCTCGTCGCAAGAAGCGCGAGGACCAGGATGGCGACCACGACCCAACGCGCGCCACCGAGGTTTTTCCGGAGATTCGAGAGATCCGGAAGCTCTATCTGGGGCCCGTTTCCAAACCCCTTGTTGTCGAATGCCATCCTCGAAGGCTAGCACCGTTTGGGGACAACCTATACTGCGCCGGTGACGGTCCGTTTCGACGAGGAGACGAAACGCCTTCAGCTGTCGGTGGCTGACCTTCTCGAACGGGAATCGCGTCGAAGCCTCGGCTTCGGCAATCGCGGCGGCTTCGAGCGCATGTGGCTCGGCCAGGCCATCCACTCGGCCTACCAGGGCAAGGCGCTGGAGAGAGACCCGACCTACCGCAGCGAGGTCTGGCTCGAGGTTCCCTTTCCGTTCAAGGGCTGGGAAGTGCTTCTCGGAGGCCGCACCGACGGGCTGCGCCGTGGCGAGGCCGGTGAGCTGGTAGTGGAGGAGATCAAATCCGTCCGCAAGGCCGGCCAGCTGGCACCGGCTCTGCGCGACAGCTACGAGCGCCAGGCAGCGATCTACACCTGGATGCTCTGCCAGACCGAGGACGGCCCGGTGCGGGCCGAGCTAATTCTGATCGAGATCGGCACCTACGATATCGAGCGCATCGAGCTCGCCAGCGACAGCCGCGCCGTCGAGGCCGGCGTGCGCCGACGGGTCGCGCAGATCATCTCCCATCACGACTCCCGCCAGGCACAACGCGACGCGCGTCAACTCGCGGCTGGCAGCTTGCGCTTCCCCTACCAGGAAATCCGGCCTGGGCAGCAGGAGGTGCTCGACGCCGTCACCCAGGCGGTCGAGGGCGCCGAGCACCTGTTCGTCGAGGCGCCCACCGGCATGGGCAAGACGGTCGCGGCCCTGTACCCGGTCATTCGCCATGCACTGAGCGAGGACAAGAAGGTCTACGTCCTGACCGCCAAGAATCTCCAGCAGGAGATGGCCAGCCGGGTGCTGCGCCTCTTGAACCCCGAGGACGCCTTCCGGTCGATGCGCCTGCGCGCCAAGGCGCGCATGTGCGCCAACGGCGAGGTAATCTGTCACGAGGAGTACTGCCACTACGCCCGCGACTACTTCCTGAAGCTCGAAGCGAGCCGCCTGGTATCGGAGTTGATGGCCGACCACGCGGACCTGCAGCCAGACGCGATCTTCGCCCAGGCCAAAGAGGCGGAGATCTGCCCGTTCGAGGTCAGTCTCGAACTGGCGCGTGAGACGCACGCGGTGGTCTGCGATTACAACTACGTCTTCGATCCCTACGTGGCGCTGCGCCGCTTCGCCGCCGGCAACTCGCTCGATGACGTGATCCTGGTGATCGACGAGGCGCACAACCTGGTCGATCGCGGTCGCGGCTACTACAGCCCCGAACTGGTCGAAAACGATGCACTCGACGTGGTCCGATTGATCGGACCCCACGGTGTACCGATCATCGAAGACATCCGCATGTGCGCCCAGGCCCTCGCGGATCTCATCCGCGACAACGTGGCCGAAGTCCTACCGCCCGACTCAAGCGACGGCGCGGTCGAGATCCGCCTCCCGGAGGACGCCCTGTGGAAGCTGCGCCCCGACCTCGACGCCGCCTTTATCGGCTACCTCGAGTACCAACGTGACAACCGTACCTATCGCGCCGAGGACCCCTTCGTCGGGTTGTACTTCTCGGTAGTGCGCTTTCTCGACGCGGCAGCCGCAGCCAACGAATCGTTCGGCTTTCTGGCAAAGCGCGAATCGGGACGTGCATCGCTCAAGATCCTCTGCCGCGACGCGGGCCGCTTCCTCGGCGACATCATCAACCGCACCCACTCGACGATCGCGCTCTCGGCCACCCTGAGCCCGGCCGAGTTCTACTCTCAACTGCTTGGCTTCGACGCGCAGCGCTCGTCGACCCTGGCGGTGCCGAGCCCGTTCCCCCGGGAGAACCGCCGTATCGTCGTCGATGCGTCGGTGACCACGCTGTGGAAGCAGCGCGGCAAGAACGCCCCCCTTATCGCCAACCGCATCGCCGAGTTCGTCGGCCACGTGCCCGGCAACTGCCTGGTGCTGTTTCCGAGCTACGTCTTCCTGGAGGAGGTGGCGGGCCGCCTGCCGACTCTGAAGCACCGGGTGATCATCCAGCGTCGCGGCGACGGGCCCGAGGAGCGAGAAGCGTTGCTCGAACAGCTGCGGAATCCGCTCTTCGGGCGCACCGTCCTACTGTCCGTCGCGGGTGGGGTATTCGCCGAGGGCGTCGACTACCCAGGCGACACGCTGGAGGCAGTCGCCGTGGTCGGCCCGTGCCTGCCAGCCGTCACCCTCGAGCAGAAGCTCCTCCAGCAGCACTACGACGAGCGCTTCGAGCGCGGCTTCGAATACGCCTTCGTCGTTCCCGGCATGACGCGGGTGATCCAGGCCGCCGGGCGGCTCATCCGCTCGGCGGAGGACCGCGGAGTGATCGCTCTGCTCGATCGCCGCTTCACGCAGCGGCCCTACGCCGACCACCTGCCTGGGCACTGGCTCGACGGTGCCGAGCCCAAATCCCTGATCGGTAATCCGGCGCAAGTAGCCGCCGAATTCTTCGAGGCCGAAGGGCGAGACGAGAGGATGAGCTAGCGCCGTCGCTGTTGACGCTGCTGCTGCGCTTGGCCCATGCGCTGAAGGCGGTTCATCAGGAAGCGCAGGTAGGCCTCTTCTCGACCGGGGTCTAGTGCTTCGCGAGAGCGCAGGGTGGTCTCGACGAGGGCCTTCTCCATCGACACCTGTGCCTCGGCCACCTCGCGCACCAGCTGCTCCAGCAGCTCCTGGTCCGGGCTCTCGGAGACCAGCTCCTCGACCATTCTGCGGCGGGCCTGCTGTATCCGGCGACGTTGCTTCACGGTCTCTTCGAAGAAGCGTCGATGAAACTGTCGGAAGGCGTGCTCCTGGCTGGGATCGACTCCGAGCCGCCGTGCTAGCTGCATGGCTGGGTCAGCACCCGAAGGGAGGCGGCGTTCCAGCTGACGAAAGATCGGCGGCGGTCCGTCGCCACGGCGCGCCCGCGACACCGCGATGGTG
>JAYZDP010000042.1:0-35086 GCA_036337765.1 Acidobacteriota bacterium
CGCGGCGGGAGGCGTCGGGGCGGAAGCTGGCTCCGTGGTCGGAGGTGAGGATGACCATTGCTTCTTCGAAAACGCCGAGATCACGGAGCCTCTCGAAGAGCTCGCCGGTCAGCGCGTCGAGGGCCTGGGTCTGCAGTAGCAATCGGTAGTACGCCGCCGCCACGAGCCCTTCATCCGGGCCCCAGAAGTCCTCGCGCACCAGCCCGGGCACTTCACGACGATCGTTGTAGCGCGATCCGGAAGGGAGGTGCTCCCAGGGAAGGTGCGGGAGCATGGTGTGGAGGTAGACGAGCGATGGCCGCTCCGACGCTCGAAGCCCCTGCGTGAATCGGCGAAACGAGAGGACTCGGTTGTCTCCCCAGACGTCTCGGCCGCCGTCGCGCTACGCGCCGAAGATTCCCGGGGCTCGCCAGAAGCCTCCCCAGGTCGAGTCGACCTGCGGAAGCGCGCCGCGCCAGCCGGTGGGCAGAACCCGATGCAGCCAGACGGCGACGAGATCGGCCGCGAGCCGCGTGGCGGAGCCGTCGCTCTCACTGGCGGGCCGCTTTGCGCGAGGCGGTACGAGGTCGCTGACCTGCTGCCGGGCCTGGATGTCATGGGTCTCGGCGACGAGGGTGAACAGGTTGTCGGGGAAGGTGGAGAGGTTGGGGGCGGCGGCTCTTTCGGCCGGCGGGTAGCGGCCGCTGAGCAGGGCCGGGATCGCCAAATTCGTGTGAGCGGCAACCGTGGTCGTTTGCCGAAACCAGTGGGCCTGCGCGGCGAAGGCACCGAAGGTGGAAAACAAATCGTTACGCAGGTCCAGATTCTCGTCTATGAGCGCATGGGAGGGGAGCTCGTCGAAGACGACGAGGACCAGAGGCACGGGTGCGATCTCGACCGGGCGGCCGTGTGGGGCTGCGGGTAGAAGGACGCTGCGCGGACCGGGAGAAGTCAGAAAGAGGGCCGGCACGATCACGGTCGCGCACCCGAGAATCGAGACGAACGATCGGGTGATGGCCGAGCGTTCGAACAGCACGCCGAGGGCCGCGGCGATGACGAGCGCCGCACCGGTGACCACCCATGGGCCGACGAGGCTTACCTTCGAGAAGGACTGCAGGATGAGTGTCGCGGTCAGCAGCGCGAGCGTCGCGGCAAGGAACCCTCGTCTACGTTTCTCTCCGCCGAGACCGACGGCTGCGATCAGAAGATAGAGCGCGGCGGGGATCGCCGCGCTACAGGTCGCGACGAGGGCGAGGAGCCCGGCCCGATCGAGGCGGGCGGCGCTGAGAAAAGCGGCGTCACGGGCGATGAGGTCGTAGATCGGCTGTGCCACGGCCAGCGCCCAAAGACCCCCCAGCTGAAGGGCCTCGAAGAGAAAGGTCCGTTTCCCGGAGGCTGGGCGCTCGGACACCCCCAGACGTTACACTGGCCGGTCTTCGGACCCAACCAGGAGGAGCTCAATCGCGATGTCGGACGTACTTCAGGCTGCCCACGACCTACTGCACGACCACATCGGCAACCAACAGCCGGCTACGGACTGGTTTACGGTCACCCAAGACCAGATCGATCAGTTTGCCGACGTCACGATGGACCACCAGTGGATCCACGTCGACACGGACCGGGCAAAAGACGGGCCCTTCGGAACCACGATCGCCCACGGCCACCTCACTCTCTCGATTATGGGGCACCTGCCAAGCCGGCCTGCCGGCGCATCGACTCAGGACACAGGTCTGCCGAAGCTCGAGGGCCAGAAGATGGGGATCAACTACGGCTTCGACCGGGTGCGCTTTCCGTCGCCGGTGAAGGTCGGGTCGCGGGTGCGTGCGCATCGGACGCTGAAGCGGGTCGAGATCAAGGGCGGCATGATCGAAGCCATGCACGAGGTGGTGGTGGAGATCGACGGCCAGGACAAGCCCGCGTGTGTCGCGGAGAGTGTCAGCCGCATGGTGTTTTGAAAACGCCCGTTCAGACCTCGGGGTGGAGATGGTGCCAGCCCGTGGCTTGCTCGTAGGTGTGCGCGATGCGGCACAGGGTCGGTTCGGTGAGCTGGTCCCCGAGCAGTTGGATTGTGTACGGCACGCCATGCGGACTCTGTCCGCAGGGTAGCGAGATCGTCGGCGTCCCCGCGAAGTCGGCGGGGGCCGTGAAGTGGAACTGGATGTGTTCCAGGATCACCGCCAGATCCTTCATTCCGCCGTAGAGCAGGCCCGGGCGAACTCGAAACGGGGCCCCACCCGGCGGGGCGACGACAGCATCGACGCTGGAGAGCACTTCCCGGAAACTGCGGTTGAAGTCGTCGCGGACTTCAGTTTGGGCGGCGTAGGTCTCGGGCGTAACTCGAGCCCCGCGCTCGAGGAAGTCGCGGAAGAATTCCCCGTATTCGTCGGCACGGGAGGGAAACGTGGAGGAGTGTGCCGCACAGGCCTCGCGCGAGCAGATCTTCATCCAGGCGTTCACCTGATCGGGGCCGAACCGCGGCAGTTCGATCTCGACGACTTCGGCCCCGAGGGCGTCGAACTTGCCGAGTGCCGCCTCGATCGCCGTCACGAGCCCTGGCTCGGTGCCGTCTGTCGCGTAGCCGCGGTCGCACCCGAGACGGGCACCGACGATACCGTCGCCGAGCCGCTCTGAGATCCGAAGTGGAGGCGTTTCCAGGCTCGTGGCGTCTTCGGGATCGTGGCCGGCGATGGCCTCTAGAAGCGCAGCCACGTCGGCCACTCGGCGGCCCATCGGCCCCACGTGGTCCAGGCTCTCCGCGAGCGCCAGCACACCGTAGCGGCTGACGAGCCCGTAGGTCGGCTTCAGTCCGACGATGCCGTTCGCCATCGTGGGACAGCGGATCGATCCACCCGTGTCGGTGCCGAGTGCCGCGAAGCACAGCCCGGCAGCGACCGCGACCCCCGAACCGCTCGAGGAAGATCCCGGCCACAGGTCGTCACCCCAGGGGTTGGTGGGAATCGGAAATGAGCGGTGGTAGCCGCGCATGGCGCCCTCGGTGAGCGAGAGCTTGCCAATGAGCACGGCTCCGGCCTCGGCGAGCTTGGCGACCGCCGTGCTGTCGAAGCCGGGACGAAAGTCGCGCCGGAAAGCTTGCCCGCCCATGGTCGGTACACCGCGTGTGAAGCAGAGATCCTTCACGCCTACGGGGATGCCGTGAAGCGGTCCGAGGTAGCGGCCGGCCTCGATCTCTTCTTCGGCACGCGACGCGGCATCGAGGGCGGACTCGGCCATCACCGTGGCGTAGCTGTGCAGCCGACCGTCGACCTGATCGATGCGCTCGAGCAGCGCTCGCGTCAGCTCGACCGGCGAGAGCTGCCGCGATTCGATCCGCGCGGCCGTCTCGCAGAGGCCGTCGAAGAACGTCGTTGGGTCCGTCAAAGTGCTGGAATCGCCGACGGCTAACCGACCTGGAAGCGCCGCGTGATCTGACCGTTCGACTCCCAGTAGGTGAGCTTGCTCTCCACCACCGGATCTTCGGCTTCGGGCTGCGTCATGCCGTTGGCGTCGGTCGCCCGGGCGGTGATCGTGTGCTCGCCGGCGCCGAGATCGCCCAGATCAGCGTGCCAGAACTTCCACGCGTGCCGGTCGTTCGCACCCCGATCGATGGTCGCCTGTCGCCAGCTACCGCCGTCGACGCGGACCTCGACCCGGTCGATGGGCCGGCCCCAGGCTGCGCCGTAGACGTGGTAGCTATCGTCGCCGCGGGTGACCCTACCGGGTACCGAGGCGAGCAGGCTGCGGCCCACGACCTTCTGGGTGAAGACCGAGTCGCCGCCGTCGCGCGGCTCCTCGCGCACGGTGACGTAGTCGCGCGCCATGAAGCGGCCGGCGTAGCGCGTCGTCCAGACCTCGATCCGGTCGAGCCACTTGACGTTGGCGATCCCGAACCAGCCTGGGGCGAGGAGGCGAACGGGAAAGCCGTGCGCGGTCGGCAGCGGCTCGCCGTTCATCTCGTAGCAGAGCAGGATCTCGGGATCGAGTGCATCGTCGAGCGACATGCTGCGCGCGAAGTTCTGCGGCACTTGCTGGCGACCGAACTCTTCCTCGCCGGCGTCGCGACCGTAGAAGACGACCTCGATGCCGTCGTCCAGTGCACCGGCACGCTCGAGGATGGGAGCGAGCGGTGTACCCGCCCAGTGTGCATTGCCGATGCCGGCAACGAACCAAGGGAAGCCGCGGTTACCTGCGCACTCGAGGGTGAACGTGACTTCCTTTCGCGGCAGGGCCTTGATGTCGGCGAGGCTGAGGGCTTGCGGGCTGCGCACCTTCCCCTGGATGCTTAGGCGGTACGTGGCTGGGTCGATCTCTGGCTGGTCGTAGTGGGCGACCTTGAAGAAATCGGCCGTGGGCGTGATCCAGTCGTTGAGCTCCGCCCAGGAAAAGCTGTTGAGCTCGCCGAGCGCGGGCTGCGGCGGCTCGGGTGTCGGATCGAGAAACGGCACCACCGCCTCGCCGGTGCTACCTGGCCAGACCTGCGCGAAAAGCCCCCGGTCGAAGAGGTGCAGGACCACGAGGCTCGTACCGCCGCGAGCCAGCAGCTCGCGTCGCGTCATCGAAGTCGATGTGCGTTTCATCCTTCTCCTCCCACGGTCGAGATCGCTGAGCAGACGGCAGGCTAGCACGGGGATCTGGGGCGCTAGCTGGCCGACGAGGCGGCATTCTCCTAGGCTATGCGGCGTGCTCGAAGGTCTGAAGGTGCTGGAGCTCGCCAACATCCTGGCGGGGCCGACGGTTGGGCAGTTCTGTGCCGAGCTGGGCGCGGATGTGATCAAGGTCGAGCAGCCCGGCGCCGGGGATCCGACGCGAGGTTGGCGGTTGGCGAGTGAGTCACCGGATGAGAACTCCGCCGACTTCTCGTGCACGAACTGGGGCAAACGATCCATCGCACTCGACCTCAAAGAGGATCGCGAGATTCTGATGAAGCTGATCAAGCGCGCCGATGTGCTGATCGTCGGTTACAAGCCCGGCGACGAAGTCAAGTTCGGCATCGACTACGAGAGCGTCTCGGCCATCAACGCGCGAGCCATCTATCTGCAGCTGACCGCCTACGGCACCGACGACCCTCGGCCGGGGTTCGACGCGATCATCCAGGCGGAAAGCGGCTTCACGTACCTCAACGGCGAGTCCGCGGGCGATCCGGTCAAGATGCCAGTCGCGCTCGTGGATGTGCTGGCGGCGCACCAGCTGAAGGAGGGCCTCCTTCTCGCTCTGCTGAGGCGGGAGCGCAGCGGCGAAGGAGCCTATGTGGCCACGTCGCTTTTGGCGGCCGCGACCGCTTCGCTCGCCAACCAGGCCACCAACTACTTGGTGGCCGACACGATTCCGCAGCGGATGGGATCGGAGCACCCGAACATCGTGCCCTACGGCACCATCTTCGAAACCGGTGACGGAACGTCGTTCGTCGTCGCCATCGGCACCGAGCGACAGTTCCGAACCTTTCTCGGCCTAACCGACCTCGAAGAGCTTGGCGATGACGATCGCTTCTCGACCAACCAGGCGCGCGTTACCCATCGCGACGCACTCAACGAGCGGCTGCGGGAGCGGCTGGGTCAGCTGTCGGGCCGCGAGCTGGCGGAGAAGATGCGCCGCGCGAAGGTGCCCTTCGGCTTCGTCAACGACATGGAGGCGGTCTTCGCGCAACCTCAGAGTCGGCGCCAGCTCTTTGCCGGCGGTCGAGGCCTACGATCGATTTCGATCGGCGGCACGATTGAAGGGCGCGGCAAGCTTTCGCCTCCGCCACGGCTCGACGAGCATCGTGCCGAGATTCTGGCCGAGCTGGAGGGCGAATCGTGACCCGGTCGGCGGTTCTGTTCGACATGGGGAGCGTCTTGATCGGTTGGGAGGCGCGGCCTCCGTATCGCGCCCACTTCGATTCAGAGGAGGCGCTCACAGGGTTCTTAGGTGGGACCTTTCGCGAGATCTACGATGCCGTTCACGATGGTGACGGATCGGTCGCCGAATGCCTGGCTCCAGTGCGGCGACGCCGCCCCGAGGCGCATGATCTGATCGATGTCTACGAGGGTTGGGGCGCTTTCATTACCGGGGTGATGGAGGACTCAGTCGCCGTGGTCCGCGATCTTCACCGTCGCGGGGTGCCCCTGTATGGGCTGAGTAACTGGCCGGCGCAGACCTGGCCACCCACACGCGTGGTTGCCGACGAAGGGAACGACTACGCCTTCCTCGACCTCTTCGAGGACATCTGGATCTCGGGTGAGCACAAGCTTCGCAAGCCCGATCCGGCGAGCTACCGCTCTGCTCTGGAGCGTTTCGGACTCGAAGCGCGAGAAGCGGTCTTCGTCGACGACCTGCCACACAACGTCGAGGCCGCGCGTGAGTTCGGCATCCACGCCATCCACTTCACCGATGCGCCCACCCTCCGGATCGAGCTCGAATCGCTGGCACTACTCTAGATTCGATACACACGCGCGGCAGTGCCGTAGTACATCGCGTGCTTCTCGTCGGCAGAGAACCCCGAAACGATCTTCTTCAGCCCATTCCAGAGCACCGGGTACGAGATCGAGAGCTTGTCGACCGGGAAGTTACTTTCGAACATGCAACGATCGGGGCCGAAGCACTCGATCGCATGCAGGTAGTAGCGCTGTTGCGCCTCGGCGAACTCGTCGGAGGTCGGAGGGCGCTCGGCAACGTCCCAACCGAAGCCGTTGTCAGGCATTGCGAGGCCGCCTAACTTCGCCACCACGTTGGGACACGCCGCCGCGATCGCGGCGATGTCGTCGCTCCACTGGGCGAAGATCTCCTCCTGTCTGCCGGCGTAGGCGCCGACGCCCAACGGCGTGCCGAAGTGATCAAGGACCATCGTCGTCTCGGGTACTGCCTGGGCCAGCTTGAGGAAGTCTCGGTTCTGGTGGTGGAAGTGCCAGGTGTCATACGTGTAGCCGAGCCGACCCAAGGTGCGGACGCCGGTGCGAAAGTCCGCCTCCGAGTACGGGCAAGGCCGGCCGCGACCCGGGTTCGTGAGCGAACCAGTCGCGTCGGAGGGACCGGCGTGGCGGATGCCGCGAAAGAGCCCATTGCCGGCCTCCTCGTGCGCCATGAGCACCTCCTCGGCAGCCTCGCCGAGCAGCATGTTGGCGTGGCTGACGATCGCCGCGATCGTGGCCTTGCCCTCCGCCCTCGCGCTTTCGGCGGCGACCGCGGCGATGTACTCAGTCTCGCCGATCGGGCGCAGGTGCTCGGGCCCGTCTTCGCGGTAGCTCGAGTGGCAGTCGAGAAAGACCGTCTTCTCGACGTTGTGACCGGACTCGGTGTCTGCCCAGAGATCCTCGAGCTCATAGCGACCCCACATGGTCGCTGTCTTCCAAAGGTGGTGATGTGGGTCGATGATCGGCCGGTCGGGATCGATGATCTCTTCTCGGACCGAATCGAGCCACTCGGCTGATTTCGGCGTCGGCATGTGCAATCTCCCGGAGTAATGAGAGAGGATACTCGTTCCACCCTGCTTCCGCGAGCCGACCTGAATGACACCTTTTCGCGCCGTTCTTGCCCTTCTGATGGTCGCTTTCGTGGTGCACCGGGCTGTTGCCACGCGCGCTGCCCGCGACGCCTAACGAGGCGTCGATTCGGTGATGTGTACACCGCCTACGCCTCCCGGACGGGCCGATTGCTCCCACGGCTGCGAGGCCCTGTAAACTCCCGGGTCGATGTCTGAAGAGGGTCCCAGTCGAGTGACGCCAGGCCCGCAGCCGGCCGATGCGTCGCCGGACGTGCTGATCTCCGGCACGGGCCTCTTCACTCCCACAGATTCTATTTCGAACGAAGAGCTGGTCGAGGCGTACAACGCCTGGGTAGACCGTCAGAACGAGACCGATCGTGCGGCGATCGCGGCCGGAGAGAAGGAGGCGTTCGCCCACTCGAGTGCCGGGTTCGTGCAGTCCGCGTCGGGCATCCAGAGTCGCTACGTGATGGACCGCGAGGGCATTCTCGACCCGCGGGTGATGGCGCCTAGGCTGCGCGAGCGGTCGGACGACGAGCCGTCGATTCAATGTGAGATGGCCCTCGCCGCCGCCGATCAGGCGATGGGCGCTGCTGGCTGCGAGGGTGCCGAGATCGACTGCGTGCTCGTCGCCTGCTCCAACCTCGAGCGTCCGTATCCCGCCGTGGCCGTCGAGCTGCAGGAGCTGATCGGGGCTGGCGGTTGGGCCTACGACATGAACGTCGCCTGCTCCTCGGCGACCTTCGGTATCCAGGCCGGCGTCGATGCGCTGCGGGCCGGCAGCGCCGAGCGGGTTCTGGTCGTCAACCCGGAGATCTGCACTGGACATTTGAACTTCCGCGATCGCGACAGCCACTTCATCTTCGGCGACGCGTGCACGGCGGTCGTTTTGGAGCGGGCCAACGGCGCTGCGCCCTGCGACTCGTTCCGGGTCCTGGGCACCCGATTGGCGACCCGCTTCTCGAACAACATCCGCAACAACTTCGGCTTCCTCAACCGGGCCCGCCCCGAGTCGATCGGTGGTGACGACAAGCTCTTCGTGCAGCAGGGGCGCAAGGTCTTCAAAGAGATCGTTCCCTTGGTCGCCGAGCTTGTCCTCGGCCACTTGTCTGAGCTCGGCATCGCGCCCGAGTCGCTGCGGCGCCTATGGCTGCACCAAGCCAACCTGGCCATGAACCAGCTGATTGCCAAGCGGGTCTTGGGGCGCGAGCCAAACGCCGCGGAGGCACCGGTGATCCTCGATCGCTACGCCAACACCAGTTCGGCGGGCTCCGTCATCGCATTCCACCAGAACCACGACGACCTCCAAGCGGGCGACCTCGGCCTGATCTGCTCGTTCGGAGCCGGCTACTCGGTCGGCAGTGTCGTCGTTCAGAGGGTATGAGGAGGGACTGATGTCCGATCTCGACAGTTTCCGTCAAGAGGTCCGCGAGTGGCTGGAGGACAAGGTCCCCCAAGCCATCCGCGGCAAAGTCGAGGACCGCGAATGGTGGCCGGGTGGCGGCAGAAAGGCCGTCCACACGCACCCCGAGTCGACGGAGTGGATGGAGATCGCCGCGTCGCGGGGATGGACGGCTCCCGGCTGGCCCGCCGAGTACGGCGGTGGGGGCCACACCAAGGAAGAGGCACAGGTCGTTCGCGAGGAGATCTACCGCATGAAGGTGCCTCCGGCGCTTTCGGGCTTCGGTACCAGCATGATCGGGCCGACTCTCCTGCAGTACGGCACGGAGGCGCAGAAGCAGGACCACATTCCCAAGATCACGAGCGGTGAGATCCGCTGGTGCCAGGGTTACTCCGAACCCAACTCGGGGTCGGATCTGGCGTCGCTTCAGACCTCGGCAGTGCGCGATGGGGACGTCTACGTCATCAACGGCCAGAAGATCTGGACCAGCGGTGCCGATCAGGCCGACTGGATCTTCATGTTGGTGCGCACCGATCCCGACGTGAAAAAGCAGGCTGGGATCACCTTCATCCTCGTCGACATGACGACGCCGGGAGTCGAGGCGAAGCCGATTCGTCTCATCTCCGGCGCCTCGCCGTTCTGCGAGACCTTCTTCGAGAACGTGGTGGTGCCGGTTGAGAACGTCATCAGCGACGTCAATTCCGGCTGGACGGTCGCCAAGGCGCTTCTGGGCCATGAGCGTTCCTCGATCGGTGGCATGGGCGGCGGCGACAAGGCGATGCTGCCGAACATGGCGAAACGCTACGTCGGCGAGTCGGACGGGCGAATCTCCGATCCGGTGCTGCGCGATGGCGTGATCCGGCAGGAGATGGACGCCCTGTCTTACGCCATGACTACCAAGCGTCACAGCGACTCGCTCGATGCCGGCCACCAGCCAGGGCCAGAGAGCTCGATGTTCAAGTACTACGGTACGGAACTGAACATGCGGCGCGAGGAGCTGATGCTCTCGATCCGCGGTCCCCAGTCGCGGGGCTGGGAGGGCGAGGGCGTCGAGACTCCGGAGCTTCTGCAGACCCGCACCTGGCTGCGCTCACGCGCCAACTCGATCGAGGGCGGCACGTCCGAGATCCAGCTCAACATCATCGCCAAGCGCGTGCTGAACCTCCCGGATTGAGGAAGACGACTATGAAACTCGTTCTGGATGGCCCCCAGCAAATGCTGGCGCAGAGCGCGGCCGACTTCATGGCCGCCAACGACGCGATCCTGCGTCTGCGGGAGCTGCGCGGCAGCAGCGACGAGCTCGGCTATTCGCCCGAGGTGTGGCGTGAGATGGCGGATCTCGGATGGACGGGGATTCCCTTCGCCGAGGCGGACGATGGGCTCGGACTAGGGCTGGCCGAGGTAGTGCTAATCACCGAGGCCCTCGGCCGCGGGCTGGCTCCCGAACCCTACGTTTCGGCAGTGGTGCTCGCGGGGAGTCTCCTGGACGGGGCCACCGCCGAGCAAAAGGCGGTCTGGATCGGGTCGACGATCGCGGGTGAGAAACGGCTCACCGTCGCCTATCAGGAGGCGGGCTCGCGCTACGACCTGTCGAACGTCCAGACCCTGGCTGCTCCGAGCGGAGACGGTTGGATCCTCAGCGGCGAGAAGGTCCATGTCCTCGACGGCTATGGGGCCGACGGCTGGATCGTCGCTGCTCGTACCTTGGGCGACGCCGCCAGCACCGACGGCATCACTCTCTTTCTGGTACCCGCCGATCGCGCGGGCGTGAGCGTGGTCCGCCAGCGCCGGGTCGACTCGCGCAACGCGGCGATTCTTCACTTCGATGGGGTCATCACCGGCAACGGCGACGTGATCGGGCAGGTCGGCGGTGGGCTCGCACCGCTCACCTCAGCCGTCGATCGAGCCACGGTCGCTCTATGCGGCGAGATGCTCGGCGGCATGAGCGAAGCCTTCGACCGCACGATCACCTACCTCAACGAGCGCGAGCAGTTCGGTGTGCTGATCGGAACCTTCCAGGCACTCAAACACCGCGCGGCGAAGATGTTCATCGAGCGCGAGCTGGTGCGCTCGGTCGTCATGTCCGCGGCCCGTGCGGTCGACGAAGGAGCCGAAGACGCCACGATCCAGGTCTCCAACGCCAAGGCCCGCTGCTCTGACGCCTACATCCTGCTCACCAACGAGGCCCTGCAGATGCACGGCGGCATCGGCATGACCGACGAGCACGACATCGGCCTTTTCATGAAACGCGCCCGCGTCTCCGAGATGACCTTCGGCGACGCCGCCTTTCATCGCAACCGTTTCGGCGAGCTGCTCGGGTTCTGATCGTCTCGTCAGCGCCGCAGGAGAACGCGGATCTCGTCGGTTCCGGGTTCGGCCTTCCGGCCCATGATCAGGAAGCGCTGGCCGTCTGGCGAGGGAGCGTAGTCGTTGCCGCTGAAGATCCAGGTGTTGCCGCCAAAGGCGCGGTGAAAGAGGGGCCGCGGCGTCCCGGCCCGAAGCCCCGAGCTGGTATCGGAAGATCGACCCGTGGCCAGATCCGGTGCGGCAGCCAGCTGTTGCTCGAAGATCTCCGCTTCGGCGGAGCGGATCGCAAGGACCGAGGGAAGGAAGCGGGCGTCTATCAGCCGCGATCAATTCAGGTGGCCGGTCCAGCGGCCGGCGAGGATGACTCCCGACCACAGCAGGAGCGAGAGTGCTCCCGCGAGCTTCGCCTTTGCCGGTGTGACCTCAGCGTCGTCGATCGCCGTGATGTCTCGAACCGAGCGGAAGTGGAAAACCGCCATGTTGAGGCCGGCGAGAACCAGGAAACCGATCTTGAATTGGAATGCCGGGTTGTTGGCGTAGTGCTCGGCGCGCGTCATGAAGAGGCCGAAGCCGGTCGGCAGCGCTACTGCGAAGGCGCCCCACACCCAGGGGATGAGCTCGCGAAAGATGCGACTCGCCGGGTAGCGCATGGCGGCCACGCCGATCAGGCGCAGATCGATCATCAGAATCGAGCCCACCACTAGGGTCAGCGCCACCACGTGGATCGATTCCAGGAGTGGAAACCACCAGGTGATTCCGATGTGCTGGGCGAGGGCGGTCTGTTCGAGCCATTGCCAGAGTGGGGTCAGCATCGCCTCACTCCGGCCAGAAGAGGTAGTCGGAGTAGGCGATCCAGCGCCCGGCCATGACGACGCCGATCCAGAGGACGACCGAGACTCCCGCGATCACCTTCGCCGAGGCGCGCCGCGCCGATGACGCCTCCCAGTAACCGTCGTCGCCGCGATTCTGGCGCCAGATGACGAAGGCGAGGATCACGGCCGGCACCAGAAACGCCACCTTCCAGCCGAAGACCGGATTGAGGAAGTAGCGCCCGGGTCGAGCCAGGACGAAGGGGATGCCGGTCAGGAAGTTCGCCAACAGGGCCCACCAGGTCCAGGGCATCAGACGACGGATCATCTCGCCGACCTGCTGGCTCGGCACCGCTATGCCGAGCAGGCGCAGGTCGATCATGACGGCCGAGGCCATCACCACTGCGATGCCGAGGATGTGCAGCGCCTGGGTGATCGGGGGCGCGCCCGGCACGTTGCGCAGGAAGGCGATGGCGAGCTCACGGGCGGAGCTCTCCGCCAGGGCTTGGGCGATGGCTTCATTCATGACCGCGTCGTGGCGCAGCGTCGGCCGCGCCGGCGCAGTCTACGCGACTGGCGATTCAGTCCGGCTGCCGAGCCGTCACAGGCTGCGGAGGAACGCCAGCAGCTCCTGACGCTCGGTGGGTGTGAGGAATCGAAACGCCTCGCGGCTTGCCGCCGCCTCACCGCCGTGAAGCTCGATCGCGTGCTTGAAGTTCGAGGCGCGGCCGTCGTGCATCAGCGGACCGCGGACCCGCAGGCCCCACAACGGTGGTGTGCGGACCTCGTTCGGTGCTGCGGCGGCCTGACCGATGCCGTCGCCGGTGTCGATGTCGTGGAGCAGAAAGTCGCCGTATGGAGAGAAGCGCTTGAAGCTCAGGGCGGGGGAGGGGTGGCTGCCGCTCTCGAGGGCCGGTGTGTGGCACGACCCACAGCCGATCTCGGCGAAGACGTTCTCGCCCCGGCGGGCCTTTGGCGTGATCTGTGCGGCGCGCGGAGGCGGACCTAGAAAAAGCATGAAGGTCTCGAAGAGGTCGATGCCGCGCAGGCCTGTCGCTGGCTCCGGAGAGTCTTCCGGGTCTGCGAGCAGGTCCGCCAGGGCCACCTCCTCACAGTCGACGCCGTATGGACAGGCCTCTTCGGGGAAGAGATCGTTGGTGATCCCCATTTCGTCGCGATAGGCCTCGGCGCCGAAGGCCATGAGCGTTGCCTGCTGGGCCTTCCACCCGAACTTGCCGACTCGCGATCGGCGGGTCGCCGGGTCGAAAACACGTCTCGCGCGCCCGCTGATGCCGTCACCATCGCGATCGCTCGGGTCGGCCATGGCGAGGAAGGTGGAGTCGGGCACCGCTTCGACCAGGCCGAGCCCGAAGAGGGCCAACGACTTGCGGCCTGCTGTGGAGTTCGCCTTCGCGGGGATCCGTGCCTGGACCGTATGGGGTGGCAACGAGAACAGTTGGAAGAGCGATCCGCCCTCGAGCTCTACGAACGAGCCGTCGGCGCGCAGGATTCCGGCGCGCTGCTCGATGATGGTGCCCGAGCCGCCGACCCGCGGGATCGCGTGGCACTCGCTGCAGCCACGGCCATTGAAAACCGGGCCCAGGCCTTCGGCGGCGTCTTCGACCTCCATGAAGTCTTCCTGACCGAGGACGAAGAGCTGAAACTCGTCGACGGAGACGCCGTCGATGACCTCGCCAAAGCGGGTGCCGACCACCGACTCTACGGTCTGGCCGAGCGAGGCGCTCGCTAGGAGGACTGTCAGCAACAGTGACGAAAGCAGCTGTGTGGTTCTCACGGCGGGACCTCTATTTAACGACGATCACGCCGGCCATCTCTGCGTGACCGGCGCCGCACGGGCGGGCACAGCGAAAGCGAATTTTGCCGGTCTTCTCAGCATGGACCACCACGGTGACGCTGCCGCCTCCGCGCGGAGGGATCGTGACCTTGGTGTCGGTCCCCGGGATCTCGAAGCCGTGCTCGACATCGCGGCTCGTGAGCTCTAGCTCGACCCGGCTGCCGGCAGGCACGCGAATCCGCGCCGGTCGAAAGCGGAACCGTTCGGCTTCGACCTGAACGAGCACCGTGTCGGTGGATGCGGTCGCGGGCTCGTCGGTCGTCGCCCAGACCGGTCCGGTGAGCGCGGCCAGTGCGAAGAAGGCGGCCAAGATCCTCCAGCTGCCACCCATCAGAACCACCACCCGATGCCGACGTTCCAGGTGTCGAGCGCCTCGACGACGTTCGAGTCGTTGCCCATGAAGTTGTAGTCGGCCTTGATCGCGACGTCGGGCAGCGGGAAGAAGGTCAGCCCGAGGACGTGGGCGTCGCGCTTGAACTCCGTGATCGGTAAGAACCCCGCCGGCATCTTGTGCTGGGTGTCGAAGTCCTCGTAGCGGTAGAAGAGAGCCAGCTCGTTGCGGATCCGGCGCGGGAAGAGGTGGTAGGCGGCCTCGAGGTAGTGGCCGTTCATCTCCTCGGCCAGGTTCGGTTGAATGCCGGTCTGCCCCTGGAGTGCGCGGTTGATGATGCCGGCGTCGTCGAACTCTGTAGTGGCGTACTGACCTTTGAGCTGGAAGCGCCGCCATGCGTACTGAGCGTCGACCTCGAGGATTTTGGTGTTGCCGTCGATCTGAAGCGGCTCGAAGCCGAATCCGGTCTTGCCCGTCCAGTACGTCCCGCCGAGGCTGAGCCCCGGCACGCCGGAGTATTCGAGGCGTGCGACGACGGCGGGATCGGAAAAGTCGTCCTCGAAGCCCTTTTGCCGTCCGTCACGCAAGCCCTCGCCGGCCGAGAACATCGAGGCATCTAGGCTCGACATGAGAAATGTCTTGAACGAGAACCCCGATCCGAAGCGGCCCGTCAGTCCGAAGCCGTTCGAGAACCAGGTCGAGGGGACGATGAAGGTATCGACGAAGGGACGCTCCACGCCGTGGAAGCTCGCCGGCTCATGACGCTCGTTGATGATTCCGATCGGCACCAGCATCATGCCAGCGCGGGCGCTCAGGCTGGGCGACAGCTGAAAGTCGAGGTAGGCCTGCTCGAGCTCGAGCTCGCCGGCCTGCTCGCCGCCACCTTCGACCAGTGCGTGCTCGAGCTCGAGCTCGCCGACGAAACGCACCTTGTCGGAGAAGTCGTGACCGAACAGCAGCACGAAGCGGTGAAAGTCCGCCGAAGTTCCCGAGACCTCGTGGTCGTTGAAGTGCAGCTCCATGTATCCGCCGTAGGGCAGACGCTTGGCCTCGACGGGAGCCTCTGCGCCAGGGCTTGGCGCCGACAGATCGTCGGCAAGCCGCTGACCCTCTTCGACGAGCGCCGCCGCCTGCTCACGCGCGCTTTCGGCGTCCGGCTCCTCGTCCGTTCGGTCGAGGTGATCGAGGAGGCGAGTGAGGCCCTCCTCCAACCGTTCGAGGCGCTGCTCGATGCTGCGCTTCCAGTCTTCGTCAGTGGACTGCTGGGCCAATGCGCCCGAGGGGGCAAGGAGTACGAACGCGACGCAGGCTGCGAGCCAGGCTCGCAGTCGCTTCCAGGGGCTTCGGCTTGAGGGTGTCGTGAGCATCAGATCTCCGCAAACAGGGCGCGGAGCCATCGCCGCACATGTTTGAGTCTAACGGAAAACTATATTTTCGATAGGTAAAAATCTATGAACTGCAAGTAGAGTCCCCATATGACACGTCGGTTTGGTTTCACCGGTACGTGGCGCTCGCTTTGCGTCATTGCCGCTGTGGCTCTGGGCGGGTGCGGGCTCGAAACTCGCTACGGTGTCGAGGTCTGGCGTTTGCCGGAGTCCGGTCGGCTGCCCAACGCGGCGGTCGACCGCGAGGGGACGGTGCACCTCGTCTACTTTCAGGGCGAGGAGTTGGGCGGCGACCTCCTCTACGTATGTCGGGAAGCCGATGCGAAAGCCTGGTCGGAGCCTCTTGTTGTCAACAGCGAGCCGGGCACGGTCGCCGGAGTCGGACCCATCGACGGCGGTCGTATCGCGATCGGCAGAGACGGGCGGCTGCACCTAGCGTGGCTGCGGATCCCGGCGGGGCAGATTTTCTACTCCCGATCCGACCCGGAGAGAGGGGGCTTCGAGACCCAATTCGGCCTCGCTCGTGGCGACGGCATGGAGGCGGCGCCGGCGATCGCAGCGGACTCGGAGGGGAGCGTCTATCTCTTCTGGCACTCGGGAGCGGGCGACGAGGCGAAGCGGCGGGTCGAGATGGCGGTCTCGCGCGACGACGGCTTCGCGTGGGAAGTGCCTCGCGCCGTCAACGACGAGGATGCCGGGGCCTGCAACTGCTGCGGCACGGACGCGATCCTCGTCGACGGGACGCTGCGCGTGTCTTATCGGGGCGCCGGAGAGGCGCGGCTACGCGGGCAGCGCCTGCTGACATCGGTCGATGCGGGTGCGACCTTCGGCGACCAAGCGATCGATGCGTGGGAGCTCGAGGGCTGCCCGGTGACAACGTCGGATCTGTCACCGGTAGCCGGAGGCGCGATGCTGACCTGGGAGACCCGGGGCGAAGTCGGATTCTCGGCCATCGGTGGCGACATCGAGCGGCGGGCGCCATCCGGAAGGGCGGCCGAAAGACGCAAGCACTCATCGGTTGCCCGCAACGATCGGGGCGACACGCTGCTCACGTGGAGCGACGGCGGAGGGTTCCGCAGCGGCGGAACGTTGCACTGGGAGCTCTTTTCCGGCGAAGGCGAGGTGGTCGGGTCGATGGAGTACCGCGAGCGGGTGCCCGAGGGCAGCGTCGCCATCGCAGTCGCGCTGCCCGGCGACCACTTCGCAGTCATCTACTGAGGCGGGCGGCCTACTGCCCTGCAGGCTCCAATCCCGCCGCCCGCATCAGCTCTCCTACTTGCCGGAGCAGGGTCTGGACCTCCGCGCGGTGTGGACCGAAGTCGAGGCCGGTGAGCTCGGCCGCAGTACCTTGGCTGAGGACCACGAGCTCGTCGCGCTTGTGTTGCAGTTCCGGGTGCAGCTCGGCCGCCGCTTCCAGACCGAGTGCCGAGCTGAGCAGCCCCAGCTGTTCGTGGATTCTCTCCATAACCTTGAAGGTCGCGAACATGCTCTCGGCGATCTCTGGCTCGCGGCGCCGGTCGCGGCCGCCGAACGTAACCTGGGTTACCTTCTGCCCGGCGCCGTGGCAGTCGTAGGCCTCACATCCCCGGAAGCCCTCCTCTGCGAGCCGGTCGTGGATCGTGCAGCGGAACTCGGTATCGAGGTACGGACAGGGCACGCCGGGCCCCTTGTCGATCGCGAAGTCCTCGCCGGCGAAGAACGGCGGCGCGACGCAGCACAGGCTACAGCAGCGCTCGCAGTCGGGAGTTGTCTCCGACGGCTCGGGCAAGATCACCCTGCGATCGCCGACCAGCTCTCGGCCAGGCGATCGGCCGTTCGCCAAGCCAGGGCCTGCGCGGTCAGAGTTGGGTTGTGCGCGCCGCTGGTGCCCATGACCGAAGCTCCCAGCACGCCGAGATTGGGGACCTCGTGCGAAAACCCCCAGCGGTCGACGACGTTGGTTTCGGGGTTGTCGCCCATTCGGGTGCCGCCATAAGCGTGGGTCGAGACCGGCATGGCGTTGGGCTCGCCACCCTTTTGCACCTCTACGGCACCGGCGGCCCGGTACCACTCGACCATCCGGTCCTGCACGAAATCGGAGATCGCCTTCTCGTTGTCCTTGAACTGTGCGGTGACGCGAATCACCGGTAGACCGTAGGGGTCGCGCGAGGTCGGGTCGAGATCGAGGCGGTTCGACTCGTAGGGCAGAGTGGTGCGTTGAATGTAGGTGTAGTGGAAGCGGTCGGCGTTGTTTTTGACGTAGGCCTTCCACGCCGAGCCCCAGGACGGCACGCGGCCGAAGGTCGACATGTTGGCTGCCTGAATCGGCTTGCGGTCCGACATCACCCACAGGTTGCCGCCGCCGACGAAGTCGAGCCCGCCGTGGTCGAAGTTGTCGTCGGCCCAGTCGTCGATCGCCACACCCTGCGCCGGTAGGCCGTACCAGGCGTGCATGTCGAACGGGAAGAGCGCCGAGACCGGGGCGTGCTGGTGGTGACTGAGGTAGTGGCGGCCGACCTGCGAGTGGTTGTTGGCGAGGCCGTTGGGAAACAGACGCGACTTCGAGAGCAGCAGAAGCCGCACGTTCTCGTAGGTATAGCTCGCCAGTAGCACCGACTTGGCTGGCTGGAAGTACTCTTCGCCGTCCTGAATGAACCGTACGCCGGAGGCGCGACCCTCGCCGCCGACCTCGATCGCGGTCGCTACCGCACGGGTGATGATCTCGAGATTGCCGGTCTGCTCGGCACGCGGGATGGTGGTGACCGCGGTCGAGTTCTTGGCGTCGACGTGGCAGCCGCCGCGGTCGCAGAAGCCGTGGTACCGGCAGCCGGAGCGGCCCTGGTAGGGCTCGGAGTTGATGGCCGCCGGTCCTGGGAAGGGATTCCAGCCGAGCCCGCGCGCCGCGTCGGCCATGTGCTCGAGAAAGCCGTTCCAGCGCAGTGCCTTCATCGGGTAGTCACGCTTGCGCGGCCCCTCGAAACGGTTGCCAGTCGGATGGATCGAGCCAGCGACGTTCCCAGCCTGCCCAGAGATGCCGACCTCCCACTCGACCTTGTCGTACCAGGGCTCGAGCTCGTCGTAGCCGAACGGCCAGTCCTCGACGGTCGACCCGTCTGGGATGCGCCTAGCGCCATAGCGGCGGGTGGTCTCAGAGACCGTCTTGAAGTCCCAGGGATTCAGCCTCCAGCTCTGCGCCCAGTAGTGCAGCGACGTGCCGCCGACGCCGTTCATCATCGGGTGGGTCGAGCCGCGGCTCGTTGGGTGTCGCGACGTGGCGCGCACGGTCGGGATCTCGCGGTTTGCCTTCTGTGACGCGAAGGGCCATGCCCGCACGTTGTTACGGATCTCGTCGGGCGAGAAGTCTCGGGCGGTCAGCCGTGTGCCGGCTTCCAGCCCGACCACCTGCAGGCCGGCCTCCGCCAAGGGCAGCACCGCCACCCCACCGGCGGCACCGAGCCCTACGACCGCCACGTCCTTCTCAGGGAGCCTACGCATCTTCCGCGTCCTCGGAGCGCACGAAGCTGTCCCAGTCGTATGCCGACTGGTACTCGGCTTCGAGCTCACCAGCTTCTAGGCGGCGTTGATCGACAGTCGTGACCGACACGCGCGGGCCCGGGTAACCCAGCAGCTTCCAGCCGATGAAGTCCCGGTTGCCACCGTAGTAGGGATCGCCGAACGTGCCGTGCAGGACGTGTGCACGCAGCATGCTGAACAACGCCGCCGAGCTACCGAGAAAGCCGACCCGTGCACCGGAGGCGCCGCCGGTCTGCATGTCGAGTAGGGCAGAGATCTGGTCGGTGTGTTCGAGATCGACGAATCGTGCGTTGCGGGTCACCCGGCAGTAGCGATCGAAGGCTGCGAGTCCCGAATGGTAGTCGTCTCGCGACCCGGACTGCGCTCCACCCAGCGAGCGGTCGATGTAGTGCACTGCTCCGGCATCCAGCGCACCGGGGCCGTTGTCGTCGGCGGGTATCAGGTGGTCGGCGATCGCCTCCAGAAGCTCCGCCTCCTCGGCGGTGAGGTGTTCGTATGTGGCGGCTCGTGCGGACGCGGTGCCAGGCTCCTGTGCCGCAGATCCTGTCTGGCCGACAGCTGCGGCTGCTCCGGCCACGGATGCGGTACGCAGGAGGTCGCGTCGGGAGATGCCTTTGGGTCTCTGCTCAGCCAATGCAGCTCTCCTCGCTCAGTAGCGCTCGTAGGTCGGCACGATCTCGCCCTGTCCGAGGATGTGCCCATCCATCGCCTCGAGCAGCTCCTCGCGATCGAGCCCAGGCCCGAGACCGAGCTTCTGGTCGAGTGCGTAGACGGTGAAGTGGTAGATGTGCGCCTTTCCCGGCGGAGGCGCCGGCCCGCGGTAGAGCGAGATGCCCCAGCCGTTGTGCCCCTGGATGGCACCTTCGAGTCCTGCTGGCATCGGCACACTCGGCTCGATCGGCAGCCCCGCGGGCAGACCCACAGAGTTGCCAGGGATGCCGTAGAGGATCCAGTGCACCCAGGGCGGCGGGTTGCCGGCGCCGAAGTCGGCGCACACCACGGCGAGCTCCTTAGTGCCTTCGGGTAGATCCTCCCACGTCAACGGTGGAGACAGGTTGCGGCCGTCGGGGGTGTACTCGCGCGGCACCGTCTCGCCGGTCCGAAGCGCCGGGCTCTCGACGACGATGGTCGAGGCCCCGGCGATTGCCGTCGACGCGACTGCGACCGCCAGCACGGAGATTCGGAAGGCGTGGGTCACCATCGACACCGTATCGCGACTCTCGCGTGATTGTAGAATCCCGGCCCGCCCGCGAGAGAGCACGTGAGGATGAACCCATGAGCCAGCCGATCCCCGTTCTCGTCGGACTGTCGCAGATTCTGCAGCGCACTAACGATCCCGCCGAGGCGAAGGAGCCGCTCGAGCTGATGATCGAGGCGGTGCGCGGCGCCGCCGAAGACGCAGGAGCGCCGGCTCTGCTCGATCGCGCCAGCTCGATCCGCGTGGTCAAAGGCGTGTGGGGCTACAAGAATCCGGCCCTCGCGGTGGCCGAGGTGGTGGGTGCGCCGCGCGGCGTCGAGACCGCGGTGTCCGTGCTCGGTGGCAACCACGTCCAGATGATGGTGAATCTCAGCGCGCTGGACATCCAGTCGGGTGGGCGCGACGTGGTGGTCCTCACCGGTGGCGAGTGCGGGCGGACCCTGGGCAAGGCACCGAAGGCTGGGGTCGAGCTCGACTGGCTGGAGGCAAGAGGCGGCGATCCAACCCCGGCCCCCGACGTCGAGTACGGCAACGCCAAGTGGACTCGCCACGAGGCAGAGATGGCCCGTGGCCTGCAACGCGCCGTCCAGTACTACTCGCTGTTCGAGAACGCACTGCGCCACGCGGCCGGCGAGTCGATCGACGAGCACCTCGCCCGCATCTCCAGGTTGTGGGCAGGCTTCAACACGGTGGCCCAGGGCAACCCGAGCGCCTGGATCCGAAACGAGGTGACGGCGGAGGAGATCCGCACTGTGTCGCCGTCGAACCGGCCGATCACATTCCCCTATCCGAAGCTCATGAACGCCAACATGCGCGTCGATATGGGGGCTGCGCTCATCCTCTGTACCCTCGACACTGCGCGCTCACTGGGGATCGCCGAGGCGAAGATGGTCTTTCCACTGGCCGGCACCGACGCGAGCGACCACTACTTCGTCTCGGAGCGCGACAACCTCCACTCGTCTCCGGCGATCCGAATCGCCGGCGCGCGGGCTCTCGAGCTCGCGGGTACGCAGCTCGACGACCTCGCCCACGTCGACCTCTACAGCTGCTTCCCGAGTGCGGTTCAGGTCTCGGCGAACGAACTCGGCCTGTCGCACGATCGGCCGCTCTCGGTCACCGGGGGACTGACCTTCGGCGGCGGGCCGTTGAACAACTACGTCATGCACTCGATCGCCCGAACCGCGGAGCTTCTGCGCAACCAGCGGGGCGAGCGGGCGCTGGTGACCGCCAACGGCGGCATGCTCACCAAGCACTCGTTCGGCGTCTACGGTACCGAGCCCCCAGCGGGGGGGTTCAGCCACGAGAACCTGCAGGAGCGCGTGGCGCGCGAGCCTAAGAGGGAGGCCGTCGCCGAGCACGCGGGCGGGGCCGAGATCGAGTCGTACACCGTCATGTTCGGGTCGAAGATCGCAAAGCCCACGACGTCGTATACGTCGATCTACGGCAAGAGCGTCGACACCGGCACCGAGCCCACCGTCGCACATCTCGCCTGCCGGCTATCAGACGGCCGGCGGACCTGGGCGAACCTCGAGGATGCGGAAGTCCTGGATGCGATGTGCCGCGAGGAGTTCTGTGGCAGGCCGGTGAAGATTGACGGGCACGGCGCGGCGGTCATGGCCTGAGAGGAGGTGAACCACGGGATTCGTGCGTTCGTGAGAGAGTTCGGCGTCGGTCAACCAGGAGAACTCCGATGCTCGCCCGCACGCTTTCGACTCTCACCGCCTTGGCACTTTCGTCTTCGGTCGTTCACGGAGCCAGCCTGGCCGAGGACTTGCGCAAGAACTGGGCGCAGCAGAAGGGCCTGCTGCAGATGACGGCTGCGGCGATGCCGGAGGAGTCCTTCTCCTCCAAGCCGACACCGGAGCAGCGCAGCTTCGGGGAGCAGATTCTTCACGTCGCGGGCGCCAACAGCTTCCTCATGCGGTTCACGGGCACCGATGTTGAGTTGGCGGAGGTCGACCTGTCGAACCTCTCGACCTTCGGCATCGAGGCCTCCACCAAGGAAGAGATCCTCGCCGCACTGGAGCGCTCGTTCGAGATCGGCGGCTCTGCCCTGGCTGGATTCGACGACGAGGCGATGCTCGAAGAGGTGCAAGGGCCCCCGTGGGTCGGCACGGTGACGCGCGCGGGGATGGTGAACTTCATCCTCGGCCACAATATGGACATCTACGGCCAGATGGCGGTGTACCTGCGCCTCGAGGGCGTCGTTCCACCTGCCAGCCGCGGCCGCTGATCCAAGCGCGGATTCGACGGCTCCATGAGCTTCTCTTCCGAGGCGGTGACTCGCCAGATCCGCGTTCACGTGGAGCCGTACTTCGATCCCGGCCGATCCGAGCCTGCCGCTCAGAAGTGGTTCTTCCTGTACACGATCACGATCGAGAACCAGGGCGAGATCTCGGTGCAGCTATTGTCGCGGCACTGGATCATCACCGACGGCAACGGGCACATCGAAGAGGTAAAGGGCCCCGGAGTCGTTGGTGAGCAGCCCATTCTCGTCCCCGGTGAGTCATACGAGTACACCTCGGGCTGCCCCCTGACCACGGACGTCGGTCTGATGGAGGGCACGTACGAGATGGCGACTCCCGACGGCGACCTTTTCGACGTCGAGATCGCCCCGTTCACACTCAGCGCCAACGAAGTCGTCAATTGAAGGTGTGCTAGCAAGTGGCACACCTTCAATTGTCATGCCTTTGGCGCCGCAGACGGCGGGTGTTCGCCGGCAGCGGACTGCCGGCTCACCGTGCTCACAGGGCTTGTCGCTCTCGATCGCAGGCTAGTGCGAGGTGAGCGGGTTGATCCAGCGGATCTCGGGGCAGGCGTTTACGCTTTGCGACGCGCCCCGGGTGGGGGTGGTGTCTCGGGCGCGCCGGCGAAGCACTGCGCCATGCTCATCCACTCGGTGGCGACCGGGCCGGTGACCTCGAGTGACGTGTCGGCGATGTTGCGTGCCTGGGTGACGACCTGGGCGAACTCGACGGCCCTGCCCTCGATGCGGTTGCTCGCTTCGGCCTCGTTCCAGGTCCAGATCTCGCCCGATGGCGCCGTCAGTCGAACGCAGGGAACGACATCCGGCACCTCCATCTGCCGCACCGCGTAGGTCCAGCCGAAGGTGTTGAGGCCCAGAAACACGATGTTCTTGATCCGATCAGCTTCCTGGCGCTCGGAGCCGAGCAAGTCGAAGACCTCGTGGGCGTGGGCCCAGGTCTCCATCTGGCGAGCGGTGATCGAGCTACGGACGCTCATCGACGGGCCGAACCACTGCACACGCATCTTCGGGTCGATGCCCTCGAGCCGATCGCACATCTGCGGGTAGTACTCGAGCCATGTCTCGAAGGCGGCCCGGTTGCGCTTGCCCTCGAGCCAGTCGTCGGTGACCTGGCGCAGGTTGAGGCCGCGGCCGCGGCCGGCAGCCATGGTCTCCTTGAAGCCGTCGAAGGCCGCCTGATCGTGAATCGAGGCGTCGGCGGCGTAGTTGAAGATGTGCAGGTGGGCCACGACGTCGTGCACCGTCCATGCCTTGAAGAGGGTCTCGCGCTCGAAGTCGGCGTCGTCTAGCGGATCCAGAATCTCCGCCACCGCATCGCACTCGGCTCTGAAATCGTCGGCCTGCTGAAAGCTACTCACTCGAGTCCGCCTCCCTTTTCGCAAGCGCTGAGGCTAGCAGCTCGGCTCCCAGCCTGCGCGGCGAGCGCCCCCCGGAGGGACAGCAAAGTAGTGGAAGCCGTGGTATGACGACGGCTCATCCGCGCGACCCAGGTGCGGTAACCGACTACCGCGGCTCCCGCTACCAGGCGACAGCGGCGCTGTTGTTGCGGTTGTGGGAGGCGGCGCGCAGCTCGCCGGTCTTCGGATCGCGGCTGATCGCCACCCACAGGCCCTCGCCGGCGAAGCGGTCGTCGCTCGTTTCCTCGAAGCCGTACCCGATTCCCTCGAGCACGGCCTTCGGAAAGCGCCCGCGGGGCACTACGGCTTTGGCGCGCAGGGTCTTCGGGTCGGTGGTGGGCATGAAAAAGTCGGGGGTGTCGATCGCCTCGTCCACGGTCATGCCGTAGTGGATGAAGTTCAGGAGCCCCTGAAAAGTTCGTTGGTGGAGGCCAGATCCCATCGACGCGAAACCCAAGACCGGCTCGCCATCCTTGAACACCACGCCGGTCTCGGTCGGCGACTCCAGTCGCTGGCCCGGACCGGCATGCTGGATCTGCAGCTGCTGGAAGGAGGCCGGGTCGCCGATCGTGATGCCGTCCACGACCAGCGCCGTTTTGCCCCAGATGACGCAGTTGATGCTCTGGGTGATGGCGGCGATGTTGCCCTCGCTGTCGATCGCGACTACGTCGTCGGAGTGGTGCGGCGGCGGCTCATCCCACTGACCGATCCGCTTGCCGTTGGCGACGTGCGCCCAGAGCTTGGCGGCGTTGGCCCGCTCGATCCGCTCGGCGGCGGAGAAGCCGACTCCTGGATAGACGGCGCTCGCCATCGTCGCCGGGATGAAGTCGACGACGTAAAGCTGGGTGATGTCGAGGGCCTTGCGCAGCGCCGCGGCAGACTCGGTCCAGTGACCGTCGTCGAGCATTCCCGACACCCGTGCCAGGTGCTGTGCCTCGATCAGCGACACGCCGCCGTTGTTCGGCTTGGGGTTGGTGTGGATCTCCCAGCCGTCACCCAGATCGCCCACCAGCGGCTCGCTCCACAGGACGTCGTAGGCCCGTAGGTCCTCCATCGTCATGCGGCCGCCGTCGGCTTGGATCGCGGCGATCGCGCGCTCGGCCCAGGGGCCGGTGTACATATAGTCGACTCCCCTGTCTACGACTGCACGCAGCGTCGCGGCGAGCGCGGGCTGGCGGAAGATGTCGCCAGCGACGTAGCCGGAGCCGTCCGGCTTGAGCATCGTCTCGCGGGTCTCGCCGAGGCGGGCGAGATCGTCGTGGCGCATCTGCCAGTAGCCGGCCATCTTGTCTGAGATCTCCATCCCTTCCTCGGCGACGTGAATGGCCGGTGCGAAGATCTGGTCGAACGCCAGCTTGCCAAAGCGCGCGTGGGCGGCGCCGACGCCCTTCATGAAGCCCCCGACGAGAGCGGTGCGGCCGCTCGGGTCCTTGCCCTGGATGCCGTCGGGGTCGCTCATGTCGATGCCCCCCGGGATCGAAAGTGGCTCCGTTTCCGCACGCACCGTGTTCCACTCGGCATTCATGGTGTGCACCGTGCCGGTGGCGGCTTCGTAGTAG
The DNA here is from genome assembly GCA_036337765.1 of Acidobacteriota bacterium. Taxonomy (GTDB): domain Bacteria; phylum Acidobacteriota; class Thermoanaerobaculia; order Multivoradales; family Multivoraceae; genus JAYZDP01. The sequence continues at coordinate 25,455 of JAYZDP010000042.1, forward strand.
ACCAGCGACATGATGCCGAAGTAGCTGATCGGCGCGCCGGCGGTCAGCGCGACCTGGGTCACGGCCGCGGTCATCAGCGCGTCGATCGCGTTGCCGCCCTGCTTCATTGCTACAAGCCCGGCGCGCGCCGCTAGACCGTTGTAAGCGACCGTTACCGCGCCTTGGCGGCCGCTGGCGGCGCCTGCCACGGAGCGCGTCTCGAGCTGCGCGGCCATGAAGCGGTCGTAGTCGCCGCGCCAGGTGGTCGGCGACAAGCTGGGAGCGGTCTGGGCGGCCGCCAATGACGCCGCAGGTCCGAGAAGACTCGCGCAGAGCACGAATCTCGAAAAAGCGCGGATCGTCCCGCTTCGCCGTGCACCTACGAGCCGAAACACGTTTGGAAGATGTCTTCGCTGTCGCTCGGGTCAGCGCCGTCCGATAGAAACGGGGGGGGTCCCATCTCCCGCCAGAAGACTCCGTTGTTCATTGCCGGTGGAGCGTAGCAGGTCACGGTGCAACGCTTGTGACTGTTGACTCCGTTCAGAAACGGCCCGGTCAAAGCGCCCGGATCGGTGGCGTCGCTCGCGTCGGTGTCGGCGTACTCCGCCGAGTGGTGGCGAGTGGACAGCCACCAGGGGCCGCCTGACGAGCCACCTGTCATGTCGTTGCCGATGTACTTCAACAGTTGACCTCCGGAAAGTCCCTGATCTACCTCGTACCATTCCGTGCTTGTCGCGGTGATGATGTGAAACCCGGGGAACGGAGGCGCTGCCGGATATCCCCAGGTGTGAATGGCCTGGGCAGCCGGGAAGTTGAAGGCGCGCCCGGCCACACCCGTGAACGTTCCGATACTCGAGTTCACGACCGTTCCTGTCGAGCCTGTGGCCAGGCAGGCGTAGTCGAAGTCGCCGTCGTCGAACCAAAGGGCGTCCAGTAGAAAGCTGATCTGGGCGTCGGCATTGGTTCCAGTGAACCGGAACTCGCTGAAGCCGACAGTCAGGGAAGCATGCTGGAACCAGTTCATGGCCCCGGCGCCGACGGCGAGGCTGTGGGAGGAGTCTGGAAAGGGTCGGTCCGAGAGGGCATTGTGGGGCAGGTCGCTCCGCCGTCGTACGAAGACCGGGTTTTCTCACTGGCCCAACGCGTTGACAGCGCTATGGACGACATCGCGTCCGAGATTCGCCCTGTGCCCTCGGTTGCCTCGCCGCTGTCCGATCGACTGTGGCGAGAGTCTCGGTCTGCCATCCGAGCAGATGCCCTGAGCCTCGACATTGCGATCGACCTCGCTTCGGAAGCGTTCGATGTTCTGGCCGTCTATGCCGGCGGGTTCGATGCGCTCGCGCATCGATTCTGGCGCTACTCTCATCCCGAGGGGTACGCCGAGCCGCCGACCAGCGCAGAGGTCGCCTCCTACGGAGGTGTTCTGGCGTCCTACTGCGTGTGGTTGGACAGTCGGATCGGCGAGCTCGTGAGCGCGGCTCCGCCGACGAGCTCAATTCTCCTGCTGTCGGACCATGGCATGGAGACCATCAATTCGAGCTCTGCGTTTCGAGCGTCGGATCCGCCGTCGCTGACAAACTCTGCGCACCATCGGAGCGCGCCTGCCGGTGTGATCCTCGCTTCCGGGCCCCGGTTCCGCCGGTATGTCAGCGCCACGTCAAGAGTGGCGCTCAGAACTGTGGGTGACGTGTACGACGTGCTGCCGACGATACTGGCGCTGTTTGGCATTCCCGCGGGACTGGACATGCCTGGCGAGCCCATGTTGGAGCTCCTGGCTGAAGCAGAAGCGAGCCGGGTGCCGAAGCGTATCGACAGCCATGATTCGGGCTGGTCGCGGGCCGATTCGACGTGCTGCGAAAGCGAACGCCGGACCGCAGACGAGCTCGACCGTCTTCGTGCGCTCGGCTACGTCGATTGAGCGGGAGGCGCGGCCATGGCCGCCTCGTAAGCCTTGGTTACGGACTCCGACGGTCCAAGAGCGCGGGTCGAGCCGCGGTCGAGCCACAGTGCCGTGTCGCATAGGTCGCGCACCAGGTTCGTGGCGTGGGAAACGACGATGGTCGTGCAGCCCCGCGTCTTGAATCTCTTCAGACGCATCAGGCACTTTCGCTGGAAGGCCGCATCGCCCACTGAGAGAACTTCGTCGATCAGGAGAACCTCGGGATCGATGTGAGCCGCCACCGCGAACGCCAATCGCATCTGCATACCGCTGCTGTAGGTGCGAATCGGGTTGTCGATGAATGGCTCGAGTTCGGAGAAGTCGACGATCGAATCGAAACGCTGCCTGACCTCCCGGTAGGTCAGTCCCGACACCACACCATTGATGTACACGTTCTCGCGCCCGGTCAGTTCCGGATGGAATCCGGTGCCTAAATCCAGAAGGCAGCCCACTCGTCCTTGAACCTCTATCGACCCGTCGTCGGGGCGTCCAAGGCCTCCAATCATTCGGAGCAGAGTCGACTTGCCGGCTCCATTGGCACCGACGATGCCGAGTGCCTCTCCTCGGCTCACTTCGAAGCTCACGCTGTCGAGAGCAGTCCGAGTCTCACGCGCCCGCGAGCCGCGTCGACCTCGTTGAAAGACCTCCTGCAGGGTGAAGGGTCGATCGTCATGCAGAACTCTGAAGCTCTTGGACACGCCGGCCACACATACGACGATCGGCGACACTACAGCTCCTCCGCGAAGCGGTGGCTGTTGGCCCGGAAAAGTGCGAAACCTGCGATCCCTAGTGTCGTCGAAACAGCGCCGAGAACGAGCAACGATTGCAGTGAGGGTGGCGAGCCTGCGATGAAGATGGCCCGGTAGGATCCAATCAGGTGCGCCATGGGGTTGAGGCTGTAGTACTGGCGAGCCCCCTCGGGAATTGCGTCGAGGGAATAGAAGATGGGCGTTAGGTAGAACCCGAGCATGAGCGCGATACCGAGCAGGTACTGGGTGTCGCGAAAGAGCACGTGAAAGGTCGCCACGAAGTAGGAAAGTCCCAGGGTCAGGCCAAACTGAATCAGGATCACCGCAGGGAGGGCGATCAGGCTCGCTCCTAGAGGAAGGCCCTGCCACAGCAACAGGGCGAGGAGGATCGGCAGGGTCAGCAGGAAGTGCACCAGATGGCTGGCGATGGTTACTGCGGGGAGAATCGCTGACGGGAAGCCGGGCCGTCTGATGAGCTCGCGGTTCTCGACTACAGTCACCGTGGCTTGAAGGAGGGCGCCGTGGAACCAGTTCCAAGAGATGATGCCGATGAAGAGGAAGACAAGGAAGTCCTCGACCTTGACGGCGAGAAGGCGGGAGAAGACGAAGTGCAGCACCAATAGTTGGCTAAGAGGGTTCACCAACGTCCAGAGAAGGCCGAGCACCGATCGCTTGTAGCGGAGCATCATGTCCCGCGCAACCAGAACGCGCAGGACGTCTCGAAGGTAACGCCACTCAACCCCGCGCGGCTTTGTTGGTACGGTGCTCATATATCTCTCGTGCCGAACCTTCATAGAGCTGTCGAATATCGGGAGATTGTAGTGGGGAAGGCATGAAGATCGCGTTTTTGACCATGCTGGCCTCCGCGCAGGCCGGGCCAAACGGCGTTCGCACTTCAGTGCGCGAACTAGGTCGTGGCCTGAAGGCGGCCGGGCACGAAGTGGTGGTTGTTACCTGTGGTCCGCCTGGAGAGACGGTCGAAGGTGACCTCAGAGTCATGCACGTCGGAGAAGTGCCGCAACTTCAGTCGATGTGGCGCGCCCTCAGTCCTCGCTTCGTCTGGCAACGCCTGAGGTACATGGTTCTCGCGGCGCGTGCGATTCGACGCCTCGATCCGGACGTCGTGGAGGTGCCGGAGGGAGGCTTCGAGCACTTCTTTCTGCTTTTTCGTCGACCGTGTCCCATCGTCGTCCGCCTACACGGCAATGTCAGCTCCACCCTCTCCCGAACGATGGGCTCTAGAGCGCTGGAGTTTGTTGAGGCCTTCACGACTCGCCTAGCGGATGGCATATCGAGCCCTTCTAGGGCATATGCGGAACGGATCGCGGCTGACTACCGGATCGACGTCGACAGGATCCGAATCGTGGCGAACGGAGTCGACATCGGGGCCTTGGACGCCAGGGCTCAAGGGGGGACTGCGCTACGGCGTACCTACGGTCTGGGCGATCGCACCTTAGTGCTGTTCACGGGAGCCGTCACCGCACGCAAGGGGGCGCGACAGCTATGCGAGGTCGCGCGGCAGTTGGTTCAACGAGAGGACACGGTCTTCGTTGTTGCTGGGCCCAGAGGCCACGACGCACTGAAGATCGATTTCCCAGACAATGTCGTCGAGTCGGGTGAAGTTTCGCGGACCGAGGTCTGTCGCCTGTGCCGCGAGGCGGCCGTCTTCATCATGCCGAGTCGCTTCGAGAACCTGAGCATGAGCCTCCTCGAGGCCCTCAGCTTCGAGCTGCCGGTGGTTGCCTTTGACGTGGGAGGCAACGCGGAGCTCGTGAAGGACGGTGAGAACGGCTTCTTGATCCCTTGGTTGAATACCGACTTGATGGCCGCGCAGGTGAGCTTGCTGCTCGATGACGTGGTGCGTCGCCAAACCATGGGACAGGCGTCACGAGCCTTGGTGGAGTCGCGATTCTCGCGAAGGAGGGTCGTTGGCGCGTCGGAGGCCTTCTATCAGGAATCGCGCGCTAGCTGGGCTGCGCGACAGCGGTCAGGAATCCGTTCGACGTATCGAAGAAAATCGAGCGAGTGAGCCAGCCGTTTCGGTCGAGGAGGCGCGTCAATGTCGCCGCGTTGAAGAAATTCGCGTGGACCCGCGAAAGCAGGTGTGCCGCCCGCCCCCGTGACTCGTAGGCTGGGAGCTGGTCGAAGTCAGGAACCTGGACGAACAGTAGTGCGTCGCAGCGCACGAGCCGGCGTAGCACTTTCAAGAATGGCGCCGGATGCCACACCTGTTCGAGCATGTGCCAACAGATCACTGCGTCGAAGGACTCTGGCGGTAGCTCAGCGTCCTCGACTGTTCCTTCGAGGACATGTGCCCCCAGCTCTCGAACCAGCTGCACGGCACCGGGATTGAGATCGACGCCCTCCGCCTGCCAACCTCTGTCCTGAAGGGCTCGCACGAGAAAGCCAGGTCCGCAGCCAACATCTAGGCATCGGCCGCGGCCGGATCGCGCTGGACCACGACGAAGAGCGGTTAGCTGCCCAGTTCGTCGAGTATCTCGAGCCACACAGGCAGCAGGCAGCAAGTGCGTGGTTCCTTGAACCCCCAGAGCTTTTTGGCTGCGAAGTCACGCTCCACGATCCTCGCGAGTTGCGCACGAAGGGGCTGCACACAGGAACGTGCCATCCAGTCGCGAGGCAGTGGTTTGAAGTCGTGCCATGTGGAGCCCGCACAACGCAGCAGCTCTTGATGAACGGCGACGATATCTCGGTGTTCCCAGTGTCCCTTCCGGTTGAACTCGTTCCCAGGCAAGAGGTGGGAGCCAAACTCGACACCCAGCAGGTGGAGCACGCCGGCAGCGAGGGACGTGCCGGTGCGATGGGGGCCGACGACGACGAATGCATCGGCATAGCCAGGGTCGTTTGAATTCACTGGGACCCCTAGGGTGTGCTTGGCTTAGTGAGGGACTCTACTCTAGGCTGGTCTAGTGGAGGCGGATTGATCATGCGTGTGATCGGGCCAGGCGTTTCAACTGCAACAGAGCTTCTTTCTCGGTATGGATTGAGTTTGGAGCGAGTCTCAAGCGCGATGGAGATACCGGGGAGCTATTGGGGCGATTCGGAGGCGGGCCTGGTCGGTTCGACTCTCTATCTGCGCCAGGACACCCCGCTTCACAGCTTGCTGCACGAGGCCTGTCACTTCATCTGCATGGACGACCGCCGTCGGGCGGCCCTTGATACCGATGCCGGCGGCGACGACCTCGAGGAATCGGCGGTCTGTTACCTGTCGATCCTGCTCGCCGATGAGCTGTGCGGATTCGGACGCCGGCGGATGCTCGCCGACATGGACGCCTGGGGATACTCCTTTCGCCTCGGGTGCACCCAAGCGTGGTTCGAGGCCGATGCCGAGGACGCGGTCGCCTGGCTGGAGTGCCATGGCCTGGTCGATGCCGGCGCTCGCCCAACCGGGAGGCTACGAACCACCTAGGAGCCTGCGCAGGCGGAGCCTAGGCAGGTGGAATGGGGCGCTAGGGTCGTCGCGTGCCGACGAACATCTCGTGGAGACCCGGCTCGACCTCGGAGTGCTCGAGCGGCACCGCGCGGGCCTCGAATCCGACGTCGGAGAGTAGCTCCAACCAGCGCGCGCGAGAGAAGAGACCCTCCTGGTGGCTCTCGTGGACAGCGCGGGTCGAGCCGTCTCGCTCGCGCAGGATGAACGCGTAGTCGACCTCGTAGAGTCCGTCGTCGGGATCGCGGTCCCAGGCCCAGCCCAGATAGCGCAGGCCGCGCGGCACCTCGTCGGGGGCGCGAGGGTCTTCGTCGTGCCCACCTTCGTCGGTGTAGGCGTGGAAACTTTCGCTAATGTGATCGGGAGCGAACAGCACGGCGCCGCTGGGCCGGCAGTGCTCCGCGGCGGTTGTCATGGCCCGGCGCAAGTCCCCCTCGGTTGCCATGTAGCAGACCGCGTCGTGAACGAAGACAGCGTCGAACGTTTGATCGAGGCGCAGGTCACGCATGTCGCCCTGCTGGTGCTCGCACTCCGGGTTCAGCGCTCGACTGACCTCGAGCATCCCCGGGGCGAGGTCGGTGAGCACGAGCTGGCCGAAACGCTTCTTCATGAAAAGCGCATTGTTGCCGCCACCCGATCCGAGCTCGAGCAGGGTCTCGATTGGCCCGTCGCAGGCCCCCTGCAGTAGGTCGGCGTAAATCGCGGCTTCTTCCTCGTACTCGCTCGGCGCCGACATCAGCGGCCACCACTCGGGAAAGTCGTTGTAGAGAGAGCGCATCGACTGCCTGGCCATGCTAGCCCGCGTTCTGAAGAATGTAGTGCGCGGCGTAGAGGTCCTGAGCCGTGTTGCCGTGGCTGAGATAGGCGGTGATGTCGTCGTCGCTCGTGCGACCTTCGAGTCGGCCGTCGATCACGTCGCCGACCTCGCCGACGATGTCGCTCGCGCTTACCTTGCCCTCGGCCATCGCCCGGTTGAGATCGCCAGACTCCGCCAGCCCGAACGCCGTGACTTCGGTGAAGATGCGTGCCGCCGCCATCACGTCGCCGCCCGCCTCGCGGTGAGTCGGGCCGTGCGCGCCCACCAGATTGAGGTGTGCGCCGGGCGACACCCAGGGACCTTCGATGATCGCCTCGTCGGCGTTGGAGACACCGCAGATCAGGTCCGCCGCCGTGACCGCCTCTTGTGAAGTCTCTACCGCCGTTACCACCACCCCCTGGCGCGCGCCCTCGGTCTCGGCAAAGTGCCGGGCCTTGTCGATAGAAGGACCCCAGACCCGCACTTCGTCGACCGGCCTCACCGTGCGCATCGCCTCGAGGTGGGTGCGCGCCTGCACTCCGTAGCCCAGGAGGGCAACGACGTGAGCATCGTCTCGGGCCAGCGCGCGGGTGGCCGCGCCGCTGGCCGCGGCGGTGCGGATGCCGGTCACCGAGGCTGCTTCGATGAGACCGATCGGGGCGCCGTCGCGTGAGTCGAAGAGCACGATCTGGCCCTGGATGGCCGGAAACCCTGCGCTCGGGTTGGCGGCGAAGCGGCTGCACAGCTTGGCGCCGAAGACCGGCGGGTCGGGGGTTTCGCCAGGCATGACGTAGAAGGTGTTCTCGCCGGCGACCGGCAGCACCGTGCGCAACGGCAGCTCGATCTCGCCACGGCTGATCGCGGCCTGGGCCTGCGCCATCAGGTCGATGCACACCGGCATCGTCAACACGCGCTCCACGGTCTCTGCGTCGATCACGGCAATGGTCATCGGCTCCCCTCGGCGGCTGCCCTCCCCGCGTCGGCGCGACGTGGCCAGACGACCTGCAGGGTCATCGTGTCGGGCACGGCGGAGCGTAGCGCCTGGCTCGAGATTCGGGGAGAGGGTCCCGAAGGGCTCGAGACGACGCGCAGACGCAGGACGGCATCGGGCGGGAGTGCCTTGGCTTGGCGTTCGAGCCACGCTCGAGTGTCCTCCCCCCGCAGCGTGCCCGGGTGAAGCTCGAGCGCGACCATCGGACGTGCGGGAAGGCGGTGGAATCGCTTCGAAACCAGCCTGCCACCATTCTCCGGCGGTTCGACCGCCAGGGTCATGTAGCCCTTGTCCTCGGCCTGCTCCGCAAAGCTGGTGCGCTGGATCGAACCGGGGTAGAGAACCGGTGCGGCGAGTCGGTTGCCCTCGAGCGCTCGCTCGAAGTTGGCGAAGAAGTCGGGACCTCGCCGCCGTCGCTCGACGAGATCGATTGCCTGTGCCGAGTAGGAACGGTCGCTCTGCGCGAAGATCCGGAAACTTCCGAAGTTGAGAAAAGGAGCCGCGAGCGCCCCGACTGCGGCGGTCTTCAACACGTGTCGACGTGTCTTGGTGATCTCGCTCAGCATGGGTGCCATTGTCGTACAGAATCGAGACCGCGGCACGACAGACGTCCGCAGCGAGCTACAGTGCCATCGCCCTGTCCGCTGGAAGTCGTTCGAGAATGGCCCTGTCTCCGGTGGCGAAGCGCCAGCGGCGTAGTGTTGCGTGAGCCATGAGCAGCCGATCGAAGGGGTCCCGAGTCCACTCGATCGGCAGGGCGTGACGAAACAGAACCTCGCACTCCGGGTTGTCGAGCTCCCAGCGTGAGTCGCCCGGCACCTCATTGAGAGAGCGGCCTGCCGTCTCGCCGATCCGACCGACCTCGGCGAGCAACTTGAGCTCCAACATCGAGACCGGCGACAGGAAGAGGCGCGCGCCGGATTCGTCGAGCGGTCTCGCTCGTCGGTGCCCACTGAGAAGCCACAGCACGGCGCTCGTGTCGAGGAGGATCAGGCGTCCCGCCTCCTCGAGCGAAAGACGAGCTCGCCATCCTCGCCGGTCTGCCAGGTCCACTCACCGTCCAGCAGGTCTGGATCCAAGATTCGGAGGGGCGAGCTCGGGATCTCTGGGCTAGGGCCGTGCGCTTCGAGTGCGAGTCGGAAGCGAACGCCCCTTCGCTCGAGGGTGACCTCCTCGCCTCTCTCGACGGCATCCATGAGCTTGAAGAGCCGTCGTCTTGCCTCGGTTGCGGTAACGCGGACCATGCGTACAGTGTACATCTCGATCTCCCTTCGCCTCCATTGGGAAGAGACGGGAAAGGCCGCTGTGAGCTATCTTGCGGGCGGCTGGGGCAGGTTGAGGTAGACGTGATTCGACGATTCGGCTCCGAGACGGCACTTGTGCTGATCGACGTCCAGCGTGGCGTGGACGAGCTCACTCACTGGGGAGGACAGAGCGGGCGCCGCAACAACCCCGGCGTAGAGGGCCGTATCGCCCTGCTTCTGACCGCCTGGCGTGAGCACGGGCTGACAGTGCTCTTCACTCGTCACGACAGTCGCGAGGCGGCCTCCCCGCTGCGCAGCGATCACGTGGGCTATGGCTTCAAGGCCGGGCTCGAGCCTCTCGCAGGAGAGACGGTCTTCGGCAAGAGGGTCAACAGCGGCTACGTCGGCACCAAGCTCGAGGTCGCTTTGCGGGACTCCGGCATTCGCCGTGTCGTACACGTCGGTTTCTTCACCAACATGTGCGTC
>JAYZDP010000043.1:0-7528 GCA_036337765.1 Acidobacteriota bacterium
AGCTGCAGTGGATCAACGACGGCTTCATTGGGCGACAGAACGTCGATCAACTGTCACGCACCGAGGATTTGAACCTGGTCGTGACGTGAGGCTGAGGCTGGGCTACGCCGCGCAATCGCTCGGTAACACGAAGCAACTGGCGGTGGCGACCGCCGCCTTCGAAGACGGCTTTCGGCTGGCAGGTGATCACTTTGTCTTTGTGGGCCTTCACGGCGAGAACCGCTTGTTCAACACCTGGGGCCGAGATCAGCTGCTCAGCTCGGTACGCGTCGCTATGGCCCGCAACCTCGATCCGGATCGTCAGCTCCTGCTCGGCGGCGACTGGGGCCTGCGGCTATCCGTTACGATTCCGCGATGGAGATCGCCGGTGGCTTGTCACTCTCGAGCAGCGCCTTTATGCACACTGGGAGCTTTTGAGGTCGTCAACGTCGGAGTCGGTCTTCGCCTGGCCTCGAGCCGGTCGGCGGAAGGGCGGATGATTGATGTGGATGTGACCTATCCGCTGGATGGAACGCGCCGCGACGTACATTGGTTGGTGCGCATGCGCGAAGAATTTTGACGGATTCGGGAAGTGCTGCGACCAATCGTTTGTTGGGGTGCCTAGGATGTGCCGATCAGGCATGGCGGGCTTGTGGCTTGTACTGACGGCGGCGGCCGCTGCGTTCGCTCAACCAGCGGCGGAGCCGACTGACGGCGGCCTCGGAGAGTCGCTCGACGTTGTCGGTCACGGGCCCGGGCCGGCCCTATGGCGGGTGACCGGCGAGGCCTCGACGCTGTGGATCATCGGTGTCCCCGCCGTTGTCCCCGCCGACCTGAGCTTGAGCCTGGATTCCATCGAAAGCGCCGTCGCCGTGTCCCAGCGCTACCTGGCAGTACCGGAGCTGGTGTCGAAGGTGGCGAACCCACTCGCCGCGATCGGGACCCTGCGCAAGGTGAAGCGCCTGGAGCGCAATGCCGGAGGCAAGAAGCTGAAGGACGTCCTGTCGCGTGACCGCTACTTTCTCTTCGGCCGGATTCGCGGCCGCTACGCTCCGCGCGATAGCTTTGAGAAGCTGCGTCCCTACGCCGCGGCGGAGGAGCTGTTCGAGTTGGCGGTAGCTGCCGAGGGCCTGTCGAAGCCGGTCGCAGTGCTGGCCGCGATCCGACGCGCGGCTCGTAAGGCCAGCCTCGAGTCCGTGCGGACCTCGGTGGAGGTCTTGCCGAAGGACCTACTGGCGGCGCTTGGCTCGATCTCGGCGGAGCAGGATCTTCGCTGTTTCGACGACACCCTGTCTCAGCTCGACTCACAGCTAGACCAGTTTCGAAACCGGGCAGAAGCCTGGGCTCGTGGTGAGGCGGTGCCCGCGAGCGACTCCGCCGATCCCCGACTTCCCTGCGGCTCCTCGGCCGAGGCGTTCCGTGGCTTCATCGCAGTCCGGGACCAGGCATGGCTTCAGGCTGCTGAGACCGCCCTGCGCGGGACGGGATCGTCGGTCGCAGCACTACCCATGTCCGAGATAGAGCGCCCCGAAGGGCTGTTAGGCCAGCTCGCCACCCAAGGTTACGAGGTCCACAGACCGCACTAGTCCAATCAGAGCAGGAGCGATCCCGAGCACACGTCGTCTGCGGCGCCATGAGACATCGGATTGATTTGTGAGCTACCGGCACACAAATCAATCGCTCTCGAAGTTCAGCAATAGCTCGCGGAAGGTGTCAGCGTCGACCTCGTCCATGGATTCGAGAAACGCCGTCAGGTGTGGAATGTCTCCCGGCGAGAGCTTCATCACTTCGTACTCTGGAGAAATCGAGCGCAGCTTTCCGTCCCTCGCGAGCTGATTGATACGCACGATCTCAGTGACGGCATCCTCGATCGAATCGTAGGCACCGTTGTGCATGTAGGGGCGGGTTCTTGCCAGATTGCGCAGGCTCGGCGTACGAAACGCGCCCACTAGCCTTTTGAGCAGGTCTGCGGCACCTTCCCCCTCACCACGCTCGGGTGCGGTTGCGGGGTCGACCCAGTTCCAGTAGCCGAGGTCGGCCAGATTGCGGTCGCCCGACGACGGATTGGCTAGCAGGCTCGGGCGCGGGCGGGTCGTGTCCGGTCCCGGAACCTCGAGTTCGTTGAAGGCTCCGTCGCCGTGGCGCGAGTCGTAGTCCGCCTGGGAGATGCCGGTGTTGTGAAAGAGGTTGTCGGTGAACGACGGCGGCACGTGGCACGACACGCAATTACCGACAGAAGCGTCGCCGTCGACGCGGAAGAAGGTCTTGAAGCCCTCGTAGGCGTCCTGACCGAATCCCATGGGCCGCTTGATGAGCACGCGCCCTTCCTGGTTCGAGATCCGTCCCGCGATGCGGCCCGCGTAGTGCTTGGGTGCTTCATCGCGCGCCGGCCCGATCGGGATGCGGTTCATGTCGGCGAACGCGTCCCATCCCGACGTCAGCTCGCTGCGGATGAGGCGCAGGTAGTTGGCGAGCGCGATGGCAGTCGCCTCGTAGACCCCCTGGGGGCTCAGCTCCTCGATGTCGAGGCGGTAGGCGGCGCGAAAGAGCTGCTCGTAGTCGCTGTTCGGCTCGTTGAGCAGATTGGTCTGCAGCAGATCGATGGCGCGCTCGCGATCGGCGGCCTTCCAGCCGATGTGGCTCGATACCAGCTTGTCCTGCAGGAGCTCTTCAAGGGAGGCGTAGCGGCCGTCGCGCCCGAAGCGGCTACCGAGCTCGAGATCGGCGAGAGCCGGCGTGTTACGCAGGGTAGTGTCCTGCGCCCGGCTGCCCGCCGCCGGGAGTAGGCTGACTTCTTCGCCGTCGCTGTAATAGAGCTCGCCTCGCCCCCGCGGGTCCTTGCCGCTCTTGTGGCACGTATCGCAGGCAGCCTGGAAGCTGCTGCCCGGGTTGCCGAGCGCGGTCTCGGCGAAGAGGTGTTCGCCGAGCTCGCGCTGCGCGCGGGTGGCTCGCTGCGCGGCGAGGGGAGCGGCGACGACCAGGATTGTGCAGAAGGCGGCGAATCGGGTGCAAGCCATGGCGTTCTCCAGGCGATCAGTCGACGCCCACTGCCGCCCCGAGCGTAACGCCGATCTCGTCGTGAATCACAAGGTCCGCGATCGTATCGAGGTCGGTCGACTCCCGGTTCAGGATCACGAGCCTGGCGCCGTTGCGCTTGGCAAGGGCGGGGAAGCCCGCCGCGGGATAGACCACGAGCGAGGACCCGGTGGCGAGAAAGAGGTCGCACTGGTCGGTCTCGGCCTCGGAGCGCTGCATCTCATCGAGAGGCATCGCCTGGCCGAACGAGATGGTCGCGGTCTTGATGATGCCGCCGCAGGCATCGCAGATCGGTAGGATCTCGTCGCGCTTGAAGTTCTCGACGATCGGGCCGAGCTCGTAGCGCTTCATGCACTCGAGGCATCGCGCGTAGGTGGCATTGCCGTGCAGTTCGATCACGCGGTCATCGGCGACGCCGGAGGCCTGGTGCAGGCCGTCCACGTTCTGGGTGATGATGCTGCGGCAGATACCGCGGTTGACGAGCTCAGCAAGGGCCCGATGGCCACGATTTGGCTGGGCGTTCGCCATGGTGCCGTCGGAGCCGATCTTGCGGCGCCACGACTCCTTGCGCATCTCCTCCGAGCCCATGAAGTCGCGAAAGTCGATCGGCTGCATTTTCGTCCAGATGCCTCCGGGACTGCGGAAGTCCGGGATCCCGGACTCGGTACTGATGCCGGCGCCGGTAAAGGCGACCATGTAGTCGGAGGTTTCGAAGAGCTCGCGCAGCTGATCGTGGTCGAGACGGGGCATCGATCACTCCTCGTGGGTGTCTACGGCTACCTCGCGCCGCTCGAAGTCGGCACCGCAGCACCAACACGGTCCCGGGCCGGAGGCGGTGATGTCGCAAACGTCGCAGCGGTAGTGAACGTGGTGCTTACGGCCGTCAAGGACAGAGAAGACGGAGAGGATCTCGAAGCCATCGATACCTCGCTCCCACCCTCGTAGGAGCAGGGCTCGCGATCGGACGACCGGGTCGAGGAAGGCACCCGCCTTTGGGTCGTCGTCGAGCAGTGACACCTGCCGGCCATCGGCCGTATCGAACATGAAGCGCGCGCCGATTGCGTTGCAGGGGTGGTCAGCGGGATCCGCAGCGGAAGCCTCGGCCTCGAGACAACGGACGCGCCCTGTCAGCTCCACCGGCTGCCCTTCGGCAGCGGCTGAAACGGGCGTAGAAAGGATGCATGTCAGCAGTGTGAGCACCGGCAAATCTGACCTCGCGTTCGCCTGCACCGGTGCAATTTAGCACGCCAAAACGCTGCTGGATCCGACCGATGAAAGGCGCGCAGACCCCCACAGGCCTTGTAGTACACTCTGCGCTCCACAGCCGGCCCAACCCTCGGATCTCCGCCCAGTTCAAATCACAGGGAGCCCAGTCTCATGGCATTTCAGCGCTTTTCGGGAAACGAGCACTACATCGTTTCTCCCGAGCTTTCTGACGCAGTCAACGTAGCGATCGCCCTCGAGAAGCCGCTCTTGGTCCGCGGCGAGCCCGGCACCGGCAAGACGGTGTTGGCCGAGGCGATCGCCGACTCGCTGGTGATGGAGCTGATTACCTGGAACATCAAGTCGACGACCGAGGGTCAGGACGGTCTGTACCTCTACGACACCGTTGCCCGCCTCAACGATGCCCGCTTCGGCGATCGCGACATCTCCGACGTGTCCGCCTACATCAAGTTCGGGCCGCTCGGCCGGAGCTTCCTTAGCGACCAGCGGGTGGTGTTGCTGATCGACGAGGTGGACAAGGCCGACATGGAGTTTCCGAACGATCTGCTGCACGAGATCGACCGTATGAGCTTCTCGGTAGAGGAGACCAACGAGTCCCACACGGCGACGCATCGGCCGATCGTCATCATCACCTCGAACGCCGAGAAGGAGCTTCCCGACGCGTTCCTGCGACGCTGTGTCTTTCACTATATCGAGTTTCCCGAGAAGGAGCTGATGGAAGACATCGTCAGGGTTCACCATCCCGACATCGAGGACGAGCTGCTACGCCAGGTACTGGTGCGCTTCTACTGGTTGCGTGACCTGCCCGACTTGCGCAAACGACCGTCGACGTCGGAGCTCATCGACTGGATCGCGGCCCTGCGCCGCGGTGGGGTCGACGCCGAGTCCATCGAGAACGAGCTGCCCTTCCTCGGCGTGCTCCTCAAGCGCGAGGCCGACACCAATCTGGCCTCCACCGCTCAGCGCCGCAGTCGCGTGAACTGACCGGGGCGTCCGTGTTTACTGGTTTCCTGTACCACCTGCGGGGCTACGGCCTCAAAGTCTCCATGATGGAGTGGTTGGCGCTCATGCGGTCGATGACCGAGGGCTTTGCCCGCTCCAACCTGACCGTTTTTTACCACTTGTCGCGGGCGCTGCTGGTCAAGAGGGAGGCGGACTTCGACACTTTCGACCGGGCGTTCGCCACTTTCTTCTCAGACGTCGCTGAGACCTTCGACGTCACCGACGAGATCTTGGAGTGGCTGCAGAACCCTGAGCTGCCGCGCGAGCTCACCGAGGAGGAGCGCAAGTCGCTCGAGGCGCTGGGTTTCGAGGAGCTGCTCGCAACCTTCAAGAAACGTCTTGAAGAGCAGGACGGCCGCCACGACAAGGGAAACAAGTGGATCGGCACGGGTGGCACGTCGCCCTTCGGCCACGGCGGCGAGAACCCTGAGGGAATCCGCGTAGGCGGCGGCGGTGGTGGCCGCACGGCGGTCCAGATCGCGCAGTCGCGGCGGTTTCGGAACCTGCGCAACGACCGCATTCTCGACACCCGCCAGATCGGCGTCGCTCTACGGCGCCTGCGCCGGCTCGAGAAGGACATGGGCCCCGAGGAGCTCGACCTTGACCGCACCATCGACGAGAGCGCCCGCAACGGCGGCGACATCGACCTCGTCTTCGGTCCGCCGAAAAAGAACAAGATCAAGCTCATGCTGCTGATCGATGTGGGCGGCTCCATGGACCCGCACACGGTTCTGTGCGAGCGTCTCTTCAGTGCCGCCCATCGGGCCAGCCACTTTAAGAAGTTCACGTCGCGCTTCTTTCACAACTGCGTCTACGAGAAGATCTACACCGACATCAGCCGCTGGCGAGGCGAGCAGACTCGCGATGCGCTGAAGAAGGTCGACGAGACCTGGTCGGTGGTTCTGGTCGGAGACGCCTGGATGAGTCCGTACGAGCTGACCTATAGCGGCGGCGCGGTGGACTACTACCAAGACAACCCCGATACGGGGCTCGACTGGCTGAAGCGCATCCGCAAGCGGTGCCCGAAGTCCGTGTGGCTGAATCCCGAACCGAAGCGAATCTGGAATGCTCCGACGATCCGCATGATCCGACAGGTATTTCCCATGTTTCCGCTCACGGTCGATGGGTTGACGGACGCGGTCGACGTCCTTCGCGGTGCCAAACCGAACAAACCGGTCGCCGAGCCCATTGCCGAGCAGACGAGGGCATGGGGAAACCTGGCCTAACGATCGGAACAGGACTGAAACGATGACTAAAGCCGCGTTTAGCAGATTCCGGACGGTCCTGGCAGGGGCCGTCCTTCTGCAGTTGATCGTTGTCGGGGCCTGGGGGCAGGACCCGGATCCCGAGGAAGTCTGGGAGGAGACCGTCGTGGTCTCCGCCTCGCGGTTCGAGCAGCCGGTCGAGGACGTGGCGGCCAACGCCACCGTGCTCACCGAGGACGATGTCGAGCGCTCGGCTTCGTTGACCACCGACGACTTCCTGCGCCAGGTACCCGGCTTCAGCCTGTTTCGGCGCTCCTCAAG
Organism: Acidobacteriota bacterium; assembly: GCA_036337765.1. GTDB lineage: Bacteria > Acidobacteriota > Thermoanaerobaculia > Multivoradales > Multivoraceae > JAYZDP01. The sequence goes on from JAYZDP010000043.1 coordinate 6,768, forward strand.
CCTGACCGCCCACCCGACTAGCCAAGGCGTGTCGTTGCGCGGCATCGGCCCCAGCGGTGTGAGCCGAACTCTTGTGCTGCTGGACGATATTCCGCTCAACGACCCATTCGGGGGCTGGGTGTACTGGAGCCGGGTCTCGCTCGACACGATCGAGCGGGTCGAGGTCGTGCGCGGCGGGGCCTCGAACCTGTGGGGGAACTCCGCCCTCGGCGGTGTCATCCACCTGTTTACTCGCGATCCCCAGGCTGGCGCGGCGAGCGTACGGGCCGAGGTCGGGGATCGTTCGACCTACATGCTCGACGCCTCGGTCAGCGAGCAGTTTTCGTCGAGCGGGATCTACGTCGGAATCAACGCCTTCGACACCGGTGGCTTCCATGTGCTGGCGCCGCAGGATCGAGGGCCCATCGACGTGCCTGCGAGTTCCGAGCACCTCAACGGCGGCGTCCGCTACACCGCCGATATAGGCGAGTCGACGGGGATCTCGGCGCGGGCGAACTACTTCGAGGAGGATCGCGGCAACGGGACCCCGCTGACCGGCAACGACACCGACGCCACCAGCCTCGCGCTGCGGCTGACTCACGTCGACGGTGCCGGTGGCGAGTGGCGCATAGCCCTCTTTGGCCACGATCAGGAGTTCGCGTCTTTCTTCTCGGCCCAGGCCGGGGACCGTGCGTCCGAGAGTCCCGCCAACGACCAGTTCCTGGTGGACTCTGAGGGCTTCGGAGTGGGCGTGCAGTGGGTGAGCGCCACGGTCGGGGATC